>NZ_CP019428.1:5136983-5473966 GCF_009834565.1 Pseudomonas sp. R76
CGTATCGCGCGGTGCCGATGGCCTCTCTCCTACCAGGCTTGAAACCTGAAAATCACCTGCAAGCGGTTGCCCTTGATGGGTTCGCCGCCGAGCTGGCGGCGGCGCCACTGCTGGAAAAACACGGCGCACGCGCCTGGCTGGCGGTGGAAGACCCAGCCCATCCGTGGCCCGCGCTGGCAGAGGGCAAGCCGAGCGCCGGGCCGTTCTATCTGGTATGGACCGACCCACAGGCAGGGAACATCAGCCCGGAGCAGTGGCCGTTCCAGATGTCCGGGATCAAGCAATTGAAGACGGTAGCCGAACGTTTTCCGGCGTTGTTGCCGGACCCGAAATTAGCCGCGAATGACCCGGTCAACCAGGGCTTCGCGCTGTTTCAGAAGAACTGCCTGGCGTGTCACCGCCTCAACGGTGCCGGCGATGCGCAGGTGGGGCCGGACCTGAATATTCCCTACAACCCCACCGAGTATTTCAGCGGGGATTTCCTCAAGCGTTATATCCGTGATCCGCAGAGCCTGCGGCATTGGCCACAGGCAAAGATGCCGGCGTTCGCCGCCAGTGTGTTGCCGGACGGCGAGCTGAATCTGCTGGTGGGGTATTTGAAGCATATGGCGGGACGTAAGCAGCAGCCTTGAGCCTGGCGAAGACTCTGGAAACACCACCGTTTACTGTGGGAGCTGGCTTGCCTGCGATGGCGGTCGGTCAGTTAACCCATTTACAGCTGAACCGCCGCCTTCGCAGGCAAGCCAGCTCCCACATTTGATCTGCTTCGTTCTATAGATTACTGCTGCTGCACCAAAATCACCGGCGTCGGCGCCACAAACACCTTGGCGTGCATCTGCTCATGCCCGCCGCCCCGGCGCATGCCGCGTACCGGGCAGGCGTCGAGGTAATCCAGGCCTACGGCCAACTTCAAATGCCGCTCCGGCCGGGCCAATTGGTTGGTCACATCGAAGCTGTACCAGGCGTCATCCAGCCAGGCCTCGGCCCAGGCGTGGCTGGCCAGGTGCGTGCTGTCCTCCGAGTACAAATACCCCGACACATAGCGCGCCGGAATCCCCAGGCTGCGCGCGCACGCCAGGAACGCATGCGTATGGTCCTGGCATACACCCGCACGCCCGGCGAAGGCCTTGGCGGCGCAGGTGTCGACTTCGGTGGCGCCGGGCGTGTAGACCATCGACTGGTTGAGCGCGTGCATCAGGTCGATCAATGCCGTGCGGTCACGGCGTAGATGGCAGTGCTGCTCGGCAAAGCCACGCAGGGCCTCGTCAGGTTCGGTCAGGCGCGTGCTGCGCAGGAACGGAAACGCCGACTGGCTCTCGTGCTCCGCCTCGCGCAATTCGTCGATATCCACTTGGCCACGCGCGCCGATGATGATGGCGTCGTGGGGCTCGTCAAGTGTCAGCACATGCAGGATGTTGCCAAACGGGTCGATCTGGGCGCGCACCGGGCGCGGCAAATCCAGCTGCCAACTGAGCACGTGCTGGCGCTCGCTGTCGTGGGGCGTGAGGCGCAGGTATTGGATGCTGGCGCGTACCTGGTCTTCGTAGTGGTAGGTGGTTTCGTGGCTGATGGAGAGTCTCATGCGGCCTCCAGGTAGGAACTGTAGATGGCGTCGCCCAACTGGCGAACCAAGGGGATAAAGTCGGTCAGCCAGGCGTGCAGGCCTTCCTCGAGGATTTCGTCAATCGCGGTAAAGCGCAGGCGCGCGTCCATCTCGGCGGCCAGGCGCTGGGCCGGGCGACCGTTAAGGCCTGGCAGGCTGGCGAGGATCTGGTCGATCTCTTCGCTGCAGGCGCGCAGCGAACGCGGCACGTCGGCACGCAACAGCAGCAACTCCGCGACTTGCCGGGCGCCGGGGGCGTCGCGGTAGATCTCGGTGTAGGCCTCGAACGACGACAATGCGCGCAACAAGGCGCTCCACTGATAGTAGGCGTGGGCCGTGCCGTCACTGACGGCGGCGGCCTGATCGCCGGCCATTTCGTAGCGCGCATCGAGCAGGCGCAGGGTGTTGTCGGCACGCTCGATAAACGTGCCCAGGCGAATAAAACGGAACGCATCGTTGCGCATGATGGTGCCGTAGGTGGCGCCGCGAAACAGGTGCGAACGCTCCTTGACCCATTCACAGAACCGGCTCATGCCGTAACGGCTGAGCCCCTGCTGGGCAATATCGCGAATATCCAGCCAGGTGGCGTTGATGTTTTCCCACATGTCGGCGGTGATTCGCCCACGCACCGCATGGGCGCTGACCCGTGCGGCGCCGAGGCAACTGTAGATGCTGGCCGGGTTGGCCGCGTCCAGCGCGAAAAAGTGCAGCAGGCGCTCGGCGTGCAGTTCGCCGTGGCGCTCGTGGTAATCATCGAGGGTGCCGGTGATCAGCAGCGGCATCGCCAACTCATGCAAGCCGTCACCGCGTCCGTCCTGGGGCATCAGCGACAGCGAGTAGCTGACATCGAGCATGCGCGCGAGGTTTTCCGCGCGTTCCAGGTAGCGCGACATCCAGTACAAATCCGAGGCAGTTCTACTCAACATGGCATCAGTCCTCCACCACCCATGTGTCTTTGGTGCCGCCGCCCTGGGACGAGTTGACCACCAGCGAGCCTTCACGCAGGGCCACGCGGGTCAAGCCGCCGGGGACCACACGGGTTTCCTTGCCGGACAACACAAACGGCCGCAGGTCGATATGGCGCGGCGCAATACCGTTTTCGACGAAGGTCGGGCAGGTGGATAAACACAGCGTCGGTTGCGCGATATAGGCGTGGGGCTTGGCCTTGATGCGGGCGCGAAAGGCTTCGATTTCGGCTTTGGTGGACGCCGGGCCCACCAGCATGCCGTAGCCGCCGGAGCCTTGGGTTTCCTTGACCACCAGCTCGGGCAGGTTGGCCAACACGTGGGACAGCTCGTCAGGCTTGCGGCATTGGAACGTAGGCACGTTCTTCAGGATCGGCTCTTCATCCAGGTAAAAACGGATCATCTCGGTGACGAATGGGTACACCGACTTGTCATCCGCCACCCCGGTGCCAATCGCGTTGGCCAGCACCACATTGCCGGAGCGATACGCCGCGAGCAGGCCGGGCACGCCGAGCATGGAATCCGGGTTGAAGGCCAGCGGGTCGAGGAACGCGTCGTCGAGGCGGCGGTAGATCACATCGACAGCCTTGGGGCCGTCGGTGGTGCGCATGAATACGCGGTCGTCGCGCACGAACAGGTCGGCGCCTTCCACCAGTTCCACGCCCATTTCGCGCGCGAGAAACGCATGCTCGAAGAACGCGCTGTTGAAGCGCCCCGGTGTGAGCACCACCACGCTGGGGTTATCCAGCGGGCTTGAGCTTTTCAAGGTGTCGAGCAGCAGGTTGGGGTAATGGTCGATGGGTGCTATGCGCTGGGCGGCGAACAGTTCGGGGAACAGGCGCATCATCATCTTGCGGTCTTCGAGCATGTAGCTGACGCCGCTCGGCGTGCGCAGGTTGTCTTCCAGCACGTAGTAAGTGCCGTCACCATCGCGTACGAGATCGACCCCGGAGATGTGGGAATACAGATCGCGGTGCAGGTTCAGGCCCTGCATGGCCAGTTGGTACTGCTCGTTGGCCAGCACTTGTTCGGCGGGGATGATCCCGGCCTTGATGATGCGCTGCTCGTGATACAGGTCGGCGAGAAACATGTTCAGCGCCTTGACCCGTTGGATGCAGCCACGCTCGACGATCCGCCATTCACTCGCCGGAATGCTGCGCGGGATGGTGTCAAAGGGGATCAGGCGCTCGGTGCCCTGCTCGTCCCCATAAAGGGTGAAGGTGATCCCGGCGCGGTGGAACAGCAAATCAGCCTCACGCCGGCGCTGGGCCAGCAGCTCGGCCGGCGTGTCGGCCAACCAGCGGGCGAACTCGCGGTAATGGGGGCGGACCAGCCCTGCCCCGTCGTACATTTCATCGTAATAAGTGCGGATCATGCCGTACTCCTTGTCACCCGGGCGCTAGAACCATCGCAAGGCCCGTGCCAGCGGCATAAAAACTTAAAAATCAGTGAGTTGAATAAACCCCGGAATCTAGCTGCACCGTCCTGGTGCGCAGAATGCCCGGCGTCAGGTCCCGCGCTTCATCACAATGCGGGCTTTGACTATCAACAGCATAGCCAGAGTTGATTTCACTGCCCGCCTGCCCCTGCGGATAATCACTCCCATCTGCTGAACAGGATGCGTCCTACAGCTTCAGCGAACCGCTCTTCCCTTTAGGCCACCCTCTTTGGGTGGCTTTTTTTTGGTGCAGGAACCTGCAACGCAAGTTCCGCGAATATTCCTGGCGCACAAACAAAATCGGCCGACCCAAAGGGTCAGCCGATACGCTGTGTTGCTCATAAAGTGCCGCTACATGGGTAACCCACGCACCTCCTGCTTGACGCCCCATCCCTCGATGATCCCGCCCAAAGGCTCGACCACCGCTTCAAAGTCTTGCTCGAAGTCTCCTATGCCGTCGTAGGTTGCGAACATGATTTTGCTCAGTTCCAGGTACCAGGCGCCATCATCGCGCGCGCTGACCTGGGCATTCAGGGATTCCCCACGAAATCGACCCGCAGCCCTGCGCGCCCGTTCCTCATCCGGGAAAATGGCGTAGAACTCAATGGGGTGGAAACGTGAGAAGTCGAAACCGCCTTCTTTCATGCGGCGCAGTACGTTGGTGCTGATGTCTTCTTGATAGGCTGTGCTCATGAAACGTCCTCCTCAAACTGATGGATAGACTTTCCGTGCTTCCCGAAGACCGCGCCCTGCTGGCGCGGGTGCTACGGCATTAACGTCACCGCGGGAAAACAAGCATGTAGCTGACAAGACCAGACCTTAGCGATTCATTCGCTGATCTCACTTGCAGAGTAGCGCGAAGCTATCACCTCCACCAGAGGCGCTTGAATGACATACAGGGAATGTTCAGGCGGCGGGCGAGATGTCGAGGATTTGAATGCTGTTCTGGTCTTTGAGAATCTTGACCGTAGGCTCGGGTTTACGGCCCTCAAGGTCATTGAGGTCGAGCTCGGCAGCCACGGGCACGAGCTTGTTACGAATCATGTGTGCCGCATCTTCGAGGCTGGGCTTGTGATCGCAGGTGAACTGCTCGACGGACTGTACGCCGTGATCATCAACGAAGGTAATTTGCCACGTTTGCATCGGTGCCTCCTCGATAAAACCCGTGTGTGGGCTTACAACTATCTGGACCTTGAGGGCTCGGCAAACGTTCCACTCAAGTCAGGAGGCACCCGATTAACTGCGGTTATTTTTCAGCGTGTTCTTTCAACGCTTTCAAGGTGTTGAACGGCGCGTCCACCACGAACTTGTTGGCCAACCACGACGGCACGCTGCCACCTGGCTCGGTGTGCACCTGGTAGGTCACTTCGGTCTGGTTGTCGCCTTTGGGCACCAGCTTCCAATAGCCATCTACCTGGGCCACGCGCACGTAGCCTTTGACTTCCGGCTGGTAGGTCGGCACTTCCAGCAGTTTACGGGTCACGGTGCCGTCAGCCGCCTTGGACGTGGTGATCTCAAGGATCGAGTCGCGGTCGGTCACAGGGAACGGTGCCTTGAACTGGGTGTAGGTCCAGCTCTTGTCACCTTCGGTCTTGAGCAGTTTTTGCGATTTGCATTCATGGATCCAGGAGCAGGCACCGGCCACGTCTTCCTGCAGGGCCTGGATCTTGGCGACCGGCGCCTTGATCACGGTCACACCGCGATACGCCTTGTACTTGGAGCCGGCAATTTCGCTCAGGGACACCTTGATACCGTCTTCGTCCTTGGCGACTTGCCAATCCTCAGCCTGGGCAGTGGCAGCAAACAACACTGTAAAACCGCACAACACAGCCATTCGTTTCAGCGAACCCATCGTTGTATTCCTTATTGTTGAAGTTCTGATAGTAAAGCCCATCAAGCCGCCGTCATCTGCTCCCACCAACCGATCAACCGGATCGCATCGGCCTGGTCAGTGCCACAGACATCCGGATCCGCCTTGAAATCACTGCACACCGCTGGGCGTTCCGGTTGGCCAAACAGCTGGCATAGCTGTTCGACCGACAGGTGCAGGCAGCGTTCGCCCGCCGGTTTGCCGTTAGGCATTCCAGGTAATGGCGAACTGATGGAGGGGGCGATGCAGCATGCGCCACAGCCTTCACGGCATTTCATGACCAGCAGGTCCTCGACGACTCAATATGGATGGCCGGGCTAGAGTACGCCCTTAAACAGCCGTTTTAAAATGGTCTAACAGGGGTTTTTCGCAGAAAACAAAAGTGACTGACCAGTCTGCGACAGATGGTCAGTGGGCAACGTCACCTTTGCGGGAAAATTTATTGCTTGAATTCGAAGTCCAGCGCGGCGCCTTCCACGTCGCGGCGCTCCTCGTTGCGCAGTTGCAGCTTCATCTCATTGCTGAGCAGGCGACCGTTGATCTGGAACGCACTGTTGTCGGCGGGCTTTTCACCAAACATCGGCGGCAGCAAGGGCACGCTCTTGGGTTTGGGCATGGTACCAATGGGTTGCAAGTGCCTGACCATTTCCGACGGCAGGGACAAGTCCAACTGTGCCGATGGCAGTTTGGTCTGTGCCACTTCATGGGCGGATTTGGATTTGCTCGCAATCGGTGCGCGCTTTTTAACGGTGGCGGCTTTCTTCTTGGTCGCCGGGGCTTTTTTAGCCGGGGCCGGCTTTTTCGCGGCAGTTTTCTGCGAGGCATTGGCGGCGGGCTTGTTTTCAGCCACAGGGGCTGCCGCCAGCACCGTGCCAACATTGCACAGGCTTAACAGGCCAATCACCACAGCAGCGCGAAAAATAGAGGTCATATCGCCAACAGCATTAACGGCAGAGGGCCATATGCTCGCTTTTTGTACGCGGCCTGACAAGTCTGGTGATTAGCCAGCTACCGTTAATGTCCCCTTTAGACGCCTCAATCGACGCTATAAAAGTCCGGCTGCGGTTTCCTGACACAGCTGGCTGGCCAGCATCCCCAACGTCATCAGCGCCCGCTCTGCCTCGCGGTTCCACGGCGTACCGCAATTGAGGCGAATACAGTGGTTGAACTGTTCCGTATTACTGAAAATTACCCCCGGTGCGATGCTGATGCCCTGCTGCAATGCGCGTACGTGCAGTTCCTGGGTATTGACCCGTCCGGGCAAACTGACCCACAAGATGAAGCCGCCGGTCGGGCGAGTCATCTGTGTGCCTTCCGGGAAGTATTGCTGCACCGCCAATTGGAAGGCGCTGAGATTCTTGCGGTATTCCTGGCGGATGTAACGCAGATGGCGGTCGTAACCGCCGTTCTCCAGGTAGGCCGCAACCCCCATCTGGGTCACGCTGCAGGCCGAGTGGGTGCTGAACATCTGCAGCCGCTGGATTTCCTGCTGGTATTTGCCGGCGATCATCCAGCCGATGCGCACACCGGGAGACAAGGTCTTGGAAAAGCTCGAGCAGTAGATCACCCGGTCGAGGCGGTCGTAGGCTTTCAGGGCCTTGGTGCGGCCCAGTTCGAACATCAGCTCGCCGTAGATATCGTCCTCGACAATCTGGATATCGAAATCCGAGGCCAGGCGCAGCAACTGTTTCTGGCGCTCCTCGGGCATGGTTGCGCCCAACGGATTGCTCAAACGCGTGGTCAGCACCAAGGCCTTGATCGACCATTGGTTGGCCGCCAGTTGCAGGGCTTCAAGGCTCATGCCGGTGGACGGGTCGCTGGGGATCTCGATGACTTTGAGGCCCAACAGGTCAGCCAGTTGCAGCAAGCCGTAATAGGTCGGTGATTCGGCGGCGATCAAATCGCCTGGGCGGGTCAGCACGCGCAGCGACATCTGCAACGCGTCGACACAGCCGTGGGTGATCACCACTTCGGAGGGGTCTACCACCACGCCGGCGTCGCGCATGCGAATCGCCACCTGGCGGCGCAGCGGCTCAAAACCGGGGCTGAACATGTAGCTGAATGCCCGTGGGCTCTGGAAGCGCGTGACCTTGGCCAGTTGCTGGTGCAGCGCTCGCACCGGCAGGTAATCCACACTCGGCACGGCGGCGCCCAACGGGAATACGCCTTCGCGGCGTGACTCGACCAATACCTGCTGGATGATGCTGCTGCGGGTGACCAACCCCGGGCGCTCGACCCGCGCGATGTCCGGCGTCGGCGCCGTCAGCGCCGGCGTCTGGTGCACGTAGTAACCCGACTGCGGCCGCGCCCGGATCAGCCCCTGGTCTTCCAGGTTGGCGTAGGCCTGCAACACCGTCGCGTGGCTGACGTTGAGCTGGGAGCTCATCTTGCGCACCGAAGGCACACGCTCGCCGGGTTGATAGACACCACGGCGGATGTCCTCAGCCAGTTGCTGGGCGATACGTTGGTAGAGCAACAGATTGGTCATGACGCAGCACTCGATTTCACGGGTATTTTATTTTTGTGTGAAACATACCGGCACAGTTTAGAAGTGTACGGGGACAGTTGCGAGAATAGTCGAGCGCGGGCGGCAGTGATAGAAAAAACTGTGAGGGTGTACCCCGAACAAAAATGTGGGAGCGGGCTTGCTCGCGAATGCGGTGTGTCAGCCAATGAAATGTTGACTGACACACCGCATTCGCGAGCAAGCCCGCTCCCACAGGTTGATCTGCGACAAGTGTTAGCGGGCAGCGCCTAGCTGGCCCTTGTCGTCGGAGAAGACAATTTCCACCCGGCGGTTCTGCGCGCGGCCACGTTCCGAGGCGTTGGCTTCCACCGGGTACTGGTCGCCATAGCCTTCGACCTGGATACGTTTTTCGTCGATGCCCAAATCCATCAGCACATCGGCCACCGATTGCGCACGGTCGCGGGACAGTTTGAGGTTTTCCTGCTCGCCACCGGTGTTATCGGTGTAGCCCTCGATGCGCACAACGCGCTTGGGATTCAGTTGCAGAAACTGCACAATCTTCAGCACTGTGCGGTTGGCTGAGTTTTGCAACTGCGCCTCACCTGTGTCGAACAGCACATCGCCCAGGGTCATCACCAGGCCGCGATCGGTCTGGGTGGTGGTCAGGCTGGCGATTTGCTCTTCGAGCCACTTGCCCTGTTGCTGCACGCTGGCCAGTTTGTTTTCGCGCAGAGCCAATTGCAGGCGTTGGCGCTCCAGTTCGAGCTTGGTGCCGCGCTCGGCGTTGAGCCCCTGCTCGGTATGTTCGCGGGCGATCGCGCTGTAACGCTGGCTCAGGTAGGCGTAATGCACCACGTCGGCGCCGCTGCCCCAGTAGCTCGACAAGCGATCGGCACGGGCCAGGGACTCACCGGCGCGAATCACATCCTTGGGCGCGAAGCGCAGCACATTGGCGTCTTCCTTGACCTTCTGGAAATCGGCGCCGGCCTGTTGCAACGCCTGCTCGCTGTTCGGCTGGCTCGCGCAACCGGCCAAGGCGGCGCTGCCCAGCAGCAACACACAGCTCAAACCACGGATCATCGGGCTCATTGGGCTTCTCCCAGCTGCAATTGCTTGCGCAGGCGGGTGATACGCGTGTTCAGCACGTTGAGTTGCTCCTGGCTCTTGCGGGTCAGAATCTTGGCCTCAGCGAGGCGCGCGTCCAGTTCCGCCTGTTCGGCGCGCATGCGTGCGTGTTTATAGGATTCGTCGGCCATGTCGGCCTTGGCCCTGGCGAACTTGTCTTCGGCCAGTTTCAGCTCAGGCGAATCGTCGGTGCTGGCACCTACGGCGCTGGCTTGCTCCAACGCTTGCTGGGTGAGGCGTATTTGCTCATTCGGCGCAGGATCGGCTGCACATCCCGCCAAAGCGACAACGGCGAGGGCCGCGAAAAGAGGTCGAATAGTCACTGTAAATCCTTACTTTGCTGGGGTGCCGACGGGTTGCTGCAATTGCGCTTTCCAGCGCTCAAGGTTGCGCTGCATCGCTGCTTGCACCACACCGGACGCGGGCAATTCTGTCATCTTTTTGGCGAGCTGTCCGTGCAGCCACGGATCGTTGCAGGCGGAGTTGTGGGAAATCGCCAGGTACAAGCCGGGCTGATCGATCGGCACGTCGCGCGCAATCAGGTCGTTGCTCATGCCCAGGGTCTGGGCCATGGCCATGCCGGAATATCGCCCGGCGAGCACGTAGTCCACTTCCCCGAGCAGCAGTTTCTGGAAGGCCGGCGTCAACGTAGGCAAGCGTTGCAGGCTGAGCTGCTGGGCGGCAAAGGTGTCGAAATCGGCACTCAGGCGTGCGCGTTCGGAGACCGCGCCCTTATGGCCGTGCAAGTCGGCAGCGGTGGTGTAGACCAGCGGCGAATCCTTGCGGGTCCAGACCAGGTAGTCGATTTGCGTCAACGCCGGGTGGATGTAGTCGAGGGTTTCCAACTCGCCCAGGTTCAGCGGCGCATCGGCAAGAATGTCCATGCGCCCGCTGCGCACTTCGTCCAGGGCCAGGGAACGTTTGCCGCCGTAGAGCAGGTCAATTTTAAGCCCCAGCTCCTTGCCCACTTGTTGCAATACGTCAGCGGTGGCGCCGATCAGGTGCGTAGGGTCTTGCGGGTCGCGCCATAACAAAGGCGGCGCGTCCGGGCTGCCGGTGATCACCAGGCGCTCACATTTGCCGGCAGCCAGCGCCAGGCTTGGCAGCAGCGACAAGGCCAACACTACGTGACGCAAATCCATGGCAGTTTCTCCAGGTTAAAAAGGCACGCAAAAAAAAGCCCGGTCCAAAGACCGGGCTCTTTATAAGTGAAGCGGCTGGATTAGACCAGCTTCTCCAACTCAGGTACGGCTTCGAACAAGTCCGCAACCAGGCCGTAATCAGCCACCTGGAAGATCGGTGCTTCTTCGTCCTTGTTGATCGCGACGATCACTTTGGAGTCTTTCATACCGGCCAAGTGCTGGATCGCGCCGGAGATACCGACGGCGATGTACAGCTGTGGCGCAACGATTTTGCCGGTCTGGCCGACCTGCATGTCGTTGGGTACGAAACCTGCGTCGACGGCCGCGCGGGAAGCGCCGACCGCAGCGCCCAGCTTGTCGGCCAGGGCGTACAGGTGCTTGAAGTTGTCACCGTTCTGCATGCCACGGCCGCCGGAAACGACGATCTTGGCAGCGGTCAGTTCAGGACGATCCGACTTGGCCAGCTCTTCGCCAACAAAGCTGGAAGTGCCAGCGTCGTGGGCAGCGGAGACGGCTTCAACGGCAGCCGAACCACCTTCGGCGGCAACCGGGTCGAAACCGGTGGCGCGTACGGTGATGACTTTTACCGAAGCGTTGGACTGTACGGTCGCAATGGCGTTACCGGCGTAGATCGGGCGCTTGAAGGTGTCAGCGCTTTCAACCGAGATGATCTCGGAGATCTGGTCAACGTCCAGCTGCGCGGCGACGCGTGGCAGGATGTTTTTGCCGTTGGAGGTAGCGGCAGCCAGGATGTGGCTGTAGCCCTTGCCCAGTTCAGCAACCAGCGGCGCGACGTTTTCCGGCAGCTGATGCGCGTAGGCGGCATTGTCAGCGTTCAGGACTTTGCTCACGCCAGCGATTTTCGCGGCGGCTTCAGCCACGGCGCCAGCGCCTTGACCGGCTACCAGCACGTGAATGTCGCCACCGATTTTAGCGGCGGCGGCCACGGTGTTCAGCGTGGCCGGGGCCAGCACTTTGTCGTCGTGTTCAGCGATTACCAAGATAGTCATTTTTAGATTACCTTCGCTTCGTTTTTCAGTTTCTCGACCAGTTCAGCCACCGACTTGACCTTGATGCCCGCGCTGCGTGCAGCCGGTGCTTCAACCTTGACGGTCTTGTTGGTGGAGGCGGTGGAAACGCCCAAAGCGTCTGGAGTCACCGACTCAAGCGGCTTCTTCTTGGCTTTCATGATGTTTGGCAGGGACGCATAACGCGGCTCGTTCAAACGCAGGTCGGTGGTAACGATGGCCGGCAGTTTCAGCGAAACTGTTTGCGCGCCGCCGTCGATTTCACGGGTAACAGCAACGCTGTCGCCGCTTACTTCGACTTTGGAGGCGAAGGTGCCCTGGCCGTAACCGGTCAGTGCAGCCAGCATCTGGCCAGTCTGGTTGTTGTCGCTGTCGATGGCCTGTTTGCCGAGGATCACCAACTGAGGCTGTTCCTTGTCGACAACGGCTTTGAGCAGCTTGGCCACGGCCAGGGAGGTCAGCTCTTCAGCGGATTCAACCAGGATGGCGCGGTCGGCGCCCAGTGCCAGGGCGGTACGCAGCTGCTCTTGAGCAGTGGCAGGGCCGATGGAAACCACGACGATTTCAGTCGCCACGCCTTTCTCTTTCAGGCGTACGGCTTCTTCCACAGCGATTTCGCAGAAAGGGTTCATCGACATCTTGACGTTGGCAAGGTCGACGCCGGAATTGTCCGCCTTGACGCGAACTTTCACGTTGTAATCGACAACGCGTTTGACAGCTACAAGAACCTTCATGGATTCCTCGTTACTCTCCGGTGAAAAGAAAGTCGCCTAGGCGAACCTGGCGGTTGATGCTCATCGGCACACAAGGGCACCTCCAAAAACCTCGGTGAGTGACTCAGCGATGGGGAAGTGACGACCGTTCGTCAGTGGTGACTGAGAGGTCATTCTTTATCGCAGCGTGTAAACTGCGCGCCATCGTTTGGGCGCGCGTCACCTGTCTTGCTTTTGGACGTGCTCTTGAAACCTGCAGTCTGCCTACGGTAAGCGCAAAACCGACCGTATATTGACCGGAACGCCTATTCTGGTCAATACGGCAAAATAGCCAGTCATAAGCCGCGCCTCTTTGATTTACCTAGCCTGCGGGCAATTCAAACAAACGTTTGTATTGGACGCTGCCAGTGGTGTAGATATAATGCGCCACCTAGAGAGAAAGGTGGGTCATCGCTGCTGCAAATGCTGTGATGACAGACACGACACCGAACCTCCACCCATTAGAAAAAAAGCCTGTTGAGCCTTGAGTAGGAGATAGCCTGTGGAACGCGAATACATGGAATTCGACGTGGTCATCGTCGGCGCTGGCCCGGCAGGCCTGTCTGCCGCCTGCCGACTGAAGCAGAAGGCCGCCGAAGCCGGTAAAGAAATCAGCGTCTGCGTGGTCGAGAAAGGCTCCGAAGTCGGCGCACATATCCTCTCCGGTGCCGTGTTTGAACCCCGCGCCCTGAACGAACTGTTCCCGGACTGGAAAGCACTCGGCGCCCCGCTCAACACCCCTGTGGTGCGCGATGACATCTATGTACTGCGCAGCCCCGAAGCCTCCACCAAGGTGCCTGACTTCTTTGTGCCCAAGACCATGCACAACGAAGGCAACTACATCATTTCCCTGGGCAACCTGTGCCGCTGGCTGGCCCAACAGGCTGAAAACCTTGGCGTGGAAGTCTACCCAGGCTTCGCCGCCCAGGAAGCGCTGTTCGACGAGAACGGCGTGGTGCGCGGGATCATCACCGGCGACCTCGGCGTCGACCGCGAAGGCAACCCGAAAGAAGGCGTGTACACCCCCGGCATGGAACTGCGTGGCAAGTACACGCTGTTCGCCGAAGGTTGCCGTGGCCACATCGGCAAGCAACTGATCCAGCGTTTCAACCTGGACAGCGACGCCGACGCCCAGCACTACGGCATCGGCTTGAAAGAAATCTGGGAAATCGACCCGGCCAAGCATCAGCCAGGCCTGGTGGTGCACACCGCCGGTTGGCCGCTGGACATCATGAGCACCGAAAACACCGGCGGCTCGTTCCTCTATCATCTGGAAAACAACCAGGTGGTTGTCGGCCTGATCGTCGACCTGTCGTACAGCAACACCTTCCTGTCGCCGTTCGATGAGTTCCAGCGCCTCAAGCATCACCCGGTGCTGGCTCAATACCTGGAAGGCGGCAAGCGCGTCAGCTACGGCGCGCGTGCCTTGGCCAAAGGCGGTATCAACTCGCTGCCGAAGATGGTCTTCAAAGGCGGCGCCTTGATCGGCTGCGACCTGGGCACCATGAACGTGGCCAAGATCAAGGGCAGCCACACCGCGATGAAGTCCGGCATGCTCGCTGCCGAGGCCGTAGCCGAACGCCTGTTCGCCGACTCCGAAGGCGGCGACGAACTGACCAACTACGTCGACGGTTTCAAAGCCAGCTGGCTCTACGAAGAGCTGTTCGCCAGCCGCAACTTCGGCCCGGCGATGCACAAGTTCGGCCCGATCCTCGGCGCCGGCTTCAACTGGTTCGACCAGAACATCCTCGGCGGCAAAATGCCGTTCACCTTGCACGACACCAAGCCGGATTACGCCTGCCTGAAGCTCGCCAAGGACAGCAAGAAAATCGATTACCCAAAACCCGACGGCAAGCTGAGCTTCGACAAGCTGAGTTCGGTGTTCATCTCCGGCACCAACCACGAAGAAGAACAGCCGTGCCACTTGAAGCTCAAGGACCCAAGCATCCCGATTGGCACCAACCTGCCGCTCTACGATGAACCGGCGCAGCGCTACTGCCCGGCCGGCGTCTATGAAGTGATCACCAAGGAAGACGGCGAGAAGCGCTTCCAGATCAACGCCCAGAACTGCGTGCACTGCAAGACCTGTGACATCAAGGACCCTTCGCAGAACATCACCTGGGTGACCCCGGAAGGTGCGGGTGGGCCGACTTACCCGAATATGTAAGCCAGCTGCTTGAACAAAAAAGGCTCCCAACTGGGAGCCTTTTTTATGCCCGACATATATCAACTGTGGGAGCTGGCTTGCCTGCGATAGCGGAGTATCATTCAACCAATCTTTAGCTGACCCACCGCCATCGCAGGCAAGCCAGCTCCCACATTGAGCGGGGTGTGATCAGGCAGCCCGCTCTTCACCGGGGCTGCGCTCAAAATAGCGCTTATATTCACGACTGAACTGCGACGTACTCTGATACCCCACATTGTGCGCCGCCTGCGCCACGCCCATGCCTTCCACCAGCAACAACTGCTGGGCCTTGAGCAAGCGCAACCGCTTCAAATACTGCACCGGCGACAACAACGTGCAACGCTTGAAATGCTCATGAAACGTCGATGCACTCATGTGCGCATAACCCGCCAAGGTCTCGATATTCAGCGGCTCGGCGTAGTGGGCATGCAGGTGATTCAACGACGTGGCGATACGTGAAAACTGCCCCTGCTGCTCGACCAGTGCGCGCAACACATCGGCCTGGGGCCCGCGCAAAGCGGTGAACAACACTTCCCTGACCCGCGCCGGGCCCATGATCCGGCTTTCCAGCGGATCGTGCAGGCACTGCAACAGCCGCTCGACACTGCCGCGCATCGCGTCATCGAGCATCACCGAGCTCATCGACTCCAGGGTCTGCGCCGTCGGCGGCGGCCCGGCCTGCATGCCCATGGCCATGACCAATTCACCGAGCACCACGCGATCAATCCCCACCGTCACCCCGTACAGCGGCGCCTCGGGGGCCATGGCGAACGTCTCGCACTCGAACGGCACCGGCATCGCCTGAATCAGGTAATGCCCGGCGCCATACTCCAGCGTTCTTGGGCCCAGGTAAGCGACCTTGCTGCCCTGGGCCACGAACATCAGGCTTGGCTCGTAGATCTGCGGGCCGCGTGCCACGTCGCAACTGGCGCGCAACACCTGCACGCCGGGCAGGTGGGTCGGGGAGAAACCGTCGCAGGGCGTAAGGCCCTCAATCAAAGCCACCAGCGTGGCATTGGCATCGAGATGGCGAGTCAACAACATGGCAAAAAACTTCGCAAAAAAGGGATGAGAGCATCATCGCAGGTCTCAGGGCACATGAATCCAAACAAGGGGCACTCCCGGACGAATAGGCATGAGACTCGGAGCAATCGCCATGGCCGCATCCGGGCCCGGCGCGGAGAATGCGCCGCCTCCCTAGTTATTCCTGTTGCGAGGTTTCCTCATGTATACCGCCATCGGTTATGCCGCCCAGTCGCCCACCACTCCCCTCGCCCCCATGTCCTTCGAACGCCGCAGCCCGCGCGCCGATGACGTGGCCATCGAGATTCTCTACTGCGGCGTGTGCCACTCCGACATCCACCAGGCACGTAACGAGTGGGGCATTGCCGTGTACCCGCTGATGCCGGGCCACGAGATTGTCGGCAAAGTCACCGCCGTCGGCGCCAGCGTCACCGCGCACAAAGTCGGCGACCTGGTCGGCGTAGGCTGCATGGTCGATTCGTGCCGCCACTGCGACGCCTGCCACGCAGACCTGGAGCAATACTGCCTCGAAGGCCCGACCATGACCTACGCCACCCCGGACCGGGTTGACGGCAGCAACACCATGGGCGGCTACTCCGACAGCATCGTGGTCAGTGAACACTTCGTGGTGAAGATCCCGGCCAAGCTCGACCTGGCCAGCGCCGCGCCGATCCTGTGCGCCGGCATCACCACCTACTCGCCGCTCAAGCACTACGGCGTGAAGGCTGGCGACAAAGTGGGCGTACTGGGCATGGGCGGCCTGGGCCATATGGGTATCAAGTTCGCCAAGGCGATGGGCGCAGAAGTCACGCTGTTCACCCGCTCGGCGAGCAAGGCTGAAGAAGGCCGTCGCCAGGGCGCCGATCACGTGATCGTGTCCACCGACGCCGAGCAAATGAAAGCCGCTGCCGGCAGCTTCGACTTCCTGCTGGACACCATTCCGGTGCAGCACGACCTGAACCCCTACCTCGACGTGCTGCGCTTTGACGGCGTGCACATTCTGGTCGGCCTGATCGAGCCGGTGGACCCGCCGGTGAATGCAGCCAAGCTGGTGCTGGGGCGTAAAGTGCTGGCCGGTTCGTTGATCGGCGGCATTGCCGAAACCCAGGAAGTCCTGGATTTCTGCGCCGAGCACAACATCACCTGCGACATCGAAATGCTCGACATCCGCCAGATCAACGAGGCTTACACGCGCATGATCGCCGGTGATGTGAAGTACCGCTTTGTCATCGACATGGCGACCCTCAAGGCCTGACGCGGAGCGTCCGGGGCGGCATTCCCACGCGGAGCGTGGGAACGATCAACGCGGAGCGTGGGAACGATCAATCAGGCCTTCGCGCCCAACTCCGCTGACAGCCGCGCTGCGACCTGTTTAATCACAGGGATCAGCTCGGCCATTTTTTCCAGCGGCATGTAGGGCACGGTACTGGCGATGCTGATGCCGGCGACAATTCGCCGGCTGGCATCGCGCACCGGTGCCGCCACACAACGGATCGACGGTTCGTTGTCTTCCAGGTCGAACGCATAACCGCCCGCCACGTATTCGCGCATGCGCTGCTCGAACTGTGCCCAGGATTGCTCCGGGTGCTGCGGCCATTGCTGGCTCTTGCCACCAACCGGCAGGCTGGCTTCATACAGGCGCTGCCACTCCTGCACCGAATCATCCAGCAGCATTGCCTTGCCCACACCTGTGCGCGCCAGCGGCATGCGATGGCCAACGCGCGAGCGCATTTCCGGGCCGTTGCGGCCAGGGTTCTTGTGCAGGTAAAGCACGTCGTCGTATTCACGAATGGCCAGGTGGATGGTGTCGCCGGTCAGTGCCGACAGTTCATCCAGGTACGGGATGGCCAAGGTCACCATCGGCAACTCTTCACGGGCCTGGAAGCCCAATTCGATCAGCTTGGGCCCCAGCAGATAACCGACTTGCGGCACCACACGCAGGTAACGCTCCTCCACCAGGCAACTGGCCAGGCGGTGGGTGGTGCTGCGGGTGGTGCCGATGCGCTTGGCGATCTCTTTCAAGTCGCGCGCACCGGCCGCCACCGCTTGCACCACGCCCAGGCCACGCAACAGGGTCTGGGTGCCAGTGGGCGCGGCGTCTTTGACGGGGGTGTGGGCGTTTTCCTGCATATCGGGCCTATTGGGGAAGTACGAAAACGGCGCCATTATGGCAAATAGCGAACCTCAATACAGTGGAGATCCAACTGTGGGAGCGGGCTTGCTCGCGAATACGGTGTGTCAGAAAAAGATGTGTTAACTGACACACCGCATTCGCGAGCAAGCCCGCTCCCACATTGGATTTTCAATGTTGCTGAGACCGGGTTTCTAACGCTGCTTCATACGGTCGATAATCACCGCCAGCAACAGGATCGAACCGCGAATCACGTACTGATAAAACGTGTCGATGTTCTTCAGGTTCATCGCGTTCTCGATGATCGCCAAAATCAGCACACCGGCAATCACGTGCCGAATCATGCCGATGCCGCCGCTCAGCGATACACCGCCCAGCACACAGGCCGAAATCACCGTCAACTCAAAGCCCTGCCCAATCATCGGTTGGCCCGAGGTCATGCGCGAGGCGAGGATTACACCGGCCAAGGCGCCGATCAGACCGTGCACGGCAAAGATGATGATCTTGGTGCGATCAACGTTCACCCCGGCCAGCAACGCCGCTTCCTGGTTACCGCCGATGGCCATGGTGTTGCGCCCATAGGTGGTGTAGTTGAGCAGCCAACCGAAGAACACAAAGCACAGCACGGTGATGATGATCGGCACCGGCACGCCCATCAACTGGCCGTTACCGAACACGAAGAAGCGCTCATCCATCACCCCAACGGCCTTGCCGTTGGAGAAGATGTAGGCCAGGCCACGCACAATCTGCATGGTCGCCAGCGTCGCGATCAACGCGTTGATGCGCAGCTTGGCGATGACGATGCCGTTGATCAGCCCCACCACCAGGCCCATGGCCAACGCCGCCGACACGCCGAGCACCACGCTGTCGGTGTCGCGAATCACAATCCCCGCCACCACGCCGGCGCAGGCAATCACCGAGCCCACCGACAGGTCGAAGTGCCCCGACGCCAGGCAGAACAACATGGTGCACGCGGCAATGCCCACCGTGGAAATCGCCAGGCCCAGCCCACGCATGTTCAGCGGCGAGAGGAAGTTATCGATAAACAACGCGCTGAGCACAAAGATGCTCAACGCGGCGAGCAGCATCACCCAATCATCCAGAAATTTGCGTTGGTTGAAACCTGGCCAGAAGCCTTTTGCAGTCTTTACCTGGGACATCATTCACCTCGAATTCTTCAAGCCCGCGTACGCGGAAGTGCCAGTTGCAATAGCTGTGCTTCGTCCGCCTGATCGCGGTTCAACTCGCCGGTCAGCACGCCTTCACTCATCACCAGGATGCGGTCGGAGATGCCCATCACTTCCATCAGGTCGCTGGACACCACGATCACCGCAATGCCGCTGGCCGCCAGGTTGTGGATGATCTGGTAGATCTCCGACTTGGCGCCGATGTCGATGCCGCGTGTCGGTTCATCGAGCAGCAACACCTTCATCGGCATCGACAGCCAGCGGCCAAGAATGGCCTTCTGCTGGTTGCCGCCGGACAGGTACATGATTTTCTGTTCGGCGTTCGGCGTTTTGACTTTCATCGCCTTGATTTGCTGGTCGGCGTTGCCCTTCTCCCAACCCTCACGCAAGAGCCAGCCAAACGTGGAATGGGCGCCGCGTGCGCTGATATTGATGTTCTCGGCGACGCTGGAGAGCGGAATAATGCCTTCCTTTTTACGGTCTTCCGGGCACAGCAATACACCTGCGGCGATGGCATCGCGGGGTGAGCGCAGTTGCAGGTTTTCACCACCGAGTTGCAGTTGCCCGGCGGTGGAACGCGTCAGCCCGCTCAGCAGCCGAAACAACTCGGTACGCCCCGCGCCGACCAACCCGAACAGGCCAAGAATCTCGCCCTTGTGCACCTGCAGGTTGACCGCTTCTCGCAGGCCCGGGCCGAGCAAGCCCTCAACCTTGAGCGCCACTTCGCCGCGCTCACGCGGGCGATAGTCGTAGATGTCCTGAATGTCGCGGCCGACCATGCAAGTCACCAACTGGTCGTGGGTCAGCGTGGCCATGTCGTCAAAGGTGCGCACGAAACGGCCGTCCTTGAACACCGTCACCGCATCACAGATACGGAACACCTCTTCCATGCGGTGCGACACGTAGAGCACCACTTTGCCCTCGTCCCGCAGGCGCGTGATGATCGCCATCAAGCGGTCGATCTCCCGCGCCGAGAGGCTGCTGGTGGGTTCGTCGAAGGCAATGACATGGGCGCCACGGGACAGCGCCTTGGCGATTTCCACCAGTTGGCGCTGGCCCAGCGACAACCGCCCGAGTTTTTCCTGCGGGTCGATTTCATCAGCCAGGCCTTTGAGACATGCCAGCGCCCGCTTGCGCAGTTGGCCGCCGTTGACCACGCCGAAGCGCGACGGCAAATGCCCGAGGAACAGGTTCTCGGCCACGGTCATTTCCGACACCAGGTGCAGTTCCTGGTGGATCACCGCGACGCCGCTGGCAATGCTGTCGGCGGCGGATTTGAAGTCCATGGTCTGCTCGCCGATCTGCACCGTGCCGCTGCTCGGAATGTAGGCACCGCCGAGGATTTTCAGCAGCGTCGACTTGCCCGCGCCGTTCTCGCCCATCAGCGCGTGTACCGAATGCGGCCGCGCTTCAAAGCTGATCTGCGCCAAGGCTTTGACCCCGGGAAAATCCTTGCCGATGCCGTTGAACCGCAGGGCCGCGCCGGTCATTTCCACAGACCGATTTTGCTCAACTCTTCCTTGAAGTTGGCGCGGGTGATCAGGGTCACGTTGTCCAACGCGGTGAACTTGGCAGGTTCCGTGCCTTTGGTCACCCATTCGAACATCGCCGTGGCGGTTTTGTAGCCGGAGGCGTCAGGGCTCAGCAGCATCGAGCCATAGAAACCGGTGTCGGACTTTTTCAGCTCTTCAATGGCGTCGGTGCCATTGATGCCCACGCCGATCACGTTGGCGGCCTTGAAGCCCGCGCTTTCGGTGGCGCGCACGCCGCCCAATACGGTGCTGTCGTTCATGCCGCCGATGATCAGGTTTTTCGCGGTACCCGGCAGTTTCACCAGCGCCGAGTTGGTCGAATCCATGCTGCCCGGCACGTCGAGGGTTTTCTGTGCGCTGAACAGGATGTGGTCAGCAGGCAAGCCGGCAGCCTTGAGGCCTTCGACCGAACCGTCGGTGCGTTTCTTGCCGGTTTCCAGCTCGTCAAAGGTGTTGATGACGGCGTAGGTTTCCTTCCAGTCCCAGTTGCGATGCTTGGCTTCGGCGGCCATGGCTTCGCCTTGTTTCTGGCCGATTTTGTAGGCGTCCAGGCCGACGTAAGGCACGTCTTCCATGGGCTTGCCTTTGGCATCGACGAAACGGTCGTCGACGGCCAGCACTTTCAAGCCATTGAGCTTGGCCTTGGCCATGATGGCCGGGCCCAGGGACACGTCCGGCGGGCAGATCACAAAACCCTTGGCGCCGTTGGCTGCGAGGGTATCGATGGCCGAGAGGGTTTTCTCACCGTCAGGCACAGCGATCTTGATCACGGTGAAACCCTGGTCCTTGCCGGCTTTTTCGGCAAAGGCCCATTCGGTCTGGAACCAGGGCTCTTCCGCCTGTTTGACCAGGAAGCCGATCTTGACTTCTTCGGCAGAGACGAAGCCGCTGAAGGCCGCGGCGAGCGCCAGGGCGCCGAGTGTTTTCTTGAACATGAACCACCTCGTTCTTGTTATTGGAAACGTTTTTAGTCGTGGTACATCACAGACCGCCCGCCATCGATCATCAGGCAGGTTGCATTGATAAAGGGCGCCTCATCCGTGGCCAGGAACAGCGCCGTCATCGCCACCTCGACCGGCTGGCCGATGCGCTTGGGCGGGTGCAAATCGAAGGCACGCTTGCGCTCGGCATGCGGGTCGGGGAAACCGTTCCAGTAGTCGACGTTGAGCTGGGTTTCGATATAGCCCGGCGCGATGGCATTTACGCGGATGCCCTTGGGCGCGTATTCGATGCCCAGCGCGCGGGTCAGGCCGAGCAGGCCGTGCTTGGCGACCGGGTAGGGAAAGCAGCCGGGGATGATGTGGCTGGAATGGGTGGAGGCGATGTTGATGATGTTGCCGATGCCCTGTTCGATCATGTGCGGCAACACCGAACGGCAACCGAACCAGGCGCCGTCGAGGTCGATGGCGAAGCAGCGGCGCCAGTCTTCGTCGCTCATTTCCAGCGGGTCGCGGAACACATTGACGCCGGCGCAATTGACCAGCACATCCACGCGGCCATAGCGCTCGATGGCCAGGTTGACCAGCGACTGCCATTGTTCTTTGGAGGTGATATCGACGGCTTGCGCGACAATCTCGGCGCCACGTTCACGCCAGTGGGCGGCGACTTTCTCAACCTTTTCGGCCTGGATATCAGCGATGACCAGACGCGCCTGCTGGGCCTGGAAGCAGGCGACGATCGCCTCACCAATGCCTTGGGCCGCGCCGGTAATGATCACAACTTTGTTTTTCAGCCGCTCGCCGTAGGTGGGCTCGGGCACAGCGGGTAACGACAACGGTTGGGGCTGCATCGCTTCACCTGTTTTATTTTTGGTAGTGAGTGCTGATGCTGCCGACTATAAACCCATCTTTTGAGACATCTCAATATATAAATTTGCATCCCATATATTGAAACAAAAACAAAAAAATGTGGGAGCGGGCTTGCTCGCGAATGCGGTGTGTCAGTCAATAAATCATTGGCTGAAAAACCGCATTCGCGAGCAAGCCCGCTCCCACATTTGATCTTCGGTGTTTTAAGACGGGTGATTTCAGCCTTGGGCGAAATCGCGCAGCGCGTCGCCTTCCATGCGGTAACGCACCCATTCTTCCTGCGGCTGCGCGCCGATGGATTTGTAGAAGGCAATCGCCGGCTCGTTCCAGTCCAGCACGCTCCATTCGAAACGTCCGCAACCGTTGTCGCAGGCGATCTTCGCCAGGTGGCGCAGCAACTTCTTGCCCGCGCCGCCGCCGCGTTGCTCGGGGTTGATGTAGAGGTCTTCGAGGTACAGGCAGTTGCTGCCCAGCCACGTGGAGTAGCTGAAAAAGAACACCGCAAAACCAATCGGCAGACCGTCCCGCGAGCAGATCAGGCCATGGGCGGTGGCGCCTTCGCTGAACAGGCTGCGTTCGATGTCCGCCACACTGGCGATCACTTCATGCCGGGCTTTTTCGTACTCGGCAAGCTCGGTGATGAACGCCAGGATCTGCGCAGCATCGCTGGGCACGGCGGGGCGAATCTCGATGGTCATGGGCGAGCCTTGGGCAAATTCAAAGCACACATACTAAGGCGGTTTCATGACCAATTGCAGCGCAATTTAGTGCTGGCCGGGGCGCCTTACTCCGTCGTGGGCTAATGCAAGCACCACCAAGCACAGAACAATCTGTTGCGCTGTGCATGCTAAAAATTGGCCATAACTCTAACGCGCTCAAGGTTTAGCCATGCATGTCACTGCACCCGTAAAAAAACGAAGCGCAAAGCTCTTCGCGCTGTTTTGCCTGGCCAGCTTCCTGCTGTCGCTGTCGTACGGCTCGACGTTTCTGCTGTCGCTGCTGATTCATTCGCGCGGCGGCAACGAGCACGATGCCGGCAGCGTGATCTCCACCGCGATGTTCAGCACCTTTGTGGCAGTGCTGTTCTCCGGGCATCTGGCCGATGCAGTGGGCGCCGCACGCGCGATTGCGTGGACCGGCGTGTTGCTGGTGGTGGCCTGCCTGGGGTTCGCCCTGATGCCAGGGTTTGGCCACGGCTTGATGCTGTTCGGGCTCTCATTGGGCTTGGGCTGGGGCGTGTTCTACACCTTGGGCCCGATTATCGTCAGCTTGTTGGTGGAGCCGTCGCAGCGGGCCAAGTACTTTGCCTTGCTGTCGGGCAGCATGTTGAGCGGGATCGGCTCCGGCCCTTTGCTCGGCCGAGCAGCGAGTGCGCTGGAGCTGCCGCTGACCACAGCGTTTTACATCGCCGGGCTCGCCAGCCTCGTCGGGGTGGTGATGTTCTGGCGCATGGGCGCGCAACTCAAGCAGCACACCAATACGCCGACCTCGAGGATTTCCTGGGCCGCCAGCCGACACGTGCTGTCATCCAAGGCGGGGTTCGCCATCCTCATGGTCGGCCTGGGCGGCTGTGTATTTGGCGGCCTGTCGTCGTTCCAAACCAGTTACGCAGCCGCACGTGGCTTGGACTATTCGCTGTTCTTCGCCGGGTTCCTGAGCGCCGCGATCACCAGCCGTTTGTTGATTGCCGGCCATGTGGTCAAGCGCGATGCCTACTGGGCCGCCTGTGTGTTGTCCGGAGTGATGCTCGGGGCCGTCGCACTGCTTGCCTTTGGCGTGAGCGGCAACCTCAGTTACTTGCTGGCCGCTGCCACGCTGGGCGTGGGATACGGCCTGACGTATTCGGTGATCAATGGGTTGGTGGCCAACGAAGCACCGGTTGGCACTACGTCCCAGGCCTTGCTGCTGTTCAGCCTGGCGTACTTTGTTGGCGTGTTCGGGTTCCCGTGGCTGGCGGGCCAGATCATCGTGGACCACGGCCTGCCCACACTACTGGCGATTGTCGTGGGCGTGGCGCTGTTTAACTGGCTGATCGCGGTGGCGCGGCTGGTGTGGCGCAGCGTCTCGGCACACAAAATCTTACAGGTACGCTAATACCGTTCGTCGCCATCAAGGCACGAACCGCAAGTGGGGGCTGACCAATAAAGGGTAAGGACATTAATCATATGGAGACACCCTCATGAAGAATTCCAAGTTTGCCGCCCTCGCCCTCACCGGCCTGTTGTCTGCTGCCTCGCTGAGCGCCTTTGCTGCCACTTCGTCCACCGGCAAGACCGACCCGGTCGGCAGCCCGCCCAGCCCTGCCACGCAGGAATCGCAGAAATCGATGGGCACCGGCCTCGACACCAATGGTGGCGCGATCATCGACAACAGCGCCGGCGCTGACCCTCGTACACAGGGCAACGACACCCAACGCCAGGCTCCGGCCGCCGTCGGTAACGGCAAGATGGGCCCAGGCATCAACAATGAGCCCAAGGTCAACAAAGGCGACGACTCGAACATCCCAGGCGCGCCGAAACAACCTGCGCCTTGATGCACCAATAGCCACACCAACACCCGATCATTTCCCAGTGAAGAGGTACGCATGAACGTCGATAGAAACCTTGAAAAAGAAGTCCTCACCCGCCTGCTGCACGCCCACCCGAACGGTTTGGGCAAGGAGGTGCTGGATAACTACCGCGGCGAGAAGGAAGTGGCCAGTGTCTTGGCGTTCCTGCAGGACCGTGGGTTTATCAAGGATGGGCATGTGACCACCGACGACGCCGGTGAATATTCGTTGAACCTGCCGATCAAGCTGACCGCGTCCGGCGTTGACGAGGCGCGCAAGCTCGACGGCGAACGCGCGCAGTAAACGAAGATCCAAATGTGGGAGCGGGCTTGCTCGCGAATGCGTAGTTTCAGTCGACATTTAAGTGACTGATCTACCGCATTCGCGAGCAAGCCCGCTCCCACATTTTTGTTCGGTGTATATCGTGGGAATCAGCGCTGAGCTGAAACCAGCAGCATCATTGGGCGCTCTTGCTCTTCGGCCAATTCTGGCCGAGCTTTCAGGTCCGCTTCGCTTGGCCCCCACTCCTCCACATGACTGAGCGTAAACCCTGCCTGGATCAACAAATTGAGCAACGTGCCCAGCGTGCGGTGCTGCTTAATCACGCCCTCGGCCAGCCAGTTCGTTACCCGTGGGCCTTCCAGTTGATAGCCATCCACAGGCCAGCTTTTGCGACCCTGATCGTCCACCAACCAACCCGGATTACGCGGTGCCATGAAGATCGGGTGCTCGATGGAAAACACCAGGCGCCCGCCCGGCACCAGCGCTTGATGAAGACGCTCGAACAGCCCCTTGAGGTCGACGATGTAATGGAACGCAAGTGAGCTGTAGGCCAGATCGAATGCGCCAGCAGGCAGGTCGAGCTGTTCCAGGTCGGCAATCGCATAGTTGATGCTCGGCGCCGAGGTCATCTCGGTGGCCCGCGCCAACATCTTTTGCGACACGTCCAGACCGAGCACCTGCGCTGCGCCCTGCTCCTGTGCCCAGCGGCTGAACCAGCCGTAACCACACCCCAGGTCCACCACCTTCAAGCCACGCATCGGCGGCAGCAGCGCCTGCAACGCGGGCCACTCCGGCGCACCGGCCAGGCCTTTGACCGAACGGCCCATTTTGCTGTAGCCCTCGAAGAAGGCTGGCGTGTCGTAGATATTCTGGGTCATGGGCTGATTCCGTGCGGAGAAGGCCCTATTCTGCCAACAACGCATCCACTTCGTCAGTACCGGGTGAAGTCGCCGGGCCCCAGCGCGTGACCGCCAGCGCAGCCGCCGCATTCGCGCGGCGCGCTGCAGCAGCCGGTTTCAAGCCTTTTGCCAACCCGGCAAGGAACACACCGGCATGCGCATCGCCCGCGCCGTTGCTGTCGACGGCGGTCACTTTGAAACCCGGCACATGCTCGGCCTGGCCTTGGCGGCTGACCCAGCACCCATTCGGCCCATCACGCACCACCAGCAGTGCCTCGGCAGGCAAATGGCGATTGAGTTCGAGCAGGGCCTCGGCCAGCGTACCGGCGCCGGTAAACGCCAGGGCTTCCGGGCCATTGCTGGTCCAGATATCGATGCGCGGCAGCAAGGCGACCATCAAGGCCGAATCCGGCGCCTTGACCAACGGCCCCGGGTCGAACACCACCGTGATTTCACGCGGCAGCGCCAACAGCCAATCGAGCAACGCCTGGGCCTTGCCTTCGAGCAACAGGCTGTAGCCGCTGACGTACACGTAGTCGTCCGCACGCGGTACGACACTGGCCAAATCCTCGGCGCTCAAATCCCCTTCAGCGCCGATATGCGAAATGAAGGTGCGCTCGGTGGTGGCCTCGGTCAGCGACACGCATAAACCCGTGTCCTTGCCGGTGCTGGCCGCTTGAGCCATCTCCACGCCTTCGGCCTGCATCGCCGCGCGGGCCAGGTCGCCGAAGCGCCCGTGGCCATGGCGGCCGAGGTAGACCACCGGCAAGCCGTTACGCCGGGCGGCGGCCATCACGTTGAAACCACCGCCGGCTTCGAAGCTGGCGGATTGCGCCAGCACGTCGCCGCCGGTCGCCGGCAAGGTGTCGAGGGCCATGACCAGGTCGACGATGACCTGGCCGGTGTGCAGCAATCTAGACATTAGGGCTCTCTACTAAAGCCGGGCGACGGTCAGCTGCGCCGCCCAGTACCGCATAAATCCCACCGGCCACCAGGAACGTGACGATCCAGCCCAGGCCGTTGTGGCCCAGCCAGGAGTCGGACAACGGCCCGGCGAACCAGATGTTTTCGGCCGTGGTGCCGATGGTGGTGAAGCTGAAGCCCAGCACGATCGCCACGGCCCAGGCGCCAAAGGCACGCCACTCCACACCGCCGCGATACCAATAGGCGCTGCTTGGGCTCACGTCCAGCAGGTCTTTGGCGCTGTAGTAGTGACGGTGAATCAAGTCGACCACGAAGATCCCGACCCATGCGGTAATCGGCACGGCCAGCAGCGAGATGAAGGTGATGAAGGGGCCGTAGAAACTGTCGGCGATGAGCATGAAGTAGATCGAACCGGCAAAGATCGCCACGATGTCGACGATCACGGCGTGCACGCGCTTGACCTTCAAGCCGAGGGTTAACGTGGTGAGGCCTGCCGAATACACCGACAGGTTATTCGACAGCAGCAGCCCACCGAATGCAGTGATCAGGTACGGCACGGCCATCCAGGTCGGCAGCATGTCGCGGATCGCGATGATCGGGTCGGTGGCCGAGGCCAGGTCGTTGTTGCCCACCGACAGCAAGCCGCCGAGGGTGATCAGCAGCACCAGCGGAATCCCCGCACCAAACGCGGCAGACGCCACCAGGCGCACGACCTTGACGCTGCGGTGCTGGTAGCGCGACATGTCGGCCCCGGCGTTGGCCCAACCGATACCGGTGCCAGCCGCCATGGTGCCGACGCCGATGATCATTGCGCTCAGCGGCGCCGGGGTGGCGTTGAACACTGCGCTCCAGTCGATGGTGGCGCAGAGAAAGCCGCCCACCAGAATATTCAAGCCGCCGAATACGTAGGTGGCCCACTTCTGGATCACCAGCAAGGTCGCGTGGCCGAGGCCGGAAACGGACAGGGTCAGCAAGACGAAAATGGCGATGAAGATCAGCGTCAGCACCGGTGCGCTTTTCGCCTCGACCGGCGAGTGGAACAGGATCGAACACAACGACAGCAACACGAATGCAGCCGTCGTGGTGTTGACGGTTTCCCAGCCCAGCCGCGACATCAGCGACACGATGGTCGGGCCGATATTGCCGCGCACGCCGAAGATCGCGCGGGACAAGGTCAGGCTGGGCGCACTGCCACGGCGACCGGCAATCGAGATGATCCCGACCACCGCGAAAGAGCCGGCGGCACCGAGGATCGCGACGATAATCGCCTGCCAGATGGCTAGGCCGCGAAACGCCACAAGGGTCGCGCCGAGCGGCAAACCGAGGATGCTGATATTGGCCGCGAACCACACCCAGAACAGTTGCAGCGGATGGCCGTTGCACTCGCTTTCAGGAACCGGTTCGATACCGCGTGTTTCCAATTGCCCGGCACTTTGGCCGGAAGAAGGGGTGCTCATGAGGGGTGCTCCTGGTGCCTGTATTGTTGTGGTTGTGGCAGATAGTCAAAGCTCTAACCGGTCGTCCTGACTCAAACACGATTTGATGTGGGAGCTGGCTTGCCTGCGATAGCGGTGGGCCAGTTAGCAAAGCTGAGACTGGAAAACCGCAATCGCAGGCAAGCCAGCTCCCACAATTTTGATTTGCGGCGCTTATCGAATGTGCAGCAGCCCTTGCACCAGCGGTTGCAAGTCCAGGCCATTGACCTGCTTGACCTGTGCAATCATCGCCTCAGGCCAGCACTGCAGGCCCAAACACGCGCCCAGCATCGCGCCGAGAATCGCGGCGATGGTGTCGGTGTCGCCGCCAAGGCTGGCGGCCAGGCACACGGCTTCAAAGGCATTCATCGCGCCCACCGCCACTTGCTGCGCGAGGGCAAACGACACCACCACCGATTCCTGGGACGCGACGGAGGTGCCGATCAATTCATAGAGCAGGTCGGCGAACAGGGCTTTGTCGCCGCTGCCGACGCTCAAGGTCCGCGCCCAGCTGATACGCGTGGAGATGCGCCCACCGGCAATCCAGTGGCCATGGTTTTCGGCCTGCTGGGCGATCTGGGTGCCGATGTTCAGCGCTTCGCCCAGGTCCACGCCGTTGATACCGGCCGAAACCACCGCCGCAACGGCCGCCGCGCTGGAGATGCCCAGCGAGGTGTTGTGGGTGACCTGGCAGGCCTGGATCACCGCTTGAATAAACTGCGCCGGGTCGCTGACATCGGCGGCGATCCCGACGGGGGTGATGCGCATGGCCGCGCCATTGGTGGTGCCGTAGCGCCCGGATTCTTCCGGGGTGTGGCCGGCGAGGATCATGTCGATCGCGCGTTTGGTCGATGGCCCGAGCAAATCCTGGGAGCCCTTGGCACGCATCACTGCTTCCCAGTCGATCAGGCGCTGGGCGAGCACGGTGGGTTCGATTTTGCCGTGGCCTTGCACCAGCAATTCACCGACCAGGATCGCCTGTTCGGTGTCATCGGTGATCGAGCCGGCGGGCATGTTCGGCGCGATGGGCTGGTCGGCGTCGGCATCTTCCAGCGCGGTGATGGCACCGAAGCGTTGTTGCACCTGCTCGCGGCTCAGGGACTGGGTGGGCATGCCCAGGGCGTCGCCCAAGGCCAAGCCGTAAAAGGCACCGAGGGCGCGATCTTGCGCGGTCATTTTGAAGCTCCAAACTGCAGGTGCAGGCGAAAGTGCAGAGGGTCGAGCAAACTTTCGACGTACTCCATGAAACGCTCGCGGCGGTCGTAAGTGGTGCGCGAGGCCTTGAGAAACACCGTGCCAGCCGGGCGACCGAGCAGCTCGGCGTCTTCATCGCTCAGTGGCTCGGCGCCGATCCACTGGTCACCTTCGGCGCCGACGTAGCCGTAGGCCGCCAGGGTGATGGTCAGGGAATTGTCGATCAGGCCGACGCGGGGCAGGCTTTCCAGACTTCCGGCGGCGGGCATCAACGAGCGCTCCAGGGACACCGCAGTGCCATCCGTGGTGCGCCGACGCCGGTCGAGGGCGATGAATTGGTCGCTGCCGAAACGGCTGAGCAGGTCCGGGCGGGTCACGGCTTCCAGGCGCAGGATGTCGGTGGTGACCAGCGCGCCGGTATCGGCCAGGGCCTGGGCCCAGCCGTTGCGTTGGTCGAGCACCATGCCGTCAAACGTCACGATGGAGCCGACGCCGCTCTGGGTGGCGATGTAATGACGGCGTTTGAGCTCAGCCAGGGCTTCGCGCAAGGTGCCCCGGCTGACCGCGAATTCTTCGGCCAATTGATGCTCACCCGGCAGCAGATAACCGTCGGCCATCACTCCAGCCTCGATACGGCGGATGAGCTCGTCGACGACGCGTTTTTTCTTATCAAATCGGACATGTCTAATCATGTACAAATTGATAACCGAAAGCGTTCGATGACAGCAAGCGAATTATTTCAGAGAGATGAAAAAACCGGCCTCAGGGCTCGAGGCCAATGCGGAAAAACTCCCCGCTGCTCCATACGCCAAGCCAGTTCTGACCGTTGATCGGACGGCTCACCGCGAGTTCAACCAATTGGTAAAACACGTTGCGATGCACAAGGGCTTCGAGGTTGGTACGCACCCGCAGATAGGGCGAGGGTTCCTGGGTGACGGGGTCAATGACGACACGCAGCGGGTGTTCGAGGCCAGCCTCGATGGGCTCGTCGACGTTGGTGGTGAACCGCAGCACCTGCTGTTCGCCCTGCCCTTCGACTTCCAGGGTTACTGCGACAAACGGCGCATCATCGACGCTGATGCCGACCTTTTCCACGGGAGTGACCAGAAAATAATCATCGCCATCGCGGCGGATGATGTTGGAGAACAGCTTGACCATCGGCTTACGCCCGATCGGCGTGCCCTGATAGAACCAGGTGCCGTCGCGGGCGATAAGCATGTCAATGTTGCCGCAAAAATCCGGGTTCCACAGGTGTACCGGCGCCGGCCCTTTGCCCTTGGGCAGTTGGGCCAATAGGTCATTGGCCTTGGCGGAATCGGACATAAAGGGCTCCTTGAGTGTTACTGATCTCCCATGCCCAGCAGGCCGCGAGCGTACTGCGCCAGGGGGCGGGCAATCAGATCTTCTGGCTTGTTGTCGTGGAACGTCAGTAAACCGCCACGACTGCGAATACGTGCAGTATCAATCAAATACTGGGTGCTGGTCTCGATCAACATGATCTGGATGACGCCGCTGTCCAGACCGACGCGGTCGAGGGCTTGCTGATCGGTCCATTCATCGGCATTGCCAATCCGGTCATCGGCTGCCGCAAAGCGGCAATACAGCAGGTAATGCGCACCCGCCGCACGGGCTTCGGACATCGCTTGTTCCAAACCTTCCGGCTTTCGGGCGCGGCGCACCATGGGAAAGTATTCGACGAAACCGTTGAAGGCTTCTTCGGCCACCACGTTAGGCCGCGGGTAGGCGCTGCCCGGCGGCACAAAGGCGCCCTGGGCGATGAATACAAAGGAGTCCGGCTGTATGCGAATCGACGCGGTACGGCGTGTATCACTGTGGTCCAGCAACCCGGCGTCGCTCATCTGATAACGGGTGCCTTCGGCCATATCGCTGACGGTCATGCAACCACTCAGCGTCAATGACGCCAGCAACAAAACCAGACTACGCATCCTAATCCTCCAGAAGCCGGTGACGGAAAACCGGCGAATGGGCACGTGATGCAGAATCCGCGCCATTTGGAGGGATGCACAAGCAAATGTGGGAGCGCCAGCTTATAGGCTAGCCGCCAATGATCTTCATGATGGTGGCCCCGCCGGAGAAAGCCACTTCCTGTTTGTCGCCAAGCGCCTTCATCAACAGGCCTTGCAAGGCCGGCAAAGCCTGGTGGCGCGGTTGGTCGAGCAGGTCGCCGACATAGTGCCGGTTGCTCGACGACAGGCAGCCATGCAGCCAACCGGTCGACGACAGGCGCAGGCGTGAACAGGTACGGCAGAACGGCACGCTTTCGTTGGCAATGACGCCAAAGAAGCCCTTGCCCGGTACTTCGTAGCGCACCGCGGTGGCGTCGACCGGGGCATTGGCTTGCAGGTATTCGTGGTGTTCGCCGATCAGGCTGAGCAGTTGCTGCAGGCTGACGAACTGTTGCAGGAAAGCGTTTGAGTCCTTGGCCAGATGGCCCATGCGCATCAGCTCGATAAAGCGCAGCTCGTAGCCGCGCTCCAGGCAGTAGTCGAGCAGCGGCATGACCTGGTCAAGGTTCTGCCCGCGCAACGGCACCATGTTGACCTTGATCTTGATCCCGGCGGCGCGGGCCTGGTCCATGCCATCGAGCACCGTGGCCAGGTCGCCGCCACGGGCGATGCTGCGGAAGGCGTCGGCGTCGAGAGTATCGAGGGACACGTTGATGCGGCGAATACCCGCGTCCACCAGCAGCGGCAGTTTGCGCGCCAGCAGTTGGCCGTTGGTGGTCAGGCTGATATCGCTGAGGCCCATGCCGCCCACCGCGCCCATGAAGGCTTCCAGCTTGGGGCTCACCAGCGGCTCGCCGCCGGTGATACGCAGGCGCTCGATGCCTGCCGCCTCGATCAGATACGCCACGCCACGGGCCATGGCCTCGGCCGAGAGCTCGTCCTGGGCAGCCACCAGCCGCTTGCCGTTTGGCACGCAGTAGGTACACGCGTAATTGCAGGCTGAGGTCAGGCTGATTCGCAGATTGCGAAACCGCCTGCCTTGACGATCAACGATCATGGATCACTCCGGCAGAGGATGATTCGGGCGTGCTAAAAACTGACTTATAAATCAGCTTTTAGCAAGGTCCTTGCCTGAGTATATTCCTGGGGTACTGCAACTGGCAGTAAATCATTGCGCCATCACGGTCGGGAATGGCTTAAGTAGCAGGGGTTTCACTGCTCTTGGGCTCAGCGCTCGGCAGTTCGGCGCTGTGCTTGCGCTTGTTGCCCATGCGCACGCCGATGTCCATCAGGAACTGGAAAAAACCTTCCTGATCTTCCAGCACGTTACTCCAGAACGGCGAGTGGTACAGCGCCACGGCGCCGTGCACCAACGCCCAAGCGGCGCAGTAGTGGAAGTACGGCGGCACGTCTTCGAGCTTGCCTTCACTGATACGGCCCTTGATCAGCAAGGTCAGGCGCTCGAAATTCGAGGCCCGGATCTTGTGCAGCTCTTCGACCATTTCCGGCACTTGATGGCCCTTGACCACCTTTTCTTCCAGGCGGTCGAACAGGCGATAGCGCTGCGGGTCACGCATGCGGAATTCGAAATAGGCCCGGGACAGGGCTTCCTTGTCTTTATCGACATCGGCCGAATGCAGCAGCTCGTTCAAGTCGCGCTCGTAGTCGAGCATCAGGCGCAGGTAGATCTCGGCCTTGGACTTGAAGTGCTTGTAGATCGTGCCTTTGCCGATACCCACGGCATCCGCAATCATCTCGACGGTGACGCTGTCTTCACCTTGTTCGAGAAACAGCTTGAGTGCGGTGTCGAGAATTTCCTGTTCACGGCGGCGAAACTCACGGACCTTACGGGGTTCTTTTTGCATGAGGGAGAGGTCTGCAGAGGTCAATGTGGGAGGGTTGCGCAGGGCCATTGATACGTGGCGATACGATTTACCCAGTGCGAGGGATTATCCCGACTGAACAGTCGTTGGGCAACGCCTATGTGAACCCGTTATGCACTTAACTTTCAGCGCGCCAACGTTTTCACCCTTCTCAGTCAGAAACAATACACATAAATGACACCCGTGCACCCACGCAATGAGAACTCAAGCGAAGCGCGCGTATTCCAAATCTGTTTAAAAAACGATCAGATGCGACTGGACTGAATGGGATAGTGATCAATACTTCAACTGTCGACGTGGCATCTCCCCCAAGTGACGCGTCGACCTGGGTACCGACGGACTGTGTGCCCTTGTTTTACTCCTAATGGTCTTAGCCCGGATTCACCCCCCAGAACCCGGGTTTTTTTTGCCTGCGATTTGGCCACTTCAGCCGGCGACGTGAGCCAGCGGAAACAGACGCTTGAAGTTGTCTGTGGTTTGCTCGGCAAAGCGCTCGTACGACTCACCCCGCAGCATCGCCAGGTAATCCGCCACGTCACGCACGTATTCCGGCAAGTTCGGCTTGCCACGATGGGGAATGGGCGCCAGGTACGGCGAATCGGTTTCCACCAGCAGGCGGTCGGCCGGCACTTGGCGTGCCACGTCGCGCAGTGCATCGGCGTTGCGGAAGGTGACGATGCCCGACAGGGAAATGTAGAAGCCCAGGTCCAGGGCGGCCTTGGCCATGTCCCAGTCTTCGGTAAAGCAATGCAGCACACCGGCCTGGGGCAACGCCGCTTCGCGCAGCAGGGTCAGCGTGTCGGCACGGGCGCCACGGGTATGGACGATCACCGGCTTGCCGGTTTGCTGGGCGGCTTGCAGGTGCAGGCGGAACGACGCCTGTTGTAGTTCAGCGGCTTCAGGCTCGTAGTGGTAATCCAGGCCGGTTTCGCCAATCGCCACCACGCGTGGGTGGTTGAGCTCACCCAGCAGCCAGTCGAGTGCGGGGGCTTCACCGGGCTTGAGGTCCAGCGGGTGGATACCGACCGAGCAATCGACATCGGCATAACGATCAGCCAGTGCCTTGACGTCGGCGGCGTTCTCGGCACTCACGCCGATGCACAGAAAGTGCCCTACCCCGCGCTCGCGCGCCGCTTCAAGGGCGGCGTCGAGCGAGCCGCCGTGCTGGGCAAGGTCAAGGCGATCAAGGTGGCAATGGGAATCTACGAGCATAGGTAAATACAACTTCATTCACTGAAAGTGTCTGGCCAACGATACACCCGTCGGCCACGGAAATTAACGCCGGCCGAGCAAGCCAACCCACTGCACCAGCAATGCTTCGAGCAACAACACGCGGTTGAGGTTGGCCTTGCCGAGAACCTTTTGGCGCTGGGCCAGAATCCAGTCCTGGATGTTCAGCACCTTGTCCTGCGCACTTTTCTGCGCGAGGTACTGCACCACCTTGCGCATGTCCGGCAGGCCCAGGCCATTTTCATCCTGGGTCAACTGGTAGCGCAGGATCAGGCTCGACCAATCGCAGAACCAGTCGAACAGCAGCAATAACGGAATGTCCTTCCAGGCGCTTTCGGCCAGTTGCGTCGCGGACAGCTCCTGCTTGAGCAGCTTTTTCACGCCATCCACCACCAGCGCACGTTGTTCACGCACGCCTTGGGCGTGCAGTTTCACCGCCGCCAGGGGCGAACCGGCTGCCAGGGTCAGCAGTTCGATGCGTTCGTCTTCGCCGCACTCGGGCAGCGCCTGCGCCAGCCACTGCAGGCTCATGGCTTCGCTCGCCAACGGGCAGGCCTGCTGCACGCAGCGGCTGCGAATGGTCGGCAACAAGCGGCTGGACTGGTGGCTCACCAGCAGCAACACCGTATCGCCCGAGGGTTCTTCCAGGCTTTTTAGCAAAGCGTTGGCGGCGTTGATGTTCATCGCTTCAACCGGCTCGATCAACACCACCTTGCGCCCGCCCATCTGCGCGGTTTGCACCACGAAGCTGACGAGGTCACGCACCTGGTCGACCTTGATCGCCTTGTCGGCTTCCTCGGGCTCCAGCAGGTAGTTATCGGGGTGGCTGCCGGCCTTGAGCAACAGGCAGGATTTGCATTCACCGCAGGCTTGCAGATTGACCGGGCGCTGGCACAGCAGGCTGGCCATCAGGCGCTCGGCCAGCGCGCGCTTGCCGATACCCGCAGGCCCATGCAGCAGATAGGCGTGGGCATGCTGGGCACGGCCGGCCAATTGCTGCCAGAGGCTGTCCTGCCACGGATAGGCCTCAGCCACGGGCACGCTCCAGCAGCGTCGGCAACAGGGCGTCGATGGCCTGCTGCACCTGCGTCAGCGGCTGGGCCGCATCCAACAGGTGATAACGCGCCGGCTCAGCCTTCGCGCGCTGGAGGAATGCGCTGCGCACTGCATCAAAAAACACCTGGCCTTCCAGTTCGAAGCGGTCCAGGCGACCGCGGGCACTGGCGCGGGCCATGCCCACTTCCACCGGCAGGTCGAACAGCAGCGTCAGGTCAGGGCGCAAGTCGCCCTGCACGAAGGTTTCCAGGGTGGCGATACGCTCCAGGCACAAGCCCCGGCCGCCGCCTTGGTAGGCGTAGGTCGAATCGGTAAAGCGGTCGCAAATCACCACGGCGCCACGTGCCAACGCCGGGCGAATCACTTCAGCCAGGTGCTGGGCGCGAGCGGCGAACACCAGCAGCAACTCGGTGTCCGGGTTCATCTGTTCTTCACCTGGAGCCAGCAGCACTTCACGAATGCGTTCGGCCAGCGGCGTGCCACCGGGCTCACGGGTCAACACCACTTCGATGCCTTGGGCGCGCAAGCGCTCGGCCAGGTAATCTCGGTTGGTGCTTTTGCCGGCGCCTTCCGGGCCTTCCAGGGTAATAAACAAGCCAGTCACAGGCAGTCCTTAGTCAGAGTCATTGCGGGCTTTGCGGCGCGGCGGTATCCGGCGCAGGCTCGGCGGGCTTTTCAACCGGCGCTTGGGCTGGCACTTCGGCAGGCGGCGCCGCGTCTTCCGGCGGTTTCACCGCCGGTGCCGGGCTGGAACGGTAATCGGCACGGCGCTTGAGCTGGAACTCGCGCACGGCGGCATTATGCGCATCCAGGTCATCGGAGAAAATATGGCTGCCATCGCCACGGGCGACGAAATACAGGCTGCTGCCCGGCACCGGGTTCAACGCGGCATGGATCGCTTCGCGGCCGACCATGGCGATCGGCGTCGGTGGCAGGCCTGCGATCATGTAGGTGTTGTACGGGTTGGCTTCCTTGAGATGGGCGCGGGTCAACTTGCCGTTGTAGTGCTCGCCCAGGCCGTAGATCACCGTGGGGTCGGTCTGCAGCAGCATGCCGATCTTCATGCGTCGCACAAAGACGCCGGCGATCTGCCCGCGCTCTTCCGGCACGCCGGTTTCCTTCTCCACCAGGGAAGCCATGATCAGCGCTTGGTAAGGGTCGGTATACGGCGCATCGGCGGCGCGCTTGCTCCATTCTTGAGCGAGCACATCATCCAGGCGGTTGTAGGCTTTTTTCAGGAATTCAACGTCGGTCATGCCGCGCACGAAGCGATAGGTATCCGGGAAGAACCGCCCTTCAGGAAACACGCCGGGGTGACCGAGCTTGTCCATCACTTCACTGTCGGTAAGGCCCGACAGGGTCTGCACGATCTTTTCATGCTTGGCGAGCGCCGAACGTACCTGGCGGAAGTTCCAGCCTTCCACCAGCGTCAGGCTGTACTGCACCACTTCGCCGCGTTGCCACAGGCCGATCAAGCCTTCGGCGGTGAGGCCTGGGGTCATGCGGTATTCACCGCTGTGCAGCGGCTGGCCGTCGAGATTGAAGCGCCAGTACAGACGCAACCAGAAGGCGCCATCGAGCACGCCTTCGGTTTCGAGGCGATTGAAGGTGCCCGTCGGGGTCACCCCGGCAGGCACATCCAGCAATTGTTCCTGGGTCAGATTCAGGGGCTGCTTCAGCGCAGAGTCGAGCTTCCAGGCCGAGAAGCCCAGCAGCAAGCCTGCCGAGACCAGGCCGATCTGCAGCAGTAAAACCAGTTTTCGTATCAACTCAAATTTCCAATAGCGCGCGAACAATGCCCTGCAGTTTACGGGTGAGCGGCCCAACCGACCAGCTCATCGCAGCGCAACCACGCACCGGCCAAATGCCATAGACGCTGTTGCACACAAAGACTTCGTCGGCCTGCTGCAACTGTTCAACGCTGATGTCGGCCACGGCCAGCGGGATGCCCAGCGCTTGCGCCTGGGCCAGAATCTCGGCGCGCATGACTCCGGCAACCCCGCAACGATTCAGATCAGCGGTCAGTAACACGCCATTGCGCACCAGGAACAGGTTGCTGAAGACGCCCTCGATGACGCGCCCGGACATATCCAGCATCAAGCCTTCGGCATGCTCGGCATCCTGCCACTCGGCGCGGGCGATCACTTGTTCAAGACGATTAAGGTGCTTGAGACCGGCCAGCAACGGCTGCTCGGCCAAGCGGGTGGCGCACGGAAACAGGCGGATGCCGTCAGTTCCATGAGCGTCGGGATAGGTAGCGGGCGGATTGCCCTGCAAGATACGGCGCACCGGCGCGCCGGGGTTGATGCCATAGCCGCGCTGGCTGTCGCCGCGGGTGAGGATCAATTTGAGAACACCGTCGCCGAGGGCGGCGGCATAAGCCAGCACTTCGTTGCGGATCAGCGTGTGATCCGCCACGAAGGCAAGGCGCCTGCAACCCTCATCGAGGCGCTGCAGGTGGCGGTCGAGCAGCACAGGCTGCCCAGCCGTGACGGCGATGGTTTCAAACAAGCCGTCGCCGTACGCCAGGCCGCGATCTTTCAGGGGCACGCTGCCCGCTGGCTGACCGTCGACCCAGCTGTGCATCACTGCGCGAACCGGCGGAACACCAGGGAGCCGTTGGTGCCACCAAACCCGAACGAGTTGGAGATCACCACGTCGATCGGCATCGGCTGCGCTACGTGAGGCACGAAGTTCAGGTCACAACCTTCGTCCGGCTCATCGAGGTTAATGGTCGGCGGAGCGACCTGATCCTTGATGGCCATCACACTGAAGATCGCCTCGACTGCGCCCGCCGCACCCAACAGGTGGCCGGTCATGGACTTGGTCGAACTGACCGCCAGCTTGTAGGCGTGCTCACCGAACACCGACTTGATGGCTTCGGCTTCCGCCAAATCGCCGGTCGGGGTCGAGGTGCCGTGGGCGTTGATGTACTGCACCTGGTCGGCGTTGACCTTGGCATCACGCAAGGCGTTGGTAATGCAACGCGCAGCGCCGGCACCGTCGGACGGCGGCGAGGTCATGTGGTAAGCATCACCGCTCATGCCAAAGCCAATCAGCTCGGCGTAGATGGTGGCACCACGCGCCTTGGCGTGCTCCAACTCTTCCAGCACCAGCGCACCGGCGCCGTCGGACAGTACGAAGCCGTCGCGACCCTTGTCCCACGGACGGCTGGCACGCGTTGGCTCGTCATTGCGCGTCGACAGCGCACGGGACGCACCGAAGCCGCCCATGCCCAGGCCGCAGGCGGCCATTTCTGCGCCACCGGCGATCATCACGTCCGCTTCGTCATAGGCGATGTTGCGCGCCGCCATGCCGATGCAGTGAGTGCCGGTGGTGCATGCCGTCGAAATGGCGTAGTTAGGCCCCTGTGCACCCAAGTGGATAGACAGGAAACCGGAAATCATATTGATGATCGAGCCCGGTACGAAGAACGGTGAAATTCGACGAGGGCCGGAATCGTGCAGCGTGCGGCTGGTTTCTTCGATATTGGTCAAACCGCCAATACCCGAACCCATGGCCACGCCGATGCGATCACGGTTGGCGTCGGTGACTTCCAGGCCGGCATTACGCACCGCCTGAAAACCGGCTGCCAGGCCGTATTGAATGAACAGGTCGAGTTTGCGGGACTCTTTGATCGAGAGATATTCCTCGACGTTAAAACCCTTTACCGAGCCGCCAAAACGGGTGGAATAGGCAGAAAGGTCCGTGTGTTCAATCAGACCAATACCACTGTGGCCAGCCAGAATGCCCTGCCAACTGCTCGGCACATCCGTGCCCAGTGGCGACAACATACCCATACCGGTGACTACGACGCGTCTACGCGACACAGCACTCTCCTTTTTCTAATGACGACACTTCGCTTCGACGCTCTGTTTTCAACAGAGCTAAAGAAAAAACCGCACGCCGTTACAGCAGTGCGGTTTTTCCCTAACAGCAAGCGACGACTACAAACTATTACGCCTGGTGGGCAGTAACGTAGTCGATAGCAGCTTGAACAGTAGTGATTTTTTCAGCTTCTTCGTCCGGGATTTCGGTCTCGAATTCCTCTTCCAGAGCCATCACCAGCTCAACGGTGTCAAGGGAATCGGCACCCAGGTCTTCTACGAAGGAAGCGCTGTTGGTCACTTCTTCTTCTTTAACGCCCAGTTGCTCGGCGACGATTTTCTTGACGCGTTCTTCGATGGTGCTCATACCTTGTTTAACTCCTAATGGACAAATTCAGGCAGCTGGCCAGTGGGTAAGTGTATAGAAAGCCATTTCAGCTTTTCAACTGAAAGCTTCACCCTGTACCCGGTCGGCCACCTGCCTATAAATTAAGTTGCAGCTTTATAACGGATTTTAGACAGCTCGTATGACATTTTTTTGAAGCGATCCGTCACAATTTAACTCATGTACATCCCGCCGTTCACCGGGATTGTAGCCCCAGTCACGTATGCCGCACCGTCGGATGCCAGGAAAGTGACCACGTTTGCGATCTCTTGAGCCTGGCCCAGACGGCCCAGCGGAATCTGTGTCAGCAAGGCTTCACGCTGTGCTTCCGGCAGTTCGCGGGTCATATCGGTGTCGATGAACCCTGGGGCCACCGAGTTGACCGTAATCGAACGCGAACCGACTTCACGTGCCAATGCACGGCTGAAACCTTCCAGACCGGCTTTTGCCGCCGCGTAGTTTACTTGGCCTGCGTTGCCCATGGCACCCACTACGGAGCCAATATTGATAATTCGACCCCAACGCGCCTTGGTCATGCCGCGCAAAACCCCCTTGGACAGGCGAAACAGACTGTTCAAGTTGGTATCGACCACGTCGTACCACTCGTCGTCTTTCATGCGCATCATCAGGTTGTCGCGGGTAATACCGGCGTTGTTCACCAGAATAGCCGGTGCGCCGAACTGTGCAGTGATTTCAGCCAGTACCGCAGCAACTGACTCATCGCTGGTCACGTTCAGCTCAAGGCCGGTGCCCTGCACGCCGTTTTCTTTCAAGGTGGCGGCGATACGCTCGGCACCCGAGGCGGACGTAGCGGTGCCGATGACCACGGCGCCCTGACGGCCCAGTTCCAGGGCGATCGCCTGGCCAATGCCACGGCTTGCGCCGGTAACCAGTGCAACTTTACCTTGCAGACTCATGCAGGCTTCTCCTAAGTTCGGGGATCAGGGATTCAGGCCAGTGCCGCACGCGCGGCAGCGAAGGCATCCGGGGTATTCAGGTTGGCAGTCGACACACCGTCGGCGCAGCGCTTGTTCAGGCCGGCCAGGACTTTGCCCGGACCACACTCGACCAGCTCGGTGGCGCCGTTGGCGGCCAGGGTCTGGACCGACTCAACCCAGCGCACAGGCTTGTAGAGTTGCTCCAGCAGGTCGCGCTTGAGGGTGTCGAGGTCGGCGGCAACGGCCGCGCTGACGTTCTGCACCAGCGGGATCTGTGGCGCCTGCCAGTTGATGGCGGCGATGGACTCGGCAAAACGCTCGGCGGCCGGGCGCATCAGCTCACAGTGCGACGGCACGCTCACCGGCAACGGCAAGGCACGCTTGGCACCACGGGCCTTGCAACCCTCGATGGCCCGCTCAACCGCCGCCTTGGCACCGGCGATCACCACCTGGCCAGGGGAGTTGAAGTTCACCGCACTGACCACTTCGCCCTGGGCCGCTTCGGCACAGGCTTGGATCACAACGGCATCGTCCAGGCCCAGGATAGCGGCCATGCCGCCCTGCCCGGCCGGAACGGCCTCCTGCATCAGTTGGCCACGACGCTCGACCAGCTTGACCGCTTCACCCAGGGTCAGGCTGCCTGCAGCCACCAAGGCGCTGTATTCGCCCAGGCTGTGACCGGCCACGTAAGCCGGGCGCGCGCCGCCTTCTGCCAGCCACAAGCGCCACAGGGCGATCGAAGCGGTCAGGATGGCTGGCTGGGTTTTGTCGGTTTGATTGAGTTGTTCTTCCGGCCCCTGCTGGGTCAGCGCCCACAGGTCGTAACCCAGGGCATCGGAAGCTTCCTTGAAGGTTTCCAGGATCAACGGATGTTGCGCGCCCAGCTCGGCCAACATGCCGAGGGACTGCGAACCCTGCCCTGGAAAGACGAATGCGAGGGATGTAGACATGTAACAAGCCCCTAATGATCTGGTCGTCAAAATAAACGCTCCCGATTTTTGAGATGAATCCAAGGGTGGGAGCGCACGAAACTGACAGATTGGATGGTCAATTGAACTGGCCGGTCACATTTAAGCACTCCCGGGCCAATTCGCCTAAAGCAACAGATCCTCAAGACGGCCATGCAAGCGTTGCGGCAGGTTTTCCTGAATCTCGATCAACGCCCGCGCAATCGCACTTTGGAAGCCTTGCACACCCGCCGAGCCATGGCTTTTCACCACAATGCCCTGCAAGCCCAGAAAACTCGCACCGTTGTGCCGCGCCGGTGCCAGGTCAGCCTGCAAGCGGCGCATCAACGGCAGCGCCAGGGCGCCGACCATGCGTGACGCCAGGTTCTGCCTGAACAAGGCCTCGATACGCGTGGCGATCATCGTCGCCAAGCCTTCGCTGGACTTGAGCAGGATATTGCCGACAAACCCGTCGCACACCACCACATCCGCTTCGCCGCGATACAAACCATCGCCTTCGACAAAGCCGATGTAGTTCAAGCCCCGCGCGCCTTGCAACAAGGTGGCGGCGAGCTTGACCTGCTGGTTGCCCTTGATGTCTTCGGTGCCGATATTCAGCAACGCCACCCGTGGCCGGGTCACGCCCAACGCCTCGGCGGCCACCGAGCCCATCACGGCAAACTGGAACAGGTGCTCGGCACTGCAATCGACGTTCGCGCCCAGGTCGAGCAACTGGCAATAACCTTTCTGCGTCGGGATCGCCGCGACCATCGCCGGCCGGTCAATCCCGGGCAGCGTCTTGAGCACATGCCGCGACAACGCCATCAACGCCCCGGTGTTGCCGGCACTGACACACGCCTGCACCTTGCCGTCGCGCAGCAACTCAAGGGCCACCCGCATTGAAGAGTCGGGTTTGCCGCGCAGCGCTGTCGCCGGCTTGTCCTCCATGCTGATGGTTTCGCTGGCTGGCGTAATCGTCAGGCGCGCGCGATCCACCGCCGGATGGCTGGCAATCAGTTCTTCAAGAAGGGAGGGTTGACCGACGAGGGTCAGGTGCAGCGAGGGCGTTGCAGACAGGCTGGCAATGCAAGCCTGAACAATGCTGCGGGGACCGAAGTCCCCGCCCATTGCGTCAATCGCGATGACTTGAGCAGACAAGTGATTACTCGTCAGCGCCCTTGTCGATCACTTTACGGCCACGGTATACGCCTTCTGGCGATACGTGGTGACGCAGGTGAATTTCACCGGTGGTTTTTTCTACAGACAGAGTGCTCGCCGTCAGGGCGTCGTGCGAACGACGCATGTCACGGGCAGAGCGGGATTTTTTGTTCTGCTGAACAGCCATAATTGATTAACTCCTAAACGTTTGGGTCACGCTTTAACTGCGCCAATACACTGAACGGGTTGGACCGCGTTACCTCGTCCTCGCTCGGCTCGGCCTCGTCATCGAGACCCTCCGGCTGCTGGCATTCTTCCGGATGATGAGCAGGCACAATGGGCAAGGCGAGCAGAAGCTCTTCCTCGATCAGTGCATGCAGATCCAAAGGATCTTCGCCCAGTTCCAGCACGTCATAACCTTTCGGCAACGACTGGGTATTCGCACCCTCCTTCACCACAGCGTAACTGCATTCGCTGTGAATCGGCAGGGTGACCAGCTCAAGACAACGCTGGCAAACCATTTTGACTTCGGTGTCGATAAAACTGTGTATTACCACAGACTTACGTTCATCTCGTTCAAAAACGAATTTGGCCTGCACCGTACCGACAGTGTCGGAAAGCGGGTCGCAGAGTCTCTCCAAATCGGCCAGCAGCAATTCACCTTGAAGGGAAGTGCCACGATCTGCCAATTTGCGCGGGTCAACGTGAGGTGGAATCGGGTCATTCAACATAGGCGCAGCATTATAGGGATGCACCCAGCCATGTCAAAGGAAATTCAGCCCTGTGCGTCAGCTGGTCGCCTCGCTAGAATCTCCAACTGCCTTAAGGAGACGCCCATGCTGCCTTTATTACTCGCATCCAGCTCGGTTTACCGCCGGGAATTACTGAGCCGCCTGCACCTGCCGTTCATCTGCGCGTCGCCGGATATCGACGAAAGCCATCGCGAAAATGAATCCGCCATCGAGCTGGTCAAGCGCCTGGCCGAAGAGAAAGCTCGCGCCCTCGCCAGCAGCCATCCCGGGCACCTGATTATCGGTTCGGACCAGGTGGCCGCACTGGACGGGCGAATCATCGGCAAACCCCATACCTTCGAAAACGCCCGCGAACAGTTGCTGGCAGCCAGCGGCAAGCGCGTGAGCTTCCTTACAGGCCTGGCACTGCTCAACAGCGAGACCGGGCACCGCCAGGTCGACTGCGTACCGTTTACGGTGCAGATGCGCGTGCTGGACGCTGAGCGGATCGAGCGCTACCTGCGACTCGAACAACCCTATGACTGCGCAGGCAGTTTCAAGGCTGAAGGGCTGGGCGTAAGCCTGTTCCAAAGCACTGAAGGGCCGGATGCAACAAGCCTCGTAGGCTTACCGCTGATTCGGCTGGTGGACATGCTGCTGGCTGAAGGCGTGCAAATACCTTAAGCCCACCACAAAACCAATGTGGGAGCTGGCTTGCCTGCGATGCACACACCTCGGTACATCAGTCGAACCCGGGTGATGCTATCGCAGGCAAGCCAGCTCCCACATGTTGAAACCTGTCGCTTCGAGGTATCAGCGCAGGGTCGGGCCCTGGAAGCCCATGTACAACGCCAACTTCTCCGCCACGCTGGCGCCGAGCTTCTTGGAGAAGCGATCAAACGGCGATTCCTCAACGGTGAAATCCACCAGTTCCTTCTCGCCAATCACGTCCCGGGCTACCGAACTGGCACTGCCCAGACCATCGATCAGGCCCAGCGGCAATGCCTGCTCACCCGACCACACCAGCCCGGAAAACAGTTCCGGATGGTCTTTATCCTTCAGGCGATCACCACGCCCCTGCTTGACGCTGGCAATGAACTGACGGTGCGTGGTGTCGAGCACGCCCTGCCAGAACTGGGTTTCGTCAGCCTTTTGCGGCTGGAACGGGTCCAGGAAAGCCTTGTGCTCACCCGAGGTGTAGGTGCGACGCTCCACGCCGAGCTTCTCCATGGTGCCGACAAAGCCGTAACCGGCCGCCGTCACACCAATGGAACCGACCAGGCTGGCCTTGTCGGCATAAATCTGGTCAGCGGCGCTGGCGATGTAATAGGCACCCGAGGCACCCAGATCGGAAATCACTGCATACAGCTTGGTATCCGGGTGCAGCGCGCGCAGGCGACGAATCTCGTCATACACATAGCCCGACTGCACAGGGCTACCGCCCGGGCTATTAATACGCAGGATCACAGCCTTGACCTTGGGGTCGTCAAACGCAGCACGCAGGCTGCTGACTATATTGTCGGCGCTGGCGGACTCCTTGTCGGCAATCACCCCGCGCACTTCAATCAAGGCGGTGTAGTTGCTGCCACGGGTGGCACTTTTTTCCATGTCCATCAGCGGGCTGAACAGCACCAGCATGGCAATCAGATAGGTAAAGGTCAGCAGCTTGAAGAAAATCCCCCAGCGCCGTGCGCGGCGCTGCTCCTGAACGCTGGCCAGGAGAGTCTTCTCCAGCAGCTTCCAGCTTTTATCATCACCGCTCTCGGCCTTTTCGGGCGCTTTCCACTCGTCACTCATGCCATCAACCCCAGCAAAGACTTATTGGGCCCGGCTGAGCCAGGCCTGCAGTTCAGAAAAATGATCAATCGTCAGCCTGGGCTCGTATTGCTGCAAGGCCTCGGCAGCCTGGGCACCGTAGCTGACGGCAACGCTGTCCATGCCGGCGTTGCGCGCCATCATCAGGTCGAAGGATGCATCACCCACCATCAAGGCCTGGCGCGGCGCTACGCCGCAATGCGCCAGGATCTGCTCCAGCATCAGAGGATGGGGTTTGCTGGCGGTTTCATCCGCGGCGCGGGTGATGTCGAAATAATCTTCATAGCCATGCGCCTTGAGCACCCGATCCAGGCCGCGACGAGCCTTGCCGGTGGCGACTGCCAACCGATAACCCTCGGCGCGAAAGGCCTCCAGCGACTGCACTACACCGTCGAATAACGGCGAAGGCGTGGCTTCCAGCGCAATGTAGTGATCAGCGTAATGGTCGCGAAAGGTCACCAGCTCAGCGTCGCTGATCTGGGGGTACAGGGTACGGATCGCCTCAGGCAAACCCAGGCCGATAATGCCCTTGACCGCCAGATCGGTGCACAACTCGAAGCCCGAGCGGGCCGAGGCTGCGTGCATTGATTCGACGATCCGACCAATGGAATTACACAGGGTGCCGTCCCAATCAAAAATCAGCAGCTTGTAATCAAGGTGCGACACTCAAACGCTCCACGGTCTTGGCCCACATCTCATCGACCGGCGCCTGCAGCTTCAGTTCGCCGCCGTCAGGCAGCGGCACGGTCAGCATGTAGGCGTGCAGGAACAGGCGCTTGCCGCCCAGGTCGCGAATTTCCTTGGAGAAATCCTCGTCACCGTACTTGGTGTCGCCGGCAATGCAGTGGCCCGCGTGCAAGGTATGCACGCGAATCTGGTGAGTACGCCCGGTCACCGGCTTGGCCTCGACCATGGTGGCGAAGTCGCCGAAGCGGCGCAGCACATTGAACAGGGTCAGGGCTTCTTTGCCTTCCTCGTCGACTTCGACCATACGCTCGCCGGAGCGCAGGTTGCTCTTCTGCAGCGGCGCACGGACACTCTTGATCGAGCTGGCCCAGTTGCCACGCACCAGCGCCATGTAACGCTTGTCGACACCGTCGCCACGCAGGGCGGTGTGCAAGTGGCGCAACATGCTGCGTTTCTTGGCGATCATCAGCAAGCCGGAGGTGTCGCGGTCCAGTCGGTGGACCAACTCCAGTTCCTTGGCATCCGGGCGCAGTTGACGGAAGGCTTCGATCACGCCGAAATTCAGGCCGCTGCCGCCGTGCACCGCAATGCCGCAAGGCTTGTTGATCACGATCAGTTTGCTGTCTTCGAAGACAATCGACGCCTCGAGGCGCTGCAACAGGCCCTGGGCCAGCGGCACGGGCTCGTCTCGCTCAGGCACGCGCACTGGAGGCACACGAACGATATCGCCCGCCTGCAGCTTGTACTCGGGCTTGATGCGCCCCTTGTTCACGCGCACTTCGCCTTTACGCAAAATGCGGTAAATCAAGGTCTTGGGCACGCCTTTGAGCCTGGCCAGGAGAAAATTGTCGATGCGTTGGCCGGCATATTCCGGCGAGACCTCGAGCAGCTGGACGCTGGGGGTCTGGGGGGCGGTAGTCGTCATGGCGGCGATGATAACAATTTTTTATGGAATTGAAGCACTTAATCATTGCTGCTATAGTCGCGAACGCCGCCAAAAGCGGCCTGGACAGAGGACTTGCGGCAAATTGCCGGCCCTGACCATCGCAATTCATCAGGACGCGAGGCCGTCCTACGGGGCTTTCGCCACCTTGGAAGGCTCGAGATTGTAACAAGCGCAGGTGACATGAGGCCTGAAGCGAGTGCAGAAAGCAGAGTGAATACTCGCGTTCCGCGCCGATATTTACGGCCAGTTCACAAAGTGCAGTCAGTCTTGAGCCAGACCATGGCGAATGCTTCGGAAACAACGCCTGTTAAGAGCTGAGTGAGAGCGCAGTCGCCCACATTCAGTCTTGTTTAGCCATGAGCGTGGACTCCCCATTGGAGAACACGGTAAATGCCAACCCGCTGCGGATTCTGCGCGCGGCAGCACCCGAATTATCAGGGATACGTGTAGGGTGGAGATGCACAACCGTCGGACCGTGTAGCACTAGGCTTATATTTAGACGCTTCATCTCGTCCACAGTCGCCGGTTGATTCCTCCTCCTGACCTTAGCTTTTGTTGAAGTGGTGCCTTTGTCACCACCGCTAACAAGCAGGACGCGTCCGTCGCGATACCGGCCCAATTGGCTCGTTATTGCTGGACACTGGAGTGGCCAACCACTCTTGACGCACCTGACACCGACCGTGAGAAGTCGTGTGTGCCGAACGCCGTTTCCGGCAGCCCGGAAACCGACGGTACAACATGAAAAGAATGCTGATTAACGCAACTCAACCCGAAGAGTTGCGTGTTGCACTGGTAGATGGCCAACGCCTCTACGACCTGGACATTGAATCCGGTGCACGCGAGCAAAAGAAGGCCAACATCTATAAAGGCCGTATTACTCGCATCGAACCAAGCCTTGAGGCTGCCTTTGTCGATTTCGGCTCCGAGCGCCACGGCTTCCTGCCCCTCAAAGAAATCTCCCGCGAATACTTCAAGAAAGCCCCTGAAGGCCGCGTGAATATCAAGGACGTCCTGAGCGAAGGCCAGGAAGTCATCGTCCAGGTCGAAAAAGAAGAACGTGGCAACAAGGGCGCCGCCCTGACCACCTTCATCAGCCTGGCTGGCCGTTACCTCGTGCTGATGCCGAACAACCCGCGTGCCGGCGGCATCTCCCGTCGCATCGAAGGCGAAGAGCGCAACGAACTGCGTGAAGCGCTGAACGGTTTGGTCGCGCCGGCCGACATGGGCTTGATCGTTCGCACTGCCGGCCTTGGCCGCAGCAGCGAAGAAATGCAGTGGGACCTCGACTACCTGCTGCAACTGTGGACCGCTATCAAAGAAGCGTCCCTGGATCGTTCCGCGCCGTTCCTGATCTACCAGGAAAGCAACGTGATCATCCGCGCCATCCGCGACTACCTGCGCCAGGACATCGGCGAAGTGCTGATCGACAGCGTTGAAGCCCAGGACGAAGCCCTGACCTTCATCCGCCAGGTGATGCCGCAGTACGCCAGCAAGATCAAGCTGTACGAAGACAGCGTTCCGCTGTTCAACCGTTTCCAGATCGAAAGCCAGATCGAGACCGCCTTCCAGCGCGTGGTCGAACTGCCTTCCGGCGGCTCCATTGTGATCGACCCGACCGAAGCCCTGGTGTCCATCGACATCAACTCGGCGCGTGCGACCAAAGGCAGCGACATCGAAGAAACCGCCCTGCAGACCAACCTGGAAGCGGCTGAAGAAATCGCCCGCCAGCTGCGCCTGCGTGACATCGGCGGCCTGATCGTGATCGACTTCATCGACATGACCCCGGCCAAGAACCAGCGCGCCGTGGAAGAGAAAGTCCGCGAATGCCTGGAAGCTGACCGCGCCCGCGTACAGGTCGGCCGTATTTCGCGCTTCGGCTTGCTGGAAATGTCCCGTCAGCGCCTGCGCCCATCCCTGGGCGAGAGCAGCGGCATCGTCTGCCCGCGTTGCAACGGCACCGGCATCATCCGTGACGTTGAATCGCTGTCCCTGGCGATCCTGCGCCTGATCGAAGAAGAAGCCCTGAAAGACCGCACCGCCGAAGTCCGTGCGCAAGTGCCGATTCCGGTCGCAGCTTTCCTGCTCAACGAAAAACGCAACTCGATCACCAAGATCGAACTGCGCACCCGTGCCCGTATCGTCATCCTGCCGAACGATCACCTCGAAACGCCGCACTTCGAAGTGCAGCGCCTGCGTGATGACAGCCCGGAAGCCCACAGCGGCCAGTCCAGCTACGAAATCGCAGCTGCCGCAGCTGAAGTTGAAGAAGTCCAGCCAGCCGCCGCGACCCGCACCCTGGTTCGCCAGGAAGCGGCCGTCAAGACCGCACCGGCACGTGCCAACGCTCCGGTTCCGGCCGAAGCTGCTGCACCGGTTGCCGCACCGGCCGCCCTGCCTGAGCCAAGCCTGTTCAAAGGCCTGGTGAAGTCGCTGGTGAGCCTGTTCGCCACCAAAGAAGAGCCTGTTGCCCCGGTTGTGGTTGAAAAACCTGCCACCGAGCGCCCGGCGCGTAACGAAGAGCGTCGTAACGGTCGCCAGCAAAGCCGTAACCGCAACGGTCGTCGTGACGAAGAGCGCAAGCCTCGCGAAGAACGTGCACCGCGTGAAGAACGCGCACCACGTGAAGAGCGTGCACCACGCGAAGCCCGTGAAGAAACTCCAACCGTAGCCCGTGAAGAACGTGCACCGCGCGAAGAGCGCGCACCACGTACCCCACGCGCACCACGTGAAGATCGCAAGCCACGTGGCGAGCGTGAAGAACGTGTGCGTGAACTGCGTGAGCCACTGGACGCCGCACCCGCTGTTGCTAGCGAGGCCGCCAGCGAAGAACGCCCGGCTCGCCAGCCGCGTGAAGAGCGCGCCCCACGTGAAGAGCGCCAACCGCGCCCGCCGCGTGAAGAGCGTCAACCACGTGCCGAGCAAGCCGCTGCCGCCAGCGAAGAAGAAGTACTGACCGGCGAAGAGCAACAGGAAGATGGCCAGGACAACGCCGAAGGCGATCGTCCACGCCGCCGCTCCCGTGGCCAGCGTCGTCGCAGCAACCGTCGCGAGCGTCAACGCGATGCCAACGGCAACGTGATCGAAGGCTCGGAAGAGACCGGCGAAAACACAGAAGCTGCTACCAACGAACCGACTGGCGCCGAATTGGCTGCCGGCCTGGCGGTAACAGCTGCCGTTGCCAGCTCGGTCATCAGCGCACCTGCTGAAGCCCAGGCTCACGAGCAAGCTGAACGCGCCACTGCCGCTGTCGAAGAGACCGTAGCAGTCGAAGCGCCAGTGGTTGAAACACCCGTTGCTGAAACACCAGTGGTTGAAGCACCGGTTGTTGAAGCGCCTGTTGTCGAAGCGACCACCCCGATCGACGCCCCCGTGGTGCCGGAAGTGGAAGTCGCGCCGGTTCGCGAAGCCCAACCAGAAGTGGAAGTGGCTGCTGTGGAGCCTGCACCGGTGGTTGAACCTCAGCCAGTGGTTGAAGCCCCGGTTGTTGAAGAAGCTGCTCCGGCCGTGCGTGAAGTTCGCGAAGAACAGACCGCCTTCCAGTGGGCTGCCGAGCCAGTGGCTGCGGTTGAAGCGCCAGCACCTGCCCCAGTGGTAGAAGAGGCGCCGGCACCGGTTGCCGAAGTGGTTGCCGAACCTGCTCCAGTGGTTGAGCCTCAGCCGGCGGTTGAAGCGCCAGTGGTTGCCGAAGTCGCCGCCCCGGTGGTTGAAGCAGCCCCTGCCAGCGCCCTGACCGAAAACGGCCGCGCGCCGAACGACCCGCGTGAAGTGCGTCGCCGTCGCAAGGAAGCTGAGGCGGCCGCTGCAGCAGCCGCTGCCGCAGCGCAAGCGCCAGCCGCTGAAGCCGCGGTTGAGCACACTGCCCCAATCGTCGACGAAACCCCGCGTTCCGTCGAAGAAGTGGCAGAGCACAGCCCAAAGGCCCTGGAAGCAGAGCACGAGCCTAAACCCCTCGTCTGATTCCATCCGCCACTAAAAAGCCCCGCCAGGTAACCCTGGCGGGGCTTTTTTTTGCAGTTATTGCGCAGGCACTCAGCGCTCAACGGATAAAAATCGACCTTATGGCGCCACAGGCACAAGGTCAAACTTGCCGGCCTGGTGCTGATACAACAAACAATCGGCCCCTGGCCTGCACCCACTGAAATGCTTCAATTTGGCGGGCAAGCTGTAGTAAGAGCCCGGAGGATAATCGACAGTCTTGCCATCGATAATCGCGTAGAACGTACCTTCAAGCACAACGGTTGGCAGCGTTTGCGTATGGAAATGGTCGGGGTTGTTCCTGCCGGCGGGAAATCTGACAAACGCCTCATACGGGCCGAAACCCAATAGGTCCCCTTTCAGATTGGCATAAAAAATACCCCCGCTACCCGGTACCTCCTTCCATATCAGCGTGGCGACGGGAGCTGAAACCACCACATCCGGCTGAGGGGGCGGGATGTAGGCCCACGCAGAGGTGGTGAGTGAAAGGGTCAGGCCAATAGCTGCTTTAAGGGTTTTCATTGAGGCACTCACTGTAAATTCATTTTTACACCTCAGCCTCGAAAGAAAATAATGCCACTTCAGTGAATGAAAACGCAGGCAATAACAGCATTCTGCCTCTGAACTGATGGCAGGAAATATGGCTGCACACCCAGCATGCGCCACACTTGGCAGTCTAGAAGAGAAAACTGAAAAGCTACTGCGGGCTCACCTGCCGAAGTGCAGTGCTTGCGGCACGTCCACATCCCACAAAACGCCGGGATCATCGACGCTCACCTCCAGCGGGCAACCCTTGGCAAACAGCGGCTTTGCACCGCGATCACCGGACAACGCGCACAAGGCTGGCCCCCATGCACGGCCGAACGCCACAGGATGACCGTACTGACCGTCATGCACCGGCACGCTGATGCTTTCGTCTGCCAGCGCGGCGGCCACGTGATCAATACTCGAAGGCAAGATGAACGGCATATCCCCCAACACCACCAGCCAGCCATCGCTTGGGCTGCTGGCTGCGACTGCCGCCGCCAGGCTGTCGCCCATGCCTGCCGACTCCAGCAGCAACACTTCACAACCGTAGAGACGCGCCAGGCGAATCACCTCAAGACGGTCCGGCGAGGTCACCACCCAGCGCTTCACGACACGTTCAGGCAGATTCAACAGCACCTGCTCGATTACCGGCCGCGTCACGCCATCCAAGCCTACGCAATCGGCCAGCAACTTATCTTTATCAGCCCCCGCCTCGGCTCGAAAACGACTGCCCTGCCCGGCCGCCAGCACGATTGCGGTAATGCTCATTCAGCCGCCATCGGTAACGGCTTTTTCTGCGTCGGTGCCACGCCATTTTTGATCGCGACGATTTCCGCCATCAACGACAGGGCGATCTCCGACGGCGTGTGACTGCCGATATGCAAACCGATCGGCCCATGCAACCGTGCTATCGCCTCCGCCGACAAACCCAGCGCCGCCAGGTTTTCGCGACGTTTTTGCGTGTTGACCCGCGAACCGAGGGCACCGATGTAGAACGCGCTGGAATTCAACGCCGTCAGCAGCGCCATGTCATCCAAACGTGGGTCGTGGGTCAGGCAGACGATGGCCGTGCGTTCATCGGTCTGGATGTTCAGCACCGCCTCATCCGGCATGCCCGGCACAAAGCGGCCGTGCTGTTCTTCCCAGCCATAGGCAAACTCTTCACGGGGGTCGCAGATCAGCACTTCGAAGTCCAGCAGCCGCGCCATCTCGGCCACGTAGCGTGACAACTGCCCTGCGCCGATCAATAACAAACGCCAACGCGGGCCGTAAATGGCCCGCAGGCGTTCACCATCGAAGGTCACCACGTCGGTTTTGCTTGCACTGCCCAAACTCACAGTGCCAGTGGCCAGGTCCAACTCTCGCGCGACGATTTCATGCGCCTCACACCGTTCCAGCAACTGCGCGACCCAGCGCCAGTCGTCGACCCGTTCTTCGGTCAGGCGCAACGTACCGCCGCACGGCAAGCCAAAACGCGCCGCTTCATCACGGGTAACGCCGTAGGTCACCAATTGCACCGGCGGGCCATCATCCGGCAAACGCCCGTCCTGCAACCTTGCGATCAAGTCATCCTCGATGCAGCCACCGGACACTGACCCAATCACCACGCCATCGCCACGCAGGGCCAACATCGCGCCCGGCGGACGCGGCGCACTGCCCCAGGTCTGGACCACGCTGTAAAGCACCACGCGGTGCCCGGCGCGACGCCAGTCGAGCACGCTGCGCAAGACATTCAGATCCACACTGTCCATCAACACTCCTGCTCACGATGCGGCGCAAATAACCGATTGGCCAATGCGTTATAGAACGGGCAATCCAACGCGAGTTTCATCTGCGCAGGCCACCTCTGGCGATTGATGAAGTGGTTACTGACTGTAAATCAAAAAAAACCAAAAGTGACCCACCAGAAACGCAAACGCCCCGAACAGGTCGGGGCGTTTGCAGCGCGTTGGGTGCTTTCACACCTTCGGCAAGTTACTTGATAGCAGGGGCAGGACCTTCAGCCACACCCAGGTCATCTTCCGGACGGGTGTCGGAGATGCCAGTACCGCCAGACGCCAGCTCGCTGTGCAGCTTGTCGGTGTCCAGTTCCTTGACCCACTTGGCCACAACGATGGTGGCAACGGCGTTACCGACCAGGTTGGTCAGTGCGCGGGCTTCGGACATGAAGCGGTCGATACCCAGGATCAGCGCCAGGCCGGCAACCGGCAGGTGGCCAACAGCCGACAGGGTCGCGGCCAGTACGATGAAGCCGGAACCTGTCACGCCTGCAGCGCCTTTGGAGGACAGCAGCAGCACCAGCAGCAAGGTGATCTGGTGGGTGATGTCCATGTGGGTGTCAGTCGCCTGGGCGATGAACACGGCAGCCATGGTCAGGTAGATCGACGTACCGTCGAGGTTGAAGGAGTAGCCGGTTGGAATCACCAGGCCTACTACGGATTTCTTCGCGCCCAGACGCTCCATCTTGATCAGCATGCGTGGCAGTGCGGATTCGGAGGAGGAAGTACCCAGTACGATCAACAGCTCTTCACGGATGTAGCGAACCAGCTTCAACACGCTGAAACCGTGCGCGCGGCAGATGGCGCCCAGCACCACCACCACAAACAGGATGCAGGTGATGTAGAAGCAGATCATCAGCTGGCCCAGTTGCACCAGGGAACCCACACCGTAGGCACCGATGGTGAACGCCATGGCGCCCAGGGCACCGAGTGGCGCGAGCTTCATGATCATGTTGATGATGTTGAACATCACGTGGGCGAAGCGATCGATGAAGTCCAGCACCGGCTTGCCGTAGGCACCCAGGCGATGCAGGGCGAAACCGAAGATCACCGAGAACATCAGCACTTGCAGGATGTCACCGTTGGCGAAGGCGCCGACGATGGTGTTCGGGATCACGTTGAGGATAAAGCCAACAACGCTCTGGTCTGCACCGGCAGTCACGTAGGCAGCGACTTTAGAGGCGTCCAGGGTAGCCACGTCGATGTGCATGCCGGCGCCCGGTTGCACAACGTTGACCACGACCAGGCCGATCAGCAGGGCGATGGTGGAAACGACTTCGAAGTACAGCAGCGCGTAGCCGCCGGTTTTGCCGACCGATTTCATGCTTTGCATGCCAGCGATGCCGCTGACAACGGTGCAGAAGATAATCGGGGCGATGACCATTTTGATCAGCTTGATAAAGCCGTCACCCAGTGGCTTGAGGGCCACACCGGTCTGCGGGTAGAAGTGACCGAGCAAAATACCGATAACGATTGCAACGATCACCTGGAAATACAGGGATTTGTACAGTGGCTGACGAGTCGTCATTGCAAAGTTCCTCAATCGCACCGTGTGGCAAAGATCCGCCATTGCCCACGACACTTGAATTGCGAACCCTCCTGCACTGGAGGGATTTGTTGTTTGCGAGGCCTGTAGGAACCAGCCTGCGCTGTAATACTTATCGCAAACGCCGTGCCACTTCGCTGAAAAACCCTGAAGGCCCTTAGACATCAGGGCTTGGGGTTTCCAAGCCGCCGCCAGTGCCGCCAACAAGGTGGCGGAAATCCGCCCACACACCCGGTCTCGTCCTACAATTTGGCGGATATCCGCCTTGTCGCCTTCCCGTGGGGTGGCTACCATCCGCCACTCCATGGACGAGGCCCTCACATGCGTGAACGTACCATCGCCAGTCACTATGCGCGCGCCGCCCTCGGCGGTGCTCGCCGGGCGGGCTACGACTACTCGGGCTTGCTGCTGCAGGTCGGCATTACCCCGGAGTTACTCACCGAACCACGCGCCCGTATCGCCCCCGAGCAATTTACCCGGCTGTTGCAAATGCTGTGGCTGGCGCTGGACGACGAATACCTGGGGTTTGCCGAAGGCCCGAGCAAGCGCGGCACCTTCGCCATGATGTGCCACGCGCTGATTCACTGCCGCACCCTGGAGAAGGCTCTGGAACGCGGCTTATTATTTTATAGCCTATTCCCGCAGGGTCCGCGCTGGCAGCTGACAAGAAACGGCGACATGGCCCGCCTGAGCCTGGACGATTCGCAACTGTGGGACCCGGACCACTTCCTCAGCGAATGCCTGCTGGTGATCTGGCACCGCCTGGGCAGTTGGTTGATCGGCCAGCGTATCCGGCTGCAGCAGGCCACCTTCAGTTACCCGATGCCGGCGCATGCCGGCGAATATGACCTGCTTTTCCCCTGCCCCCAGGTGTTCGGTGCGGCGCATAGCAGCCTGGTGTTTCCCGCACGCTACCTGAGCCTGCCGCTGCTGCAGGACGAACGCACGCTTAAACACTTTCTCGAGCGCTCCCCCGCCGACCTGCTGTCGCGGCCGGATGAAGGCGACAGCTTGAGCAGCCAACTGCGCCGTTTGCTGAGCCGCGACCGCACGCCCTGGCCAGACCTGGAAGCCGTCGCCCAGCACCTGCATATCAGCCCGCAAACCCTGCGCCGGCATTTACGTGAGGAAGGCACCAGCTTTCAGGCGCTCAAGGATGAGTTGCGGCGGGACATCGCCATCTACCATTTGGGGCGGGCGGATTTGTCGTTGCAGGAGATTGCCGAGCAACTGGGGTTTTCCGAGCCGTCGGCGTTTCATCGGGCGTTCAAGAAGTGGACGGGGCTGACGCCGGGGGCGTATCGGGCGCAGGAGAGTTAGAGCGGTGTTGTGTGTGCTGGCCTCATCGCAGGCAAGCCAGCTCCCACCTTTTGATGATGTGAACCCGATCAAATGTGGGAGCTGGCTTGCCTGCGATGGGGCCGGTCCAGGCGATACAGATCAAACCGCCGGAAAGTGAATCTTGAACGCCGCGCCACCCAGCGGTGAGTCACCCAATGTCAGCCGCGCGCTGTAGCTTTCAATGATGTCCTTGACCACCGCCAAACCAATGCCCTGCCCGGGATGCTGACGGTCCAGCCGCTCCCCCCTTTGCAGAATCCGCGCACGCTGATCAGGCGGCACGCCAGGGCCGTCATCCTCGATGCACAGCTCGGTGCCTTCAAGGTTTTCCGTGAGGCTGATGCGCACTTCGCTCAGGCACAGGCGGTAAGCGTTTTCCAGCAGGTTGCCGAGCATCTCCAACAAAGCGCCCTTCTCAATCGGCAAATCGCACTCCGGCGGCAAATCAAATGTCACCGTCACGCGCTTGTCGCGGTAGACCTTGTCGAGCGTGTCGCACAGGCTTTGCAGCACCGGCTCCAAGCGCACCTGGTGGCGCACCAAACCGCTTTTGCGCAGGCTGGCGCGCTGCAACTGGTAGCCGATCTGCTGGCTCATGCGTTCGATCTGCGATTGCAACACCCAGGCCTGGCCGCGATCTTCGGGGCGCTGGGCCATGTCTTCGCTCACGCCTTGCAACACCGCCAGTGGGGTTTTCAGGCTGTGGGCCAGATCATCCAGGGAATCGCGATAGCGCGCGCGCTGCTCACGCTCGCTGTGCAGCAAACGGTTCAGCGAGCCGGTCAGGCGCAGCAGCTCGCGAGGGTGCTCTTCGGAGAGGCTTTCGCGGGTGCCGCCTTCGATCTGGTCGAGTTCCTGGCTCAACCGCCGCAGGGCTTGCAGGCCCCAGGTCAGGCCCAGCCACAACAGCGTCAGCAACACGAGCAAGGCCGCGCCGAAGCCCAGGTAGAGGTTTTCCTGCAAACCTTCGAGGGTCAGCTGGTATTCGCGCACCGGTTGCAGGGCAACGATACTGAACGCCGCGCTCTTGCCGCCGAGCAGCTTGACCTCGACGTCATACACGAAAAATTCCTGGCCGTTGGCCTCGCGGATGCGTGCAAACTCGTTGCCGCGCCCGTCGTAGCGCGGCTTGTAGTTGATGTTTTCTTCCTGGGTCGCTCGCGAGCGCCAGACCAGATGGCCTTCACGGTCGTAGATATAGCCGAGCAAGCGGCTGTCGGTGAGGTTGAAACGCTCGTCCGGCAACTGCGCCGGCATCAGCAGGCGGTTGTTTTCGACCCGCGCCGCAGAAATCAGCGTGGTGACGTCCGAGGCCAGGCGCTGCTCGATGGAATCCTGCAACGCCAGGCTGAACGCCCCTTGCATGGCGGGCAATAAGCCCAGCATAAACGACACGGCCAGGGTGGTGGCCGCGAGCATCAAGCGCACACGTAACGAGCGAATCAACGGCAGCGCTCATTAAACAGGTAGCCCAGGCCGCGCACGGTGTCGATCGGCTTGAACCCGCCCGGGCCTTCCAGCTTGCGGCGCAGGCGCCCAACCAACACTTCGATTACGTTCGGATCACGCTCGTCGTCATCGGGATAGAGCTGTTCCATCAAGCGGTCCTTGGCAACCACTTGCTGATGGTGACGCATCAGGTATTCGAGAATCCGGTACTCATAGGCGGTCAGCGCCAGCGGCTGTTCATCCAGGGACGCTTGCTTGCGGTTGAGGTCCAGCAGCAGTGGTCCGGCGACGATGGTCGACTGGGTGAACCCGCTGGAGCGGCGCAGCAAGGCGTTCATGCGCGCTTCCAGCTCTTCGAACTGGAACGGCTTGACCACGTAGTCGTCGGCGCCGGCGGCCAGGCCTTCGACCTTGTCCTGCCAGTTGCCGCGTGCGGTGAGGATCAGGATCGGGAAGGTCTTGGCCTGGCTGCGCAGTTGGCGGATCAGGTCCAGGCCGCCCATGCCGGGCAGGCCCAGGTCGATGATGGCCAGGTCATGGTTGAATTGCCCGGTCTGGTACAGGGCTTCCTCGGCATTGGCCACGGCCTCGACCACGTGCCCGCTGTCTGTCAGGCGGGTGAACAGGTGATGACGCAACAGCGCCTCATCTTCCACGACCAGCAATTTCATAAGGCTCTCCAAGGCAATTCAACTGTCCGACAGGGGGATATCATAGCGACCCTGCAAGTCTTGCGGGCGCAGTTTAATGCCATTGTATTGGCCCGTCAGGTGTTCGTAGCCGGCGCGGTAGGCCGGTTGCGCGTTAGCCTGGCCCAGGGACTGGCCCCATGGCGCGGCCTGGCTGCCTGCGTCTTCGAAGCTGACACGCTGGATCAGGCTGCTGGACTTCTTGGTTTTCTCGCCGCCAAATGCCGCAAAAGCAGGGTCCGAAGCCTGCACGCCGGCCGTGGCACTGAGCATGCTTAACGCCAATATCAGCTGTTTGATCGCAGTCATGGTGCTTACCTCTACGCGTTTGGCTGTTGAAGCCAGACTACGCAAGCGCCCCTGAACTCCCCCTGAACAGGCTCTGAACCTTGGCTGAACCGTTGCGGGCTATCCACTGGCGCGCCAACTGACGCAAAATACCGCGCATGACGCCCCTACCCGCTTGCTGCACCCCACTCGAGGCCCATTGGCCGTTGCCCACTCCGTTACCCGGCACGGTGTTCCTGAGCACCCGATTCGACCCGACCTTGTTGGCCGCCGGTGATTTCCAGCGCAGCGCCGTGCCGCCACCGCCCAGCATCCAGCGCTCAGTGGCCAAGCGCCAAGCCGAGTTCCTCGCCGGCCGCTTGTGCGCGCGCGCGGCGCTGCAACAGCTCGACCACCTCGATTGCGTGCCAGCCATCGGCGAAGACCGTGCGCCGGTGTGGCCTGGGCATATCAGCGGTTCCATCACCCACAGCACCGGGCATGCGGCGGCGATTGTCGGGCACAAGGCGCAATGGCGTGGGCTGGGCATGGACCTGGAGAACCTGCTGACACTGGAACGCGCCGAACGCCTGGCCGGGGAAATTCTCACCGCCGAGGAAATGCAGCGCCTGGCAAGCGTGCCGCGCGAGCAGGTGGCATTGCTGGTGACGCTGACGTTTTCGGTCAAGGAGAGTTTATTCAAGGCGCTCTACCCGATTGTGCAGAAGCGCTTTTACTTTGAGCATGCCGAGGTGGTGGCGTGGTCCGAGACCGGGCAGGTGCGGCTAAGGCTGCTGACCGAATTGTCTGCCGAGTGGTGCCATGGCACGGAGCTGGAGGGGCAGTTTGTGGTGGAGGGGGAGCAGTTGTTGAGTCTGGTGGCTGTCAGGGCCTGATCTGACGCCATCGCAGGCAAGCCGGCTCCCACATTTTTGAATGCATTCCACCTGTGGGAGCTGGCTTGCCTGCGATGGCGATCTCACGCCTTCTCCTGATCCCTGGGCCAACTCAAACTGAAGCACGCCCCACCCAGGTTGTTGCTCTTGCTGATCAACGCCCGCCCGCCGTGCCAATAGATCACCCGCCGCACAATCGACAACCCCAGGCCATGCCCGCCCGAGGCACGGGTGCGGCTGTCGTCCAGGCGCAGGAACGGCGTAAAGATGCGCTCCCAGGCGCTCTCCGGCACGCCGGGGCCATCGTCTTCCACATCGATGCGGCAACGCACCTGGCCCACTTGGTAACTGATCAACACCTGGCCCTGGGCATGGCGCATCGCATTGCTCACCAGGTTTTGCAGGGCGCGGTGCAGGTAGCGCGGCTCGGCGTCGACCCAGGCGTCATCCCAATGCGCCGAAGACAGGCAGATGCCACGCGCTACCGTGACGTGCGGGCGCAGTGGCGACAATTCGCCGATCACCTGATCGAGCAACGCGCTGAGGTCGACGCGCTGGAAATTCAGCTCCGGCGCGCCCTGCTCCAGGCGCGCATACGTGAGCATTTCATCCACCAGGCCATCGAGGTCCTGGATATCGCTGTCCATGCCGTCCATGTACTTACGCCGCGCCTCGGGGGTGGTGGCGTCGCCGATCATCTCCAGGCCAAAGCGCAGGCGCGCCACCGGCGTGCGCAACTCGTGGGACACCGCGCGCACCAGTTCACGCTGGATCGCCAGCAGCTGCTGCAGGTGCTCGGCCATGCCATTAAAGGCCGCTGCCAGGCGCCCCACCGAATCAGCGCCGCGCGCCGGCACGCGTACTTCCAGGTTACCTTTGGCAATGCGCGTGGCCGCCGCTTCCAGGCCTTTGAGACGTCGCTCGAGCTGGCGCACCAACAAGTACACGATCAAGCCGATCAGGGTCAGGCTGATCAGCGCGATCAGAATCAACCATTGCGGCGGATAAGGGTTCATTTGATACAGCGGGCCAATCTCCAGCACCCACGGCGTACCGACCATGCCGGCAAATACGCGGATTGAATCGCCGCCCTTGCCCAAGGCCATCACCGTATCGCCTTCCGAGACCCGGCGGCGCTGGTCGTCGTCCATGTCGGCCTGATCCAGGGTCATCAGGTGCATGTCAAAACCAAAGCCCTTGGCTTCTTTTATATCCGCGAGCTTTTGCGGTTGCTCGGCGACCGGAAAGCGCACCAGTTCGTCAGCCAGCAGGTAAATCGTCGCGCGGGCCAGTTGCTCGCTGATTTGCTGCACTTCGCCCGTGAGTACCAGTTGCGACGGCTCGCTGACCAGGCGCAACACCCGCGCCGCGTGCGGCCCGGTCTGTTGCACCAACACCTGGCCACGTTGCAGGCGGTTGCGCTGGCTCAGGTCCAACTGCGCATCGGCCAGCGGGCGCAACTCCAGGGGAATGCCGAGCAAACGCTCCCACACAGCCAAGGCGCGCTGGCGCTCGATGGGGCTCATGGGTTGCAGGTTGTCGCCCATCAACGCAAAGGTGCCGTGGGCCAGGCGCTCGCGGTATTGGCCGCTGCGCACTTCATTGAGCAGGTGCAAGGCCAGCACGCCGAGCAACGCCACCAGAATCAGCGCCGCGCACATGCCGCCGTAGATGCGCAGGAAGATCGAGTTCACAGCGGCATATCGGCAGCGGCTTCGGGGACGAACAAATAGCCTTTGCTGCGGATGGTCTTGATCAGGCGCGGGTGGATCGGGTCGTCGCCGATTTTCGGGCGGATACGGGAAATACGCACATCAATGGAGCGGTCCTGGCCGTCATAGCCGATGCCGCGCAAGGCGATGAAGATTTCTTCGCGGGACAAAATGCGCCCGGCATTCGCCACCAGCAGCCACAACAGGTCGAATTCGGCACTGGTCAGCTCAATGCCGCCGTTGTGCAACCAGGCTTCGCGCAGGGCGTTATCGACCACCAACGGGCCAAATTGCAGGCGGCGCTGGTTTTCCACGGCAACCGGTTCAGCCGGCTCGCTGCGCCGCAGCAAGGCCTGGATACGCGCCAGCAACAGGCGCGGGCGCACGGGTTTGCACACGTAGTCGTCGGCGCCCATGTCCAGGCCCTGCACCTGGTCCATGTCGTCGGTGCGCGCGGTGAGCATCAGGATCACACCGTCATAGCGCTCGCGCACCCTGCGGCAGATGCTCAGGCCGTCTTCGCCGGGCAGCATCAGGTCGAGGATCACCAGGTCAGGCTGTTCGGCGATGATGCGCGCCGCCGCCAGGGCGCCGTCGCTTTCCACCGACACGCGCAGGCCGTTGCTCTCCAAATAATCACGGGTCAACTCGGCCAATCGCTCGTCGTCCTCGACGATCAGAATTTGCCAGGCTTCTTGCTCCATGCGCTACCTCGTTTCTAATTATTGTCATCTACGGGGAACACAATACTGCCCTTATATGAAGGCCGATTGTAGCCATGGGCCAGCCCTCTAGCACAAGCCGGGAAATCCATTCGGTGATCAGGTTTTTTTGTGATAGGGTTCGCGCCCTCAAAAATCCAACAGACGGTTTTTGCCTAGGAATATTCGGTGACAAACGGTGTAATCCAGCAGTACTGCGGCCTACACGGGCATTCCACGTTTCATACACATTTTACCCACAGCGTTATCCACAGGTAGTGCGTTGCTAAGCCCCCCAAAACGCATTATCTTGTACCTCGGCGCTGAAAAAACCCTACATGTAGGGTTTTAAGCGAAAAAACCAAACACAGATCAGACAAGAAACTCAAGCGCTTTCTTGCTCCCGTTTGGTTGAACCAAAGCATTTTTTCAAAGCCCAAACCGCGCACGCGGATGGCAGCCGTTTTCCAGCCTAAACAGCGCAAAGCGGTACGGGTGTTGCAGTGCTTGAAGCGAGCAACTGTCACCCACCAGGAATACGGCGAAGGGCGCTTCAAGGCCCGAACCGAAGACTTCGGCATGGAAGCGGCGCGATGAGCTCCCTTCCTCCTGTCCCGAAGTTGTTATGCCAGGCCCAGGCCTGTTGTAAGTGCTTCAGGACGGAACGGTGGGCACCGTGATGGTGCCCAAATAAATATAGAATGTGGAGACAACCCCCCATGCAAACCGACACAACTCGCGAGAACCCGCAAGGCTCCGTGCCGCAGGCCGCTGATTCGAACCTGGATCTGTCCGCCACCGCGCCCGGCCAATTGCGCGTGATCAAGCGTAACGGCACTGTCGTTCCTTACACCGATGACAAAATCACCGTCGCTATCACCAAAGCGTTTCTTGCAGTTGAAGGCGGCACCGCTGCTGCTTCGTCGCGCATCCACGACACCGTTGCCCGCCTGACCGAACAAGTCACCGCGACCTTCAAGCGTCGCATGCCATCGGGCGGCACCATCCACATCGAAGAAATCCAGGACCAGGTTGAACTGGCCCTGATGCGTGCCGGCGAGCAGAAAGTCGCCCGCGACTACGTGATCTACCGTGACTCGCGCGCCAAGGAACGTGCCGTACGTTCCCCGGCTGAAGAAGCTGCCGTACAAGCTCACCCGTCGATCCGCATCACCCTGGCCGACGGTTCTTTTGCACCGCTGGACCTGGGCCGCCTGAACACCATCATCACCGAGGCCTGCGAAGGCCTGGAAGAAGTCGACGGTGACCTGATCCAGCGCGAAACCCTGAAAAACCTGTACGACGGCGTGGCCCTGACCGACGTCAACACCGCCCTGGTGATGACCGCCCGTACCCTGGTTGAACGTGAGCCGAACTACTCGTTCGTGACCGCACGCCTGCTGATGGACACCCTGCGTGCCGAAGGCCTGGGCTTCCTGAAAGTCGCCGACAGCGCCACCCACCACGAGATGGCTGACCTGTACGCCAAGGCCCTGCCGGCCTACATCGCCAAGGGTATCGAATTCGAATTGCTGAACCCGGTCCTGGCTACCTTCGACCTGGAAAAACTCGGCAAGGCGATCAACCACGAGCGCGACCAGCAGTTCACGTACCTGGGCCTGCAAACCCTGTACGACCGTTACTTCATCCACAAGGACGGTATCCGCTTCGAACTGCCGCAAGTGTTCTTCATGCGCGTGGCCATGGGCCTGGCGATTGAAGAGAAGCACAAAGAAGACCGCGCCATCGAGTTCTACAACCTGCTGTCGTCCTTCGACTACATGTCGTCGACCCCTACGCTGTTCAACGCCGGCACCCTGCGTCCACAGCTGTCGAGCTGCTACCTGACCACCGTGCCGGATGACCTGTCGGGCATCTACCACGCGATCCACGACAACGCCATGTTGTCCAAATTCGCCGGCGGCCTGGGCAACGACTGGACCCCGGTGCGTGCACTGGGTTCGTACATCAAGGGCACCAACGGCAAATCCCAGGGCGTTGTCCCGTTCCTGAAAGTGGTGAACGACACCGCTGTTGCAGTTAACCAGGGTGGCAAGCGCAAAGGCGCTGTGTGTGCCTACCTGGAAACCTGGCACATGGACATTGAAGAGTTCATCGAGCTGCGCAAGAACACCGGTGATGATCGCCGTCGTACCCACGACATGAACACCGCCAACTGGATCCCTGACCTGTTCATGAAGCGTGTCTTCGATGACGGCCCGTGGACCCTGTTCTCGCCATCCGAAGTACCGGACCTGCACGACCTGACCGGCAAGGCCTTCGAAGAGCGTTACGAGTACTACGAAGCCCTGTCCCAGTACCCAGGCAAGATCAAGCTGTTCAAGACCATCCAGGCCAAAGACCTGTGGCGCAAAATGCTCTCCATGCTGTTTGAAACCGGCCACCCATGGCTGACCTTCAAAGACCCGTGCAACCTGCGCAGCCCGCAGCAGCACGTGGGCGTGGTCCACAGCTCGAACCTGTGCACCGAGATCACCTTGAACACCAACAAGGACGAGATCGCCGTTTGCAACCTGGGTTCGATCAACCTGCCGAACCACATCGTCAACGGCAAGCTGGACACCGCCAAGCTGGAACGCACCGTGAACACCGCCGTACGCATGCTCGATAACGTTATCGACATCAACTACTACTCGGTGCCACAGGCGCAGAACTCCAACTTCAAGCACCGTCCGGTCGGCTTGGGCATCATGGGCTTCCAGGACGCGCTGTACCTGCAGCACATTCCTTACGGTTCGGACGCAGCGGTCGAGTTCGCCGACAAGTCCATGGAGGCGGTCAGCTATTACGCTATCCAGGCTTCCTGCGACCTGGCCGACGAGCGCGGCGCCTACGAGACGTTCCAGGGTTCGCTGTGGTCCAAAGGCATCCTGCCGCTGGATTCGCAACAGATCCTGATCGAGCAACGTGGCCAGAAGTACATCGACGTTGACCTGAACGAATCCCTGGACTGGGCGCCGGTACGTGCCCGTGTGCAGAAAGGCATTCGTAACTCCAACATCATGGCCATCGCACCGACCGCCACCATCGCCAACATCACTGGCGTATCGCAGTCGATCGAACCGACCTACCAGAACCTGTATGTGAAATCGAACCTGTCGGGCGAATTCACCGTGATCAACCCGTACCTGGTTCGCGACTTGAAAGCCCGCGGCCTGTGGGACTCGGTCATGATCAACGACCTGAAGTACTACGACGGTTCCGTGCAGCAGATCGAGCGCATCCCGCAAGAACTCAAAGAGCTCTACGCGACTGCCTTCGAAGTGGACACCAAGTGGATCGTTGACGCCGCCAGCCGTCGTCAGAAGTGGATCGACCAGGCTCAATCGCTGAACCTGTACATCGCCGGCGCATCGGGCAAGAAGCTGGACGTGACCTACCGCATGGCGTGGTACCGTGGCCTGAAAACCACTTACTACCTCCGTGCCCTGGCCGCGACCAGCACCGAGAAGTCGACCATCAACACCGGTAAGCTGAATGCTGTTTCCAGCGGCAACCACGGTGATGATTCGGTACTCGCAGCCCCTGCCGGCCCAGCGCCAGTGCCGAAGGCTTGCGCGATTGACGAGCCGGATTGCGAAGCCTGCCAATAAAACCCGCCACTCCCGAGGCCTGACCTCGGGATCGGCCCTCGATAAACCCTGCCAACGGTGGGGTTTATCGAGGATGGTTTTTACCTCGATGCCCTGATGACTCCCTGGGCCAGTTACCTGACCTTAGTCTTCGACAGCAACGTCGCGTCACCGTGGGTTGGGACTGCACCTTTAGTACCGTACAACTCCTCCTGACCGCTCATGACCGCAACCGCATGGCCGTCCCTGTCAATGGTCCCTACCTGACCACTCGCCAAATCTGCAGCCGACCCTTTGGAGATGTAATCCTCCAACCCCAAACGCTTCAGCCCGGCTTCGCTGTAATCACCATTGTTCAAGGATTGCAGCCCTTGTTCAAAGGTTGTCGCCCCGTCATTACCCTCCATTTGTGCGCGCTTGGCAGCCAAGGCATATTGGAACGTTGCGTTTTTTACCATCTCCTTGTCACTGCCGTTAAAGTTGGCAGCTTTTTTGGCTGTTTCCAACTCAGCATCAGTTAAATTGACCTCCTTGCCATCCATTTGAACAACCTTATAGCCCCCCTCGGTCTTTTCAACCGACTTGTTCAGTTTCTCAGGGTCATCGGTACCCGCAGCTTTGAACAATGCCTTAATGCCTGACACCGTCGCGCAGTTACCCTCCTGCCCCTGCACGAAGCCAGTGGTGATCTGTTCATCCGTTAACTTTGAATCCCTTTTGGTCGGTTTAGCCGGATCATAACTTTCCAAATTGGCCGAGGCACTATCGGACTTGAATGATGGCGATTGGTCTATTCCCGGGCTGGGAGCTGGGCCTGGGCGCGGAGCGGGGGCTGGACCGCCACCACTGCCACCACCACCACCACCACCACCACCACCACCACCACCACCACCACCGCCGCCGCCGCCGCCGCCTGAATAATCGCCGCTAGAAAAACCCAAAGACTCGAGTAACCGTTTTAACCAATCCCAGGGTCGCCCTTCAACATCACCACCTGCGCCAAACCCGGACCCTGCTGCGACACCGCCACCGCCATCGGAGCCAAAGCTAATTGAACCCTTACTTTCGTTACCAGCAAAGTTGATGCCTGAGTCGTGAGCATTGTTTGAACGATTAACTACCGAAGCGCCTGCATTTCCACCATTGGCTGTATCACCGCCCAATAAAGAGTTAATGCCGGACCTGAGCATAGAAGAGATTTCCATAGACCCCCTCACATCCTTTTATGATAAACACCTAATGAAGGGCGCGCGTAGCGCCCACCAAAAATCGAATAAAGCAACGCGCGCCAAAGCGGGCAAAGTTTGGTTGTCTAAAGCATCGCCACAACCGGTTACTTTGGCGCAGGGCTCGTAGATTCCTTAGTTCCAAAAAGGCCGGTTATTGCATCGACCACGCTTTTTAGAACTTCCATTGCTTTACTCTTCAGGTCTTTATCAGAGACGTCGGCTTCCTTATTTGCATCGTCTATTTTTTTATCTTTACCCAGTTCATCGGCACCGTCGTTTTTGCCTGCATCATCTGCATTTTTGCCCTTACCCAGTTCGTCGACCGCTCCCTTCTTGCCCTTACCGAGTTCGTCGGCCGCTCCTTTCTTATCGTCTTTACCCTCCGCACCCTCTTTGGAAAACATCTCCTTTATTCGATTAATCATTCCATCCATTTCTTTTATTTTTTCACCGCCAGTCAAACTGCTCGCGTCCGCTGGGGCTTTCTGAAAACTGGGGCCGTTATAATCGCCGTAAGCAATTTGCCCGCCGCCGCTGCCCGAGCTTGGAGGCGCAGCAGGCGCATTCGCGGCAGGGCCATTATTCATATTTTCTGGGTAGTTGCTTACACCTGCCGCACCATTCGAAATACTGGAAACCATAACAACCTCCGCACTTGATAAAGATGACGACCCCTTAAAACAACCGGTGGTCGAAACATATTAAGAAATCCACATGCTTATTGGTCTGTTTCATTCTCTTACGATTTGTGGCAGGCGACAGACATCAGGTTCCACCAGTAAAGAACTTTCACGTAACGATATGTGGCAACGACTAAAACAGCGCAGGACTATGTTCCATTCAGTGTAAGACTTTATCTTTTCCACATCGGCTGAGCGGCCAACTAACGAGCAAAAAAAACCCCTCGATCGAGGGGTTTTCCAATGCAGCAGGTTAAAGCATCGGCATCAGGTCATCTGAATGATGGTCTGCATGATGGTGCTCTGGGTGGAGATGGTCTTGGCGTTCGCCTGGTAGTTGCTCTGGGCCTTGATCAGGTCCACCAGTTCGTTAGTCAGGTTGACGTTAGAGTTCTCCAGGGAGTTGGCCACGATCGAACCCAAGGTGCCGGCTTGCGGAGTGTCAAAGCCCGGTTGGCCCGACGCGAAGGTTTCCTTCCACGTCGTGCCGCCGGCTGGCTGCAGGCCCTGTTCATTGTTGAAGCTGGCCAGGGAGATCTGGCCGATAGCCTTGCTCTGCTGGTTGCTGAACGTGGCGAACAGTACGCCAGTGCCGTCGATTTTCAGGCCGGTGATCTGGCCGGTGGCGTAACCGTCGGTGGTTGGCGGGTTGCGGTAGGTGGCCGAGTTGTACTGGGTGATGTTGGCCATGTTGATGGCGATGCCCGTCGGGTTGGCGTCCGCACCGTTTTTAGTCCACACGCCATTAGTCACGGTACCCGGGACCCAACCGGTAATGGTCAAGGTGGTGCCAGACACAGCAGGGCCTGTGATGCTGGTGAGCTTGCCGGAACCATCAAAGGACAACGTGGATGGCACAGGCGCGACAGCACCGCTCCCTGTCGGCGGGGTGCCATCCGGGTTGCGACCATCAATCAGGGTATAAGCGTTCCACTTGTTGCCGTCGGTTTTTACCAGGTACTGCACCATCGGGTGCGCGTTGCCCTGGGAGTCGTACAAGGTGGTGCTGTACTGAGTGGTGAAGGTGCTGGTGTCGTTCGGGTCAAACGCCTTCTTGGTCTGATCGATCGGCAGTTCCGAAGAGTTCAGGTTACTGGTGGAGTCCACTTTGGTGGACGCCTTCGGCGGCAGGTTCGACAGGTTCAGTTGCAGGTCGGTCAGGCCGCCCTTGTTGATCTTGCCGTTATCGTCTGCGGCGTAACCTTGCAGGCGCGAAGTACCGGTGTTGTTAGTGATGTAGCCATCTTTGTCGGCACGGAATGCACCACTGCGGGTGTACTCCAGCGAGCCGTCGCTGCCCTTCTGCACGAAGAAGCCACCGCCCTGGATCGCCATGTCCAGGATGCCGCCGCTGTTGTTCACGTCGCCCTGGGTGAACTGCTGGGACACCGCCGCCAGGTTCACGCCGTTGCCGATGCTGTTCTGGCCAGTGCCCAGTTTGGACGCCGCGTAGATGTCCGAGAATTCGGCACGGGACGATTTGAAGCCCGTGGTCGCAACGTTGGCGATGTTGTTGCCGGTCACGTCCAGTTGTTTGTTGGCCGCATAGAGGCCGCTAAGGCCGATGTTAAAAGACATGTTTCTCTCCTTCTGCCGTATTTAGCCGGCTCTATGTACCGATAGTCTGAATTTGCGACAGCTTGACGCTGCCCATGCCGCCTGCGAGGTTCAGCAGCATTTCGCCGCCGGTCTTGCTCAACGTCACGCTGGTGACGGTTGCCGGCAACGACGTTGCCAGGGCAACCGAGTCGCCTTTGTCATTCTTGGTGGTGGCCGCAAAGGTGTAAGTCCCGGCAGGCGCGACCTCGCCCTTGTCGTTCTTGCCGTCCCAGATAAAGCTGGCATCGCCGGCGCTTTGGGCGCCCATGTCGATAGTGCGCACCACGTTGCCGTCTTTGTCGGTGATCTTCACCGAGACGTTACCGGTCGCCGCCGTCACTGCCACCGAACCGGTCATGCTCTTGCTGGTATCAACCATGGCCTTGTCGGTCTGGGTGATGATCGAGCGCCCCACCAGCGACGACGCTTGCAGTGCTTGCGAGGAGCTGAAGTTGCTGGAGATCGCATTCACCGAGTCGTTCAGGGTGTTGATGCCTTCCAGGCTGCTGAACTGCGCCAGTTGCGCCACGAACGCGCCGTTGTCCTGAGGCGACAGCGGGTTCTGGTTTTTCAGCTGGGTGACCAGCAGTTGCAGGAAGGCGTCCTTGCCCAGCGACTGGTTACCCGTCGCCGCGCTGGCAGCGCTGCCGAGGCTGCTGTTGTCGGTAGACGTCTTGACCTTGGCGTTAAAAAGGTCCTGGACTGCCGTGTTGTTAGTGGTATCAACGATGGCCATTATTTGGCGCCCCTTATCACTGACCCAGGGTCAGGACCTTCTGCATCATGGTTTTGGCGGTGTTCATCATTTCCGCGTTGGTCTGGAACGAGCGGCTGGCGGAGATCATGTCGGCCATTTCCTCGACCACGTTGACGTTGGGGTAGTAGACGTAACCCTTTTCGTTCGCGGCCGGGTGGTTAGGCTCATAACGCGCTTCCAGGTTGCTCTGGTCTTCGACCACGCCGAGCACCTGCACGCCTTGACCGGCGGCATCCTGGTTCTGGAACAGCGAGTCGCCGCTACCGCTCTGGCCAGCCTGGCCGCCCTGGAACATGGTGGCGAACACCGGGTGACGGGCGCGGTAAGTCTGGTCAATGCTCGAAGACACGGTCTCGGCGTTGGCGATGTTACTGGCGACGGTGTTCAGGCGCGTGGTCTGCGCGCTCATGCCACTGCCGGCAATATTGAAAACACTGGCTAAGGACATGGCTTACTCTCCACGCAGGGCTGACATCAGCCCTTTGAATTTGCTGTTGAGCAGGGTGAAGCTGGCCTGAAAATTCACCGAGTTCTCGGCGTAGGCCGATTGCTCGAGCTGGGCGTCGACGGTGTTCTGGTCGATCGATGGCTGCATCGGCGTGCGATACAGCAGCGACTCGTCCCCATTGCCCAGGCCTTGCGCTTCGATATGACGGCTGTTGGTCATGTTCAAGGCGAAGGTGCCGTTCTTGGTCTTGTCCTGCTGTGCGGCGAGCACGGCGGAGAAGTCCAGATCCCGAGCCTTGTAGTTCGGGGTGTCGGCGTTGGCAATGTTGTTGGCCAGGACTTCGGCACGCTGGGCGCGGAAGCCCAGGGCTTGTTCGTGGATACCGAGCGCTTTATCGAAGCTGATGCTCATGGCGGAAACCTTTAGGCTGACCTGCTTTTCGTATCTGGGTTATAGCAAGGCGCATGCCAATTCGCTCAGGCCCCGTATTTAAAGGGTTTTCGGGATGGTTGCCGCCGGCAATGCCAGAAAAGCGGCAATCACCTTCCGCGTGGCGCCAGTAAAGCGGCAAGGGCGGTTGCCGCTTTTACAGGGGCGGCAAAGGTGGGAAGAGACAAACCGAGGTGGCCGAAAATCGCTGACCGTTTGTCTGCACTGTCATTTCTGACAGTTGTTATGCGTATCGGCTCGGAGGCCTTATTGGGGGACATCCCACCATGCGTCATGCAGAGGTTAACAATGTTGATCATCCCGTCTCCACGATTCAACGAGCAAGATTCAGCGACCCCAATCGCGAATCTGAACACCACGCTTATTGTCGGCGATGTTGCCAGGTTGACGCTCAACTTCCCTGTCGAAAACGGAGACAGGGTCTATTTGACCCTGAGCAGCTCCATCTTTGGCGGCGAGCATAACCAGAGCTTTCAAATTCCCCAGAACGCCCCCCAAATCGAGCTTCTGATACCTAAATCCATAGTAGAAATGAGCGCAGGCAACGTCTTGCATTTGCTGCTGAGCATCCAGCGCACTGGACAGCCAAGAACCTCCGCACCGACAGCGAGAGTACTCATCAACAAGCTCCCCATCATCATCGTGCCAACGCCAGGCACCGTTTGGGACTTCAGCAACGGTTTCCAAGGCTGGGTAGCCCAGGGGCCTTATACGGGCGGTCTGCTGCACGTGCTCAATTCGACCGTGCGCCTTGCCCCGACCCACTTCACGGCGACCCGCGCCCACATCATCACCCGCCCCGTGCCGGTGGTTGCAGGGCGCACATACGATTGCAGCTTTGTCGCCATTGGCAGCGCGGCCACCAGCGATGGTTCAACCCTGTACATGACGATGAACGGCACCCGCATTGGTGCAAATGTACAAAACCTTACGCTAGGCCAGCCGCAAACCGGGACCGGGACCTTCACTGCCACCACCACAGGCGATGTGCGGCTAGGTATCTTTAATGATGCAGTGCCCAACGGGCTTCATGGTCTATCCCTGAGCAATATCCGAATGACACCCCGCCCCTGACGTCGGCCGACGCGGCACTGCCAACCGCTTGCGCGCATAAAAAAACGGGAGCCCCTTGTCGGGGCTCCCGTTTTTTATATACAAAAACCGCTCACTTGGCCTGGTAAATGATACCGGGGCTGCACTGCACCATCTGGTAATGATCCGGCAAGCCGTTCAGCGCCTCGGACGCGCCGAGGAACAAGTAACCTCCGCGTTTGAGCGTACCGTGGATACGCAACAGAATGTCCTTCTTCACTTCAGCCGAGAAGTAGATCAGCACGTTGCGGCAGAACACCATGTCGAACTTGCCCAGGCTGGCGTAGCTGTCGAGCAGGTTGAACGAGCGGAACTCCACCCGACTCTTGATCGGCGCCTTGACCGCCCAGCGCCCAGCCCCTTTCGGGTCGAAGTAGCGTTGCAGGCGCTCCTGGGACAAACCACGGCCCAGGGCCAGGCTGTCGTACTCGCCGGTCTTGCAGTTGGTGAGCATGGTGCCGGACAAGTCAGTGGCAACAATTTGCGCACCCGCCTTCAACTGGCCCATGTTCGTGCGCTCGAACTCGTCGATGGACATCGAGATCGAGTACGGTTCCTGCCCCGACGAGCACGCCGCCGACCAGATACGCAGGCGCTGGCCCGGGCTGGCCTTGATGGCCTCCGGCAGCACTTTGCTCTTGAGCACCTCAAAGGGGTAGGTATCGCGAAACCACAAGGTTTCATTGGTGGTCATGGCGTCCACCACCATTTCCTTGAGCCCGCTGCGCGGCTGGCCCTGGATGCGCTGTACCAACTCACCCAGGGACTTGATGCCCTGCTGCTCCATCAGTTTGTTGAGACGGCTGGATACCAGGTACTGCTTGTTTTCACCGAGCAATATGCCACAGGCTTTTTCCAGGAAGACCCGGAACTGTTCGAAATCCAAATTACCCGTAGACAATGATACCGCCTCTTAAATCGTGTGACCGCCAGGGGAACTCCCCTTAGCCGTGATCTGCTGCCTTGATCCGGTCGACTACCCGGGATGCCAGGTCATCAGGGCGGAACTTGGCCAAAAAGTCATCGGCACCGACCTTCTTGACCATCGCCTGATTGAATACACCCGACAACGAAGTATGCAGGATGATATGTAATTTTTGCATGCGTGGATCGTTGCGTATCTCGGCCGTGAGGGTGTAACCGTCCATTTCCGGCATTTCAATGTCGGAGATCATCATCAAGAATTCTTCTTCAGGCTTCTTGCCTTCATCTACCAGTTTGCGCAAGTAATCCAGGGCCTGGCGCCCGTCGTTGAGGGCTACCACTTCCACGCCGACAGTTTGCAGGCAGCGGCTCACCTGCTTACGCGCCACCGAGGAATCGTCCACGGTCAGCACGCGCAGAGAAATCGCCTTGTGCGCCGTCTCGGCGTCCACCACACCCACCGAGATCGATTCGGAGGTAGGCGCCACTTCGGCGAGGATTTTCTCCACGTCGATGATTTCAACCAATTGGTTATCGACCCGCGTCACCGCCGTGAGGTAGTGATCGCGCCCGGTGCCCTTGGGCGGCGGATGGATCTCTTCCCAGTTCATGTTGACGATGCGCTCCACCGAGCGCACCAGGAAACCCTGGGTCTTGGTGTTGTACTCGGTGATGATCACGAACGGGCTCTGGCGGTCCTGCAAACCGGCGGAACCGGTGGCCATGGCCAGGTCAAGAATCGGGATGGTCGCGCCACGGATATTGGCCACGCCACAGACCACGGGGCTGGATTTGGGCATTATGGTCAGCTTGGGGCACTGCAACACTTCCCGCACCTTAAACACATTGATGCCATATAGCTGCTTGCCATCCAGGCGAAAAAGCAACAGCTCCAGGCGATTCTGCCCCACCAGCTGTGTACGCTGGTTTACTGAATCCATTACTCCTGCCATGCCCTGACTCCTACGCTAAAACCTTTGGGAGTGCGACGCGCACCCAACACTAAACGGCACGAGCTTTGCTATTTATTAGTTTATGGATATCAAAACGACAGTTTCCCGACGCCCCAACCTCCAACGTTACTGCAGATTGCTCTGCGTCACGCTGGCTTTGTTTGCCGTGGGCTCAGGCACCACGGCCCGTGCAGAGAATGCCACCTTGCCTGATCTCCTTATCGGCGTCACTCAAGGCTTTCTTGAGTTCACTGTAGAAGATTATCTGGCAACCACGCAGACGCCTGGGCGTTATGAAATACAGGTCAGCCAACTGGACCCACGCCTGCGCATGCCAATGTGCGACAAGGAATTGACAGCCACGCTGGAAAGCCCGGCCCAGCCCATCGGCCGTGTGACGGTTAAAGTGCGCTGCGAAGGCGCTTCGCCCTGGACTGTGTTCGTACCGGCGCAGGTCAAGCTGTTCCGCGATGTGGTCGTGGTGACGCGGCCGCTGAAGCGCACCGGCATTATCGGGTTCGACGACGTGGCCATGCGTGAACGGGATATCAGCCTGATCAATCAGGGCTACCTCACCTCGCTCGACCAGGCAGTTGGGCAAAAACTTACCCGACCAATGGTCACTGACCAAGTCATCACGCTGGTCCATCTTGAGCAGGCCGAGGTGATTCGCAAAGGCGATCAGGTGGTCATTTCCGCCAGCAGTGGCGGGCTGACGGTAAAGATGCCGGGTGAAGCGCTGTCCAATGGCGGCATGAGCGAACAGATCAGGGTCAAAAACCTCAACTCCAACCGTGTGATCAAGGCGCAAGTGACGGCCCCCGGGCAAGTTGAGGTTGCTTTATAGTTCACTGGCATAGGACGCCTGCTTTTCCTACACTGTGCGCACGATGTGTGCACGTGCAGGTTTTTGTCAATCGAGCCTAAAGTTTGTCCGGGTATGGCCGAAAACATGGCAAGCGTCCAAATACCCAGAGGTTTTTTTAACATGGTCATTGATTTCAGTCGTTTAAATAACACCCCGGCGTTGCCCGGCAACACGCGTACCAGCGGTGCCAAGGACAGCGTAGAAGCCAAGGCCCAACCAGCCCCTGCCGCCAAAGCAGAACAGGCCGGCGCCAGCCAAAGCGGGGAATCCGTACACCTGAGCAATGAGGCTCAACAGTTGCAGAAGGTCACTGACTCGCTGCGCGACCAACCGGTTGTCAATAAAGCCCGCGTGGCCGAGTTGAAACAGGCTATCGCCGATGGCAGCTATAAAGTCGACAGCAACCGTGTAGCCAGCAAGCTGCTTAACTTCGAAGCCGAGCGCTAGGCAAAGGCCTGCGCAGGGCTTTTGGACGCTTAAAACCCAAGGCCAGCCATGCACCACGACGAACATTTGCTTCAACTGATCATTGATGATCTGGCGCCGACGCAACATTTGCTCGAGCTGCTCAAAGAGGAGTCCCTGGCCCTGTACGGTCGGGACATGCGTTTGCTGGAAGAAATCCTGGCGCGCAAGCAGTCGCTGATCGTGCTGCTGGAGCAGCATGGCAAGAAGCGCAGCGAAATTCTCATCAGCCTGGGCCTCCCGGCTGATCACGACGGCCTCGCACAACTGGCCAGCCACTCCTCGGTTGGCGATCAGTTGCTGGCGCAGAGCACCGCACTCAATCAATTGCTCGCCCAGTGCCAGGAAGCCAACCTGCTCAACGGTCAGTCGATCCAGCTGCAGCAAGCTACGACCGCCAACCAGTTGCGCATACTTCACGGCGGTGAGCCTCCGGCCCTGTACAACGCCCAAGGCTCCACCTCACGCCTGGTCAAGCCAAGCACCCGCAGCCAAGCCTGACGCCGGTTTACCGCGCGCCCTATCCAAGGCGCGCTACATACTGGCAAAATGCCGGTTCTTGCGTGTAGTCGTATTTTGTCTGGAGATGGAAGAAACGTGTTCAACGCCCTTAATGCGGAAGATGCCCCGCAGCCACCCAAGGTGCTCACCACGCCTCTGGAAATCGCCGGCACGTTACGGATGCTGCAAGAAAGCCATGATCCGTTGATCATCACTTTCCATGAACGCAGCCAACGCTTCCAAAGCTACCTGGTGGACGTTGACCGGGACAGCAAGACGCTGGCCCTGGACGAAATGATCCCGCGTGACGGTGAACGCTATCTAGAGAATGGCGAGCCCTTTCGCATCGAAGGCTTTCATGATGGCGTGCGAGTCGCCTGGGAAAGCAACGGCACGCTGACCATCAGCGAAAAAGGCGGCCACCGCATCTACACCGGCAGCATGCCCGACGAGGTGGTCTACCATCAGCGTCGCAATGCATTCCGCGCCGCGCTGAAGCTGGCGCAATTGGTCAGCATCGAACTGGGCGGCGAGAAGCTCAAGGCACCGATCAGCGGCAAGCTGCTGGATATCTCCGCCACTGGCTGCAAATTGCGCTTTGAAGGCGATATCTCCGAGCGCCTGCAACTGGGCCAGGTTTACGATCGCTTTATTGCCGCCCTGCCCTTCGGCAGCATGACCACTTCTGTCGAACTGCGTTACCTGCATTTCGAAGACAAGATCAACACCACCTTCGCCGGCGTGCGTTTCCACAATATGAGCGGCTTGGTGCAGCGCCAGGTGGAACGCTTTGTGTACCAACTGCAACGTGAAGCGCGGCGCTTTGACAAGGATGACGATTTTTAAGGGTTAAAGGCCGCGGTAAAAAAAACGGGCAGCTCCTGATGGGAGCTGCCCGTTTTTGCTTTCAGGGGCGCGCCCTGCTCAGGTCATGAGGGTGTTCGTCCGGGCCCAGAGGCTCGGGCGGCCCTTCAAAAGCCGGCTCATCCGTTGGTTGCTGCGGATCCGTCTCAGGCTCCGGGTCCGGAACAACGGTCTGCATTTGCTCCTGTACCACCGCCTCATCCACGCGCGGGTCGAGGCACGCCACCAGCGGCGAGCTGGACATGCTGTCGGGCATCGCCACGTGGTGCAGCGGTGCGTCGTCCACTTGATGCAAGTTGGTCACCGCCTTCGGCCGGATACGCCACACCAGGATCAACGCACACAGGCTGAAAAATGCATACAGCATGTGGCTGCCAAACAGCTTCATCGCCACACCGGCCAACAACGGCCCGACACTCGCACCAATGCCGTAGGTCACCAGCAGCATGGCCGTCAGCGACACACGGCGATCACCTTCCACATGGTCGTTGGAAAATGCCACCGCCAACGGGTACAGGCAGAACTGCACCAACGAACACAAAAACCCCGCCACAAACAGCACTTCCAACGGCACCCGCGTCATGATCGCCAGCGGCAACGCAGCCACTGCCAGGCACAGGGCGAAGCAACGGATCAGCAAGGCCCGGTCATAACGATCCGACAACCAGCCCAACGGCCACTGCACCAGCAGCCCGGCAAAAATGCAGGAGCCCATGAATAGACCGACCTGCTCGGTCGTCAGGCCTTGTTGCGAGGCATAAAGCGGCGCCAAACCATAGAACGAACCGACGATCACGCCGGCACCCAATACGGTGCTTAACGACTGCGGCACGCGCTTGATAAAGAATCGCGGCTCCATCGGCGCAGGATGCAGGGGCGCTGGGTGAATGCGTCGGGTCATGGCCACCGGCACCAGGCACAGGGCAAAGCACAGCGCGACCAGCATCAGCAATTCAAGGCCGAGCTCGGGGTGCATCACCAGGATCAGTTGACCCAGCACCAGGCCCAGATAGGACGCGATCATATAGCCGCTGAACACGACGCCACGTTGCTTGGCATCCGCCTGCTCATTGAGCCAACTTTCGATGACCATGTATTGGCACATCATCCCCAGGCCCACGATCATCCGCAGCACGATCCAGGCCGGCAGCCAGTTGACCAGGCCATGCCCCAACACCGCCGCACCGACAATCCCGGCACAGGTGGCGTACGCACGAATATGCCCGACCCGGGCGATCAGGCGGTGCCCGATCTTGCCGCCCAACACCAGGCCGAAGTAGTTGGCCGCCATCAGCGCACCCACCCACAGGCTGTCGACGTGGTCAGCCGCCAAGCGCAGGGCGAGGTAAGTACTGAGCAGGCCGGAGCCGATCAGCATCATCAAGGAGGCGAAATAAAGGGCTCGAAAAGATTTCCAGATCTGGCGCATCGGCGTTCCGAGCGGCTCCTTGCAGTAAGAGACAGGGCTATCGGCATGATAGTCCGGGGTTGCCGGGTCCGGACAGGCGATATGCGCTGTGCCGGGGAATATTTTGCTTAATAGCTCAGACGTTGCATGGCCGCGTGCGAGGTACACAGGTTGCGATAAATACATCGCGCCCCTGCTGTGAACCCCGATCACCGGCAAGGTTCGACCGGTGTTTGACGAGCACCCACAAAAAAGCCCCGCCAGATGAATCTGTACGGGGCATTCTTGGAGTTTGAATCTGGTGTCCCAGGGCCGGTTCGAACGGCCAACCTTCCCCTTAGGAGTTTGAAGGTCCATCAATATACCAATCTTAATAGACCCTCACAAACCTATACAGAATAGGCCTTTCAGACGATACTTCGATTTACCGGCTAGCACGATTATTCATGTATTTTGATAGCCCGTGCTAGCCGGGCGATAGCCCGTATCTGTCAGACCAGGCGCTATGATTAATGGAACGATTCAAACTCACAAAAACTGCTTTAGCAGCGTTACAACCTCCTGAAGCAGGCAAACGACTGACCGTATACGACACACAAATTCCCAAACTGGCGGTGCGGGTCACCAGCACTGGCGCCAAATCTTTTTATGTTGTGAAACGTTCCGGAACATCCATGGCGTGGGTAAAGCTCGGAAGCTTCCCCGATATGACCGTCGAGCAAGCACGAACTGAGGCCGCCGTGATCCTTGGAGAGTTCGCTGCCGGTGCCGACCCGGCCAAAGCCAGGCGAGCTGTGCGTGGCGAACTCACATTCGAGGAAGCGTTTGAGAGGTTCCTGGCTGAAAAAAAGAAAAGGGACGGCACACCGCTGAGCGACAAGACAAAACGCAATTATCGTGACGTGCTGCGGATCTATCTGCTTCCGCTAAAAAATCGCAAATTGAGTGGAGTAACCAGAGCAGATGTTAAGGCGATCCATAGCAAAGCAAGCAAAACAAGCCATGCTCAGGCTGATCGTGCAGCCATCGTCATTTCCTCGGTATATAACTTCGCAGCGGACGTAGAGCTGTTCAGTGGCGTCAATCCAGCAAGCCGCATCCAAAAGAACCCCGCGCCGTCGCGAGATAGATTCGCCCAAGCGGATGAACTGCCCCAGCTTTTCGCCGCCATTAATGAATCAACCCTGTGCGATTTCTTCCTGTTAGCGCTGTTGACCGGGGCTCGTCGCTCGAATGTTCAAGCCATGATGTGGCGGGATCTGCAATTGGATGAGGGAGTTTGGCGTCTGCCAATGACCAAGAACGGCACCCCACAGAATGTGACGTTATCGCCGGAAGCAACCGTAATACTTCGTATGCGGGAAAAACAGAAAAATCAATCGCCTTTCGTTTTTCCGAGTACAGGGAAGACTGGCCATCTGGTTGAGCCCAAAAAAGCCTGGACGACTGTATTGAAACGTGCGAGCGTACGCCGCCTTCTTGATGAACTGCAAACCATGGGGAAACTCACCATGGAAGAACGGCAAGTCGCCGAACAGTTGGTCGCCGAAGCGCCAGCCAGGGCGGAAAAGCGCTACCGCGCGTCAGCCGATGTCGCAGGTATCCACCCTGCGGTCTATGACATGACCGATCTGCGAATTCATGATCTGCGGCGCACCCTAGGCAGTTGGCAAGCCAAAACGGGCGCCTCGCTGACGATCATCGGTAAAAGCTTGAACCATAAAACACAGCAGGCAACTGCAATCTATGCGCGCCTGGACTTGGATCCCGTGCGACAGTCGATAAATACCGCAACCCTGGCCATACTCGCCGCTGCAGGCGTAAAGGAGAAAGTCTGTGAGTAAGCCATCTGCCTATCGCCTCCTCCACCGGCTGGATCACCGCCAGGCGATTGCTTGGCTTCTAGAACTCACAGGCGTTGAGTTAGATGCCGCCACACTGGGTCAGGCTTGCATTGATGCCGATAGTCCTCCGGAAATCGATACCACAAGGCTACACCTCATGGTTGCCAAACAATCGGTTGTGGCACTCGGCGTTCATTCAGTTGTTAGCGCTCATCTCGCCGATCCATATGCGCCAAGCATCCGATTGGTCGTGGAGCTGGAAGATGGCCTATTAGCTGAGGGCATCGCAGACTTGCGCTCCACCCCCCTGCTGTTTCGGCCCCCTGCGATTGAGGATTTGGCGAATCGCATGGGAGGCAGTTCTCAAAAAACCGGGATCGAACTATTGCAACAGGAATTGGAAATAGAGCGATCCGCCCGACTTGCAGCAGAGGCGAACCCCAAATCCTCGCACCTGATTGTAATTAGCGTGCTGCTGGAACTATTAAAAGCTCCCGTTGAACATCCACGACTGAACGGAATGCGCCAGAACGCAGTTGTTGAGAGTATTTTGGAAAAATTTCCTTTGCGGGGACTGAGCAAGCGCAATTTGGAAACGATATTTTCAGAGGCAAATACCAGGCGCAAAGAAATCGAGTGATGCACCGCAACTATTGACGGCAGATCGTCTGCGGTGACGCCTACCGCAGTTGCGGTGAATAGAGACTTCTATTTACGGACCATAGCCCCATCACATAAGTAATACGGGGCTTTACCTAATGACTATTTCCGCAGCAGCAAACATCGAGGCAATCAAACTCGAGATAGCCGTCGCTCTCGGCTATGACCCTTCCAGACCCCCACACCAGATTGACGATAAGCAAGCTGCTAGCGCTCTCGGAGTGAAGGCCAGCACACTTGCGGTTTGGCGCTCCACCGGACGATACAACCTCCCCTTCGCCAAAGTTGGTCGCTTGGTGCGATACCGATTGGCCGACCTTGCCAGATTCATCGCCAGCCGCACCGCCGGACATACCGGCTGAGCGAGTCGGGACAACAGAATAGAATCGCCAGCCATCTAGGCTGACCTGATCTTGGTCGATCGGTGTGAGTAGCAGGATCCTCTATGCGGACCTGCGCATGGAACACCCCAGGGTGTGCTGGCCCTCCCCAGTCGACCAATCCATGCGTAGCCGCACTCCCTCTGGTCGAGGGAAGGAGCACACCATGCAATCCAACTCCCCCCCCCTGAGCAACGACGCTCGCCTCCCAACCTACGCTGCCCCAGGCATCACCGTGAACGTTCGCGTCAACGGCCAGCAGTGCGCAGTCAGCTCCGAAGCCCGTGCCCGCTGCCTTGTCTGGCGCGAGGGCAACATCATCGACAGCAGCATCGACGGCCTGGTTGTTCGCCGTGCCCATTCCGGCCGAGTCGTCTCTAAGGGCTTCCACGGATACGACGCGGTCATCGCAGCCTACGAGCGTGGCGAGCTGGGCAAGGGGGTGAAGCATGCCTAGCCTCTACGAAGACAACCCCGAGTTCACCCGCGACCTCATCAACAGTGCCCGCCGGATCGCCAAGGCGCATGGCTGCCGCATGATCAAGCCCCAAGGGCGCATGTCGCTGCATGAATGGGGGATGGGCATGTTCCGCATCGTCGACGCTGAGGGCAAGATTGTCGCCGGCCGCCGACACGAGCTGACCCCACGAGCTGTGGCGCGTCACTTTGGGGAGGAGCTGTGAGCGCGCTGGCGACCTTGGGCCGCGATGTGCATGCGCTGACTCCTTCGACTGCCCTGATCGTCGCCATGACAACGTTGGCGGGCTTCGCGCTGGGCCTGATCGTGGTGTTTCCGCAAAGCTTCTGGGTCTAACCCCTTCCGCAGGCACAAAAAAAGCCCGCCAAGATCACAAAATCTGGCGAGGCTTGTGCGCTGGAGCATATGAACGAACTAGCGCAAGCGGAGCAATACCGGGAGCAGCGGTACAGGAAAAATAGTGCAATCACGACATTTGCACCGGTAGTCCCGTGAACACAGACAAAAAAGCCCGCTCCCTTTGTATATGACCACACGGGGAGCGGGCTAAGTCTTGCTACTGAGGTTTGCCGATATGCCTATGCGACACCAGAAGATTGCCATCACGACGACGACAGATTGATGGTTCCCCTTCAGCGAGCAAACCATCAACATGAGTGATGATTTCGAGCTAAATCATCAAAAAAAATCATAAAACTCTTTTGCGCTTCCAGCCGTTCGACGGTTGATCAAATTGGATCAGCGCCGGCCTTCTATTCACAAATCGTGCCATTGATGTCTGGTTAATTAGACGAGAGCATGTGGCTCGTCGTGACGTCAATCTCGCGTCAACGTCACTAACAGAGCCGCCGGAGCCGATATGAGCCCAACTATTGATGTCGTCGAGGTCGCCCGAATTATCGGAGTGAGCCGCCGTACAGTTTTCCGAATGATGGACGCTGGCGAGATCCCGCAGCCGATCCGTTTGAGCAAGCGAACCATGGTCTGGCTGCCAGAAGTAATCGAAAACTGGCTCAAGGAGCGCCAAGCATGCGCACAAAACCAAAAGGCCTAAACGCAAAAAAGCCCGACAGCACCACCTGTCAGGCCTCTTTACTTATTTCTGCACCTCAGGAGCAAACTGAGATGACTTCTCAAGCAAATTCGATCAATCAACGCCGCAATATTGGCATCATCGACCACAAACAGCAAGCCCAGGCGATGCCATTTGTCGAAGATTTCGACGAGGATTTCTTCGCTACTCTCGCGGAGCGCTTGGGCGCCGAGTCCGTGAACGATTGCCCACCTGGTGGCTTCTTCGTTTACGGCCAACGCGTGTGCAACCACCGCCAGCGCGGCCAGTTCGTGCCGACCAGCATGGCCCCCGAAGGCTTCAACCGATGGCGCCTGGCTGGTGCTGACGGCGTTCCACGCTTTGGCGACCATAAAGCCCCGGCCGTCATTTACAGCCGCGCCGGCGATGCCTTCATGATGACTCGTCGCGACAACCTCAAGCCGAAAACGCTGACCTTTTCCCAACTGGTGGAGCTGCTGAACAAGCACGCTCGCGGTGAGCGCGTATGAGCCTGGTCACCCACGAGCAGGCGGCGATCGACTCGCTATTTCAGGCCATGCTGGCTGAGGGCATCGAGACCGCCGACAAACTCAAGATGGATGGAACCCTTGAGCGCTTCCACGTCACTGGCGACCGCCTCGGCAGCCGCAACGGCTGGCTGTGTGCTCACATCGACGAGAACCCAGCGGGCACCTTCGGTTGCAACAAGAGACTGGGAAATTTGAAGGTCCAGTGGAAGGCAGATCGCGACACCAAGCCTCTGACTGCTGCTGAGCGCCGCGCCATGCGTGAGCGGATCGAGGCACAACGTGCTGCAAAGGTTGAGGCTGAGCGCGTTCGTCACGCTGAGGCCGCCGCGCGCGCCCAGGCTAAGTGGGCCACGGCTCAGCCGGCGGGCGACGATCACCCTTACTTGGTCCGCAAAGGCGTGAAGGCTCACGGCCTGCGCGTTGGCAGTTGGGAGTTCGTCAACGAGGAAACCGGTGAGGTCTACACGTTGACCGACAACGCTCTGCTGGTGCCGATCGCCGATAAGTCACGCAACATCCACTCGCTGCAGGCTATTTTCGCCGGCAAGATTCTCGGGAAGGGCGACGGCGCGCGCGACAAAGATTTCAGCAAGGGCGGCCGGAAGCATGGACTGTTCTACGCTATAGGCCGGCCGCAGACCGTCGACGGCCGTCCCGTGTTCGTGATCGTCGAGGGTTTCGCCACCGGCGCCAGCGTCCACGAGGCCACTGGGCACCTGGTACTAGTGACATTCGATACCTCGAACCTGCTGGCCGTGGCGGACTCGATCCGCGAGGCCAAGCCAGACGCCATCATCGTCATGGCCGCGGACAACGATCAGTGGACTACGACCCCGGTACCGAACCCGGGCAAGCACTTCGCTAGCCGTGCGGCCCTGTCCGTCAATGGCGTCGTCGCTCTGCCTCAGTTCGCTGACCTGACCGGCGAGCCGACTGACTTCAACGACTTGTCGCTGGCCGAGGGCAACGAGGTTGTGGCCGCCATCATTGCCAAAGCGGTGGCGAAGGCCGCGGCCAAGATGACGGCGCCCGTGCTGGTCGCGCCTGCCGTCGAGGCGAATGCTTCGGTGATGGACGATGCTCCAGCATACGGCCAGGAGTCGATGCCAGACAATTCGCCTTGGCCTCCAGCTACTGCCAGCGCTGTCGATGATGAGCATGACGCCGAAGAATCGATCCACGGCATGATGATCTTACAGGCGCATGACTTTCCGGACCTGAGCCCAAAGATGCGCCCACTCAACACGATCCCGAACCTTGCGGCCCTGATGCGCAACTTCAAGATCACAGCTCGCTACAACATGATCAGCAAGGAAACCGAGCTGACCGTGCCTGGCATCTGGGGCACCTCGGACAACGCTCAGAACGTCAACCTGGCGCACCTGAATAGCATCGCGGCCCACTGCGGCCTGCCAAGAGAGAATCTGACCGAGTACGTGAAGGCCATCGCGGACGCGAACGCCTACAATCCAGTATTACAGTGGATCGATTCGAAGCCGTGGGACGGTGTGAGCCGCCTCCAGGAATTGGCGGATACTCTGGTTTGCAGCCACCCCGAGCTCCGGACGTTGCTGCTGCGACGCTGGCTCATCTCATGCGCTGCCGGCCTTGAGCACAAAGGCTTCTGGACCAAAGGCGTGCTGACTCTCCACGGTGCGCAGGATCTGGGTAAAACCTCGTGGTTTCGCCGCCTGGTGCCGGCAGAGCTTTGCGCTTTCCGCGAAGGCGTCAGCTTGGACGCCAACAGCAAGGACAGCGTCATGACGGCTGTCAGCCACTGGATCGTTGAGCTGGGCGAGTTGGAATCAACCCTGCGCCGAGACATGGAGAACTTGAAGGCCTTCATCTCGCAGACCACGGACCGCCTGCGCCGGCCGTATGATCGTGTCGACAGCGAGTATCCGCGCCGCACTGTTTTCTGTGCCAGCGTAAACAGCGAAAAATTCCTCAAGGACGACACCGGCAACGGGCGGTTCTGGGTTATCGCCGTTGAGTCGGTCAAACACGACCACGACATTGACATGCAGCAGCTGTGGGCCGAGGTGATGTCGCTCTACCGTGGCGGCGAGCAATGGCACCTCACACCGAGCGAAAAAGCCAAGCTGAACGCCGGCAACGAGAAATTCCGCCAGGTAAGCCCCATTGAGGAGCTGCTGACCACCAACTACGATTTGAGGGCGCCAGCAGCCCGCTGGATCACCGCCACACAATTACTGCTGGAGTTGGGATACGACAAGCCAAGCCGTTCGCAGGCGATAGAAGCCGGGCAGATGCTGCACGGCATGGGCATTCAGAAACGCATCCTGGATGGCTGCACTAGGTACCGTATACCGGAGAAGATGATTGCCACCTCATCGTACCGATGAAACCGATCGCGTCTCACCGGCTCCTGAAGGTCACCGAATGAACCCGTCTTGTGCGGGTTTCTTTTTGCTTGATGAAAGTGGATCACAAGTGGGTCTCAAGTGGATCTGCCGGACATTGATCCACTCCCAAAAAGCCCAGCAATTACAGGTATTTTCATGTGGCAGTGGATACAAGTGGATCTAAAACATTATTAGGGGGGGAAGTTATAAAAAAGGTGGTAGAGGCATGGGGCATATAGCACGTGCAAGCGATAGCCCCCCGTAATGGGAAAATGAACACTTGATCCACTTGTTTTGGGGCAAAACCTCAAAAAGCCCAGTAATTAATGGGGAAACGCGGCGAGTGGATGCGTGCCAAGAGTATCCACTTGATCGGGTGTCAGCCCGCTCAACTGGCTGGCGAGGCGCTTTCGGGCCTGATGACGCTTATTGCGTCTGCCAGATAGAAAAAACGCGCAGAAACCGGCCTTCCAAGCCCTCGTGCGCATGCGTGCGTGATCGCGCGCGCGAGGGAAGCCCATCCCGTTCTCCCCGGCGTGACGATAATCTTGGGTGCACTGCGCAGTTTTTCTGCTGCTATCGACGCTACCCGTTTAAAGGACGCTAGCATCAACAGGCCACCCCCCTACTGGAATAGCTAATGCGGACGCTCACTATCTTCTTCACGACGCTGCTCTCGCTCTGCATCGCCTTCACTGTGCACGCAGTGGAGCCCCCTGAAAGCAAGGTGCCTCCCACGTCAGATAAAAAGATCACCCGCGCCAACTACCTGCTGGGAAAATATGGAGATCGGCTCCACTTCAGCTCTTCGCAAGCTCGAAGCGTTGTCGAAGATTTTGAGATTGATTGCCGTGTCAAAGATGGCAGGTACCTACCGCTGATGAGTTTGTTGCTAGCAAGAGTTTCCGAGATGCAGCATGAAGGTGCCTGGATGGAAACCATCGTTCAGCAGCGAGGGGATGAGGTGCGTGTGTACGACCAGATCAAACGCAGGGACGGGACAACGTTTGAGCCGATATTGGCATTGGAGTTGAACCGCTGGGGAGAGTTAATCCCCATCAGCATTCGCAGTGAGGCAATTCTCAATGCCTGCTTCGATGGTCCATATGGCAGGCTCTGGGTACCGGAAGCCAGTGATTGACTTCTCAGGCGAGCCTGCAGAATTCGGCGAACAGACTATGCCATGAACTTTTTACACAATGCCCCACCATCCCATTTTGCCCAGGCTTGGTCAGTTTGGTTGATCAAAAATGTGTTGGTCATTTAGCGTCGCAGAAGGAATATATTGACCAATCGTAATCGACGAGCAATTATGGGTATACCTTAATTAACCAAGACCATTCTGTATGCCTGCCTCAAAAATCGCCCGTGTCTACCTCCGCGTCTCCACCGATCAGCAAGATCTGGAGCGCCAAGAAGCCATTGTGACCAACGCCAAGGCCGCTGGCTTCTACGTAGCCTGCGTGTACCGAGAGAAGGCATCCGGCGCCCGGGCAGATCGTCCAGAGCTGCTGCGCATGATCGCTGACCTGCAGCCTGGCGAAGTGGTGATCGCTGAGAAGATTGACCGCATCAGCCGTCTGCCGCTCCCCGAGGCCGAGAAGCTGATCGCCAACATACGGGACAAGGGCGCACGGCTCGCCATCCCCGGTGTGGTCGACCTGTCCGAACTGGCGGCGGCGTCTGAGGGCTTGGCTAAGGTGGTGCTGGAGAGCGTGCAAGACATGCTGCTGCGCCTGGCTCTTCAGATGGCCCGCGACGACTACGAGACACGCCGCGAGCGACAGGAACAGGGCATCGCGATCGCTAAGAGTAAGGGAGTCTACACCGGACGCAAGGCCGATACGGACCGACACGCATTGATCCTCAGCCTGCGCGCCGCCGGTAACAGCATCGCGCAGACGGCGAAACTGGCCAAGTGCAGCACCGGGCTGGTGAAGCTAGTGGCGAAATCCAGCGCTGCTGAGCAGACCGGGGCTAAAGCTTGAGCAGGTAATCCATCAATCGAGCGCCGATGGAAGCGATGATGGTGGCGATGGATCATGCGCTTACCGACCCGCGAAGGCTGCAAGCGGAAAGCGGGCGTGCACGCTTATTGAGGTGAGCTCTAAAATTCAGGCTAATTCGCGAGAACTTGGGAGATGGAATGGGTTGTGGAAACCGTAATCCACTAGCCTGATGTAACCGTCAGATTCCCTGTTCACAAAATGCACCACCCACTCTGAGACTTTGTAGCTCTGATCTGGGTTGCGGGACGGTTTCCATGTCGGAAAACCAATGTGCGCATGCCAAAGATTATTGAGTTTTGCGTGCTTGATGCGGACCGAACGGTCCGCGTATTCATAAGGGACTAACCAGCTGGGTTTAATTTTTCCTTCCCAGCCGTTGAGCCCATAGCTCTCGCAGTGCTCCCAGAAAGCATCAATAAGATCTAGGTCACGATTTGGGAGCTGATCGTAGAGATCGGAAAAATAAGTGCTAAGTCTAACCTCTATGGGCATTTGCTCTGTTCTCACGCACGAACTGGCGTCGTGCTTCTCTACTCAATCCTTTAGGCACACGAATCTCTCCGCTCGCTAGCGAAACATTCATGCGATCCATGTCATAGAAAACAGGTGCGTCAAGGTCAGCCTTACCAAGCTGAGCGACATTTTTGAAATTCATGATGTGCTTCCTTGGCCGATTGGACAGCCAGAGATGTATACATAGGTAAACAATCTACCCTAACCACCCCCCGCTATTCAACTCATAGTTGAATAGCGGCCCAATGATTACAGGGTAATTCCACTGAATAGCTCAGCTACCAGCCATCTGACGATCAGTAACCTGCTCTGGGCATGATTCAATCAGCCCAACCAAGGGATTGCCAGCGTCCCCCATAGCGCAAGCCACGCGCTGATTACGCCACCGCTCCCACACAGTGACCGGATACTGGCGTGCCCATGCCTCATAGACGCGGCGGTCCTGGCTGCTGAGGCGCAGATCGTACTTGTCGTAGATGAACAGCGTGGTGCGCGCCAGGAAGCCCCGCATTTCTGGCCTGGGCATCGCTGTCTTGGCCTTGAAGTCGATCGCCATGGCGCAGGCGCCGTACTGGGGCTCCACGCCTTGGACGAGCCCATAGGCGTAGTTGCTGCGGTCCCCGTTTACCTCCCCCACCACCGGCACCAGGTTGTACAGGTCGCCCTCGGCCTGGCTGAACAAAGGATCGGTGGCGGTGCAGTTCCGCCGGCCGCCGTCCTGCCAGCACTGGCGCTGATGCCCGATCACCCATGCCGGCACGATATGCTCGATCTCGATCCTGCTGGCACGCTTGGCGTTCTTGCGGGGCTGGTAGCCGCAGCTTTCCAGGTCGACGGCTTTCCCGGTGTAGGCGCAGCCGCAGTAGGCCTCCACGGGGCGTTCGGCATAGATCCGGTAGACAGTCTTTTTGGCCTCCTGGAACGTCTTGGGCGCGTCGGCAAAGGCGGGCCCTGCAATAGCGATTAGGGCTATGGCAAGGCCAGCCCGTTTTGATATGAGCATCGGGTAGTATCTGGGAGATTAAGGGTCCAGCTTAATGTCCCGTCTCCAGGCGTGCCGCGATCACGCCGAGCGCTCCGGACTGGATCGCCGCCAGCACCAGACTTCCCCAGCCCCAGTTGTGCCGCTCTGCCCGGTAGAGGGCGTTCACGTATCGGCATATCTCGGCGTATGCCAGGGCGCTCAGTTGCCCCTGAGGCCTGGCGTTGATCTCATTGAAGTCGAACCCCTCGTGTGACAGGTAGCCTTGCACGAACCCGCTCCCGTAGGCCTGCTCCAGCAACTCGGAATATTCAGGCAACTCGTAGACCTGGTCGGCATCCGCCACGCTGTCCGTTCCCCATGACTCACGCTCGATTGCCAGCTCCAGCCGCCGGATACCGGCTGCTAACGCCTGCGCATGGGCATCACCTGGCAGGCTCGCGCCTGCTTCTGACTTCATATTTCTAACCTTCGGCAACTGTCGTGACGCGATGATTTGAATACCGAAGCTTAACGGTGAAATTACCGAGAGCTAACGGCGGATACATCAAATTCATGCTAAGCCGAGGTTTCACCCATGTCGACAATTGCCGCCCTGACATCGCAGCTCGAAGCTGCCCAGACAGACCTTGAACTCGCCCTTGCCGATGGCGACGACACTGCATCGATCCGTACCGAGATCGCTCGCATAGAGGCCGAGATCACTGCTGCCCGCGGTGCCGAGGCTCAAGCCCATCGCGAGCAGGCTGAACAGGAAGACGCCGAAGTGCGCACCGCAACTGCGGCCCTGACCGAGAGCCAGCACAGTGCGATCGAGGCTGCAACCACATGCCCCGACCTGGTTGAGCTGACTGGCGAGGTTCTGCCGGCGATCGAGCGTGACCCTGCCATTGCGAAGGCATGCCATGACGTGGCCCTGGCCACCGCAGCCGTGAATAAAGCGTCAGGCACCCATCAAACGCTGGTAGCGAAGGCCACCAAAATCCTCGAACGCCTGGCCGCCAAGCAGGGCGAGATCGCCGCGATCCAGCAGCGCCGCGCCGCTGGCGACCCCCGCCCAGACGACGCCGGCGCCGTCACCCTGATCCAGGGCGATATCGCAGACCTGCAGCGTCTTTTGTCCGCCGCCCAGCACAAGGCCGACAGCGCCGAGCCGAACGCCGCACGCCAGGCCCTGAACAACGCCCAAGCCACCCTTGACCACCTACACAACCAAGCCGTGCTCCGCGCCGCCGAGCAGCGCATGCAGTTGGCTGAAAAGGTATTCATCGAGAGCCATCAGGCATTGGTGGCCGCATCCCTGGCTACTGGCAATAAGAACGCGCAGTCCAGCGCGTACAAGGCAAGCAACATCGTCCGCAAAATTACCTACGGCGCTTGAGGAGTTAGGCATGACATCTACCAACCGCGACTCCAACGGCCGTTTTGGTGCTGGGAACAAGGCGAGCCCAGGTCGCCCGAAGCTGACCGAGATGGAGATCGCCACCCGCGAATGCCTGCGGGTTATCGACGACTCCACGCCGCTCCTGCTGGCGAATGCCCTTGAGCGTGCTGAGCGTGGCGAACCCGAGCTGATGGGCCCTGCCCTGACGATCCTGGGCGAGATCCTGAAGGCCCGAAACCTCGAAACCGAGCAGCGCATGCGGGCCGAGGATCGAGCCTTCGCAGAACTGAGCCTCGGCGCTTCCACACACTGACATCTGACAGGGTCGCCGCCCAGCGAGCGGCCCGAGGTACCCACCCATGGGCAAATTTGATCAACTCCGCAAAACCATCGGCACGAAACCGCGCACAGCTCCCATCCTGGCCAAGGCCAATGTCGACGAGACCCGCGAACAGCTCCGTGCCCGCCTGGCCCAGCCCAAGAAGCGCACCGTCGTCCTGGCGAAGGCCGTGCCCACCGATGGCTTGAATAGGCCCTTGCCCAGGGACATGGCTGAGCTGCGCCGTGAGCTGGATGAGGCGGTGAGCGCCGGCAAGATCACCGGCACAGACGCCCGGGACATCTGCCACCAGTTCGCAGCTGGTCAAACCCTTCCGGATGACTTGGCAGTCAAATTGGCGGCCATCTTGAAGGTAAAACCGAAGTCTCACAGCTACGACGACCAGAAGCGCACGCCAGCGATGAAGGCTGAGCTGCGCAAAGACTTGGCCCTGGCCGTGAAGGGCAAGAAAATCACTGCCGCACAGGCCGCGAAGGCGGAGCACCTGCTGAATGTGGGCGCCGAGCTGACCGATGACCTGAAAGTTCTGCTCGGGAGGCACACACGATGAGCATCAAGATCCCGGTTCAAGCCGAGCTGAACCAGACGGATATCGCCCAGCAGATCAAGCAGCTGGAAGCCGCCTTCAACGACCTGGGCCGTGTCGCGCAGGAGGCCGACCGGATCGACTTCAAGCCAATCAGCAAGACCAGCCTCGAAGACGCTCGCCGGATGAAACAGGAGTTCGACGCCATCGTGCGCATGGCTCCAGGCCTGAAACGTGCGCTTGAAGCCGGTGGTCAGGGCGGCAAGAGCTTCGGGAGCATCGACTGGGACAAGGTCTGGACCGACCCCAAACAGCGTGCCGGCCATGCCGAGACCATGGTGCGGCGTCTGGGGCCAGCCGGAGCTGCTGTGCCTATCCCCCCTCCTGGCAGCGGTGGCCGTGGCGGTCGCGGTGATGGCGGCAACCCTGAAGAAGGCCGTACCCCTGGCACTGGCGGCAGTTCGTGGCGCAAGGCGGCCGGCGGTGCAGCAGCTGGGCTTGCTGGCGGCGTTGCCAGCCAGGTTGGAGGGCTAGCCGGTGGTATTTCCTCTGGCGCCATCGCCGGCGGGCTTGCCGGAGGCCCTATTGGGGCGGCGGTCGGCGGTATTGTTGGCTCCCTGACCAGCCTGCTGGGTGCGCTCGGTGATGCACGCGACATCGCCATCAGCCTGGACACCCTAAAGCGCACCCTCGGCGACACCAACGTTAACTACCAGGAGCTGCAGGGGCATACGCGCAACCTGGCGGACGAATTCAGCCTGAGCGACACCGAGGCGACCGGCCTGACTTCCCGCTATGCCAAGCTGGCCGGTGGCTCCGACAAGGACCTGGGCGCCTTGCGCGACGAGGTAGGCGTTGGCGTAGGCTTCTCCCGATCGTTCGGCCTCGATCCGTCCGCCGGCGTCGACTTCTTCGGCCAGATGAAGGGCCTGGGCATCACCAAGAGCGTCGACGACAACAAGCGCCTGGCGCTGATGATCGGTGAGAGCGTCGCCAAGGCCGGCGAGCTGCCTCGCATGGCGGACGTCATGTCCGGCCTGAGCCGCTATATGGAAGGCACAGCCGAGCGCACCCTCGGCTCCGGGAACGGCGAGGCCTGGCTAGCGAAGATGGTAGGCCTGTCGCAGTCCGGTCTGCCCGGCACGACGCCAGCCAACAACGCAAACATGATCGCCAGGGCCGACAACGCGGTGAGCCAGGGCGGCATCACCGAAGCCGGCAAAAACTTCATGAACCGTACGCTGCAAAGCCGCTTGGGCCTCAACACCGTCCAGGCAGACATGCAGCTGGAGGGAGGTTTGTTCGCCACCGGCCAAAGCACCTTTGGCCCTGAGTCCGCGATCGGCGCTTACAACGCCAAGAACGGCATCCAGCCTCCCACCGCTGCGACTTCGTCGAAGACCAACATGGAGCTTCTGCTAAAAGACCTGGAGGAGCAGTACAGAGGCAAGCCGCGGGAGCTGATGCTCAACGCGATGAAGACGCAGTTCGGCCTGTCCTACGCTCAGGCGTCGGCTTTCCAATCCACCGGATCGGCCAATATCGGTGGCCTTGTGCAGCGCCTCGGCCGCCTGGGTGTCGATCCGAGCAAGGTCAACGCGACGGGCATCTCGAAATTGAGCCAGATCGAGGCCAATGGCTCCCTGAGCGAGACCGAAAAGGACGCGATGGCTAAGGACGCGGCCAGCAAGAACCAGGACGACACCGATGGCTCGCTGGCTCGTACGGCATCCATTAACGGCGCCAACGCAATGATCCGCCTGGCCGAGGAAGGCTTGCCGATGATCAGCTCGATCCAGTCGGGTGTGCTGAAGCTGGCGGGGATGGACGTGCCAGGCACTCCGGAGCAGCGTGCCCGGGAAACCGAGCACCAGCAGCGTCTTGGCGGCATCGAGTCGAGCCTGGGTACGAAGAAGGACGCCGCCTGGAAGGCATATTCAGAGAAAGTACCCTTCTGGAAGCGTGGCGCCACTGCGCTCCAAAACGAGGATGAAGAAGCGCTCGGCAACGAATACTGGGCAGCGAAAAAGGAATACGACGACGCCATCTCCGCCGAGAGCCAGCAACACAAGAAAAACACCCTCGACAACGTGCCGGCCGGCGCCCCAGAGCTTCACCGAGTACTGCGCGACCAAGATACAGCCTTGCCCACCAACACCCGGGCTACGTCATCTGGTTCCCCTGGGGTGTCGGGCGCCACACCCGAGCTGCTGGCCCGTGCAGCTGAGTCCGATCGCAAGGCTGGCTTGCCTGAGGGGACCACCGCAGGCCTCATGGCGCAGGAAAGCTCGTTCAACTCCAACGCCACCAGCAGCAAGGGTGCGCGGGGCCTTTTCCAGATCATGCCGGCTAACACAGCCGTCTTCTCAGGTCGCGTCGGTCGCCAGCTGGATCCGACCAATACCGACGATGCGTTCTACATGTACGACGAGCTGATGAAGGAGCGCAAAGCCAAGTACGGTAGCAACACCGACAAGATGCTGAAAAGCTATCATGGCGGCTACGATGAAGATCAGTGGGGCCCAATTAACGCGGATTACGTCCCGGCGATCGAGCGACGCAAGCGTGAGATTGAGTCCAGCAGGGCAGCTGAGCCAATCCGCGTCGAGGTGCATCAGTCTGGCGAGTTCACCCTGCGCGACACGGCAGGCAATGCCATCGCAGAGCCCCAGATCAGCACTGTCGTGGGAACACCCAAAGTCAGCGGGGTGCGCTGATACCTAGCACCTGGCGCCAGGGCCGGCGGGTGTGCCAGCCCGCGGCGCCAATGGTGGTTTTTGTTCAGGAGCGATAGTCCCCGGTACCCCCGACCGTGCGCTTGCCTTCCCAGGCCGCGACATCTGCCAGCTTGTAGCCTACCCGGCCACTGATTTTCACGTACCTGGGGCCATTCGAGTTTGATCGCCAGTTCGCCAGCGTCCGCACACTGACACGGTTTCTCCAGCGCTGAACCAGTTCAGTGGGTGTCAGGATGAAGCTGGCATCTGTCATGGTGGTATGCTCCGCGCCGCTGTGAGGATCCCGCCCGCTGTTCCGTGGCGCGCAGTGATCTGACGCTGTCATGCGATGGAGTCAACGAAAGAGAAGGCATTCGATAGATGCCCTGATTAACAATCTGGGGGTCAGTGTGGGTATGTACTGGATAACTAAAGCATTATTGTTCACGCGATTTCGGTTAGGGCGCGTATAGGGCGCAAACAGGGTGCTGACGTTTAAATGGGGATATGTCCAGGCCTCAATTCGTGGCGTTCCGGCCGTTATCAGGCCACGGTAGCGCATGAACACTAATGATAAAGGTCGCGTGACCACGGACCAGGCATAGTCGTGAGGAGAACATGAGCACATTCCGCATATGTGATCATGGAGCACGGCATGAAAACGTCGCAAACACCGAAACAGCGCCAGAAGAAGCGCCGCGATAACCTGAAACTTGCGGGCATCATCCGCATGACCGTGGAGATGGATAAGACCACGGCCCAGATCCTTCGCTCGATCGCCATCGAACACGGCAGAACCCATGCCGACGTGATCGAGCTCGGGATCAAAATGGCGCGCCGGGCCCTGCAGGAGCCGGTGATACGCCAGGTGCCCAGAAGCGCATCACCAGTTCCTGTCGCCCCCAACGCCGCCCTTGCCTCACTGTCGGCGCAGTTGGCCGAGCTGACCGCCGCTGATGACACCGATGACAGTCTGCTGAGCATGAGCGCTTCGGAATTACGCGCCGTCCGACTCGGCCTCAATGGCGAGTTACGGTCATGACCGCCGCGGTAGACATTCCAGGCGCAGACGCCAGCTCACACGGCATCATCTATCGGGACGACCTGCTGCCAGGGAAGCGGCACTTCGAATGCGAGAAGATACGGGGCACTCTCGACACTGGCACCTGCGCGAACCGCTGGCTGGGCGCTAAGAAGGACCGCGAGGCCGTCCGGTTCATGGCCTGCCGTGGGTGCGTGGTCGGTGAGATCCATGCCACTGGCGTCGATCCCTTGCAGGCCCTGCGGGTTACGGGGGAACGGACTATGGTGGGTTCCCCTGATGAGGGCCGGCGCTGCACGCGGTGCGGCCGCGGCGGTTCGCGAATCGTTGGAGGGACGCTCTGCGTGTCCTGCTGGAACCGCGAGCGTGAGTTCATCAAGAAGTGCAACGCCAAAGGCAAGCCGCCGGTCACCTTCGTACCGCTCATGGATCGCCAGGTAGGCATCATGGTCGATGGTCATCCGACATGGATGAGAGTGCAAGGCACACAAAACGACCGCGAGCCCATCTCCAGGACTATTCGCCAGCGTGAAGGTGCTCGCTTTCACTCTCAGCATCCCGGCATTCCCACCTGGAACGAAGAAGCGCAGCGCTTCGAGTACCGCGACCGCGCGGACCCGGCCAAGGTGCTGCTGTCCGTTGAATATGGCGACGCGATCGACCACCTGGCGGTGCCTGCCGATGGCCTTCGCCTCGGTGAGATCCCAGCTACACCTAAACTTCCCACCCAGATGCACGGTGTATATTTCGTGGCGGAATTACTTTCCGACAGCGATGCAAAGGACATAGACCATCCTGGCCCAGCGTGGAAGCCAACGTCGTTTGTATGCAACAACTGTCAAGTAGCCCAGGTACAGGCGCGGATCTTCGCAAGCAACGTCGAATGTCGATGCCAAGCTTGTGGGGCCAATTCCAAGTGAGCTTATCTGATGCTAGCCCGGCGATAGCCCAGCGCTAGAATTTGAAACCAGATTCAGGCTGAAAGCCTTGAATTATATGGTGTCCCAGGGCCGGTTCGAACGGCCAACCTTCCCCTTAGGAGGGGGATGCTCTATCCAATTGAGCTACTGGGACAAATGACAGCCGGGGGCCAGAGGCGCGGCGACGGACGGCGTGCATGTTAACGGCCGAGGTAGGTTTTGTCATGTCGTCCGTTGGCTTTTTGAGTGTAGGCCGATCCTTGTAAGGGCTGTCGCAGTTTCGCCGTGTAAAACCGGACACTTGGCGCCATCGTGCAAATTGCACTCCCCCAAAATGCCAGCATTGCAAATTGCAACGAAACGCCTCTTTAAAACATAGCTAAACCATTGTTTTTATTGAAATAAAAGTTTGGCACGGGACCTGCAATACTTATCTTATAAAACCATTCGGCCCAGCCACTGCGGAGAACAAGAACATGAACAGCGCCCTTCTGTTAAGCCTCAACGCTCTCGCCTTGTCCGCACTGGTCCTGTTCCATTTCCAATCAACCCACGATGACGTTGCGCAAATCAGCCAGCCGGTGCCACACCACCTGCAACAGCGCCCGCAGTTGGCGGTGATGACCCCGACAGTGCAATCGCCTGTTCGTGTGACCCAGGACACCCAGGCCGCACCTGCATCCGAACACTGGGTTTTCTGAGGAAACCTTTATGACCAAACCCGCCTGGCTATTCCTCTGCCTGACCCTGGCAACCGGCGTATTTGCCTTGAGCACCACCTCTCAAGATGGTGAAACCACCGCCCTCATCGCCACCGGCGTGTTCGCCGGCTTACTGGTCATCACCCTTATCGTTGGCCGCCGCATTAAATTCGACCCCGTGCTGCGCTAACGCCTGCCTTGCGTCGCCTGCGCCTACCTTATGTCGCCTTGCCCTAGTAAATCGGCAAATTGCCACTAGTCTTAAAGACGAGGGCAAAAGGCCATATTGCTATACGATGTACGGCCTAAAATCCTTTCGCGGCTTGGACTTACGAGAAGTTCCCTCGTAAAATTACGCGTTGAAATTTTTTCAAACCAGTCCGCAAAAATGCAAATGAGTGCTGGCATAAAGCCTTTAGGCAGTTCAATATTTGTCACAGAATTGACGCCAAGGAAATGTCAAATCTGAGGCATGATGCGGCCTCTTTGCAATTCGGGTTGAACTTTGGTCGTGAGCCTTGTCTTAACACTCATCTTGCGGCCAATTCCAAAAACCGCTCCCCTGAACTAACCGGTTAAATATATGCGCCCATTGAAACAGGCAATTTATTCCAGCCGTACGGCTGACAAGTTCGTCGTACGTCTGCCAGACGGAATGCGGGAACGCATTGCCGAGGTGGCTCGCAATCATCACCGCAGCATGAACTCCGAAATCATCGCGCGCCTGGAACAAAGCCTCATTCAGGAAGGTGCGCTGGGCGAAGAGTTGAGCATGCGCCTGGACAGCCCTGAGCTGTCACTGCACGAACGCGAACTGCTGCAGCGTTTTCGTCAGCTCTCCCACCGCCAGCAAAATGCCCTCGTCTCGCTTATCGCGCACGACGTTGAGGCGGCCGCAGAAGCCAATTAATCTGCAGTTGAAAGCCGAAGCCAGCCATGTGCTGGCTTTTTTTTGCCTGGGATTTGGGAAAGAAAGGCCTGGAGGAGAAAGCAAGCGGGAGCAGAGTTGCTCCCGCCGCAGGGCTATAGCAGAAAGATCGTCGCCAGGCCCAGGAAGATGAAGAAGCCACCACTGTCGGTCATGGCGGTGATCATAACGCTGGCGCCCATTGCTGGGTCGCGCCCAAGGCGCGCCAGGGTCATAGGAATCAATACGCCCATCAATGCCGCCAACAGCAGATTGAGGGTCATGGCGGCCGTCATCACGACGCCCAGCGACCAACTGCCATACAGCAAGTACGCCACCACACCGATCACGCCGCCCCACACCAAGCCGTTGATCAGGCCCACGGCCAACTCTTTTCGCAACAGCCGCGAGGAATTGGCCGTACTGACCTGATCCAGCGCCATCGCGCGCACGATCATGGTGATGGTCTGATTACCAGAGTTGCCGCCGATACCCGCCACAATCGGCATGAGCGCCGCGAGGGCTACCAGCTTCTCGATGGAGCCTTCAAACAACCCGATAACACGCGAAGCAATAAAGGCCGTGATCAGGTTGATCGCCAGCCAGGCCCAGCGGTTATGCAGAGAACGCCAGACCGACGCGAAGATATCTTCCTCTTCACGCAAACCCGCCATGTTCAGAACTTCGGTTTCACTCTCTTCACGAATCAGGTCGACCATTTCGTCGATGGTCAAACGGCCAATCAGCTTGCCGTTCTTGTCGACCACCGGGGCCGAGATCAAGTCATACCGCTCAAACGCCTGCGCTGCCTCGTAGGCGTCTTCATCCGGGTGAAAACTCACCGTATCGCTGGCCATCAGATCCGCCACTTTCTTTTCCGGATCATTCACCAGCAGACGCTTGATCGGCAGCACGCCCTTGAGAATGCCTTCGTAGTCGACCACGAACAATTTGTCGGTGTGGCCGGGCAATTCTTTGAGGCGACGCAGATAGCGCAATACCACTTCCAGGCTGACATCTTCGCGGATGGTGACCATCTCGAAGTCCATCAGCGCGCCGACCTGGTCCTCGTCGTAGGACAGTGCAGAGCGCACACGCTCACGTTGCTGGCTGTCGAGCGCTTCCATCAGCTCATGGACAACATCACGCGGCAGCTCAGGGGCCAGGTCAGCCAGCTCGTCGGCGTCCATCTCCTTGGCCGCGGCCAGGAGTTCGTGATCGTCCATGTCGGCGATCAGTGTTTCACGGACCGAGTCGGATACTTCGAGGAGGATGTCACCGTCGCGCTCGGCCTTGACCAACTGCCAGAGGGTCAGACGATCGTCCAGCGGCAAGGCTTCGAGAATGTAGGCGACGTCAGCGGAGTGCAAATCATCGAGCTTGCGCTGCAACTCGACGAGGTTTTGCCGGTGAACCAGGTTTTCAACGCGGTCGTGGTGCGGACCTTCCTGGCGGTGCGTGAGGTCTTCGACCACGCGCTGGCGCTGCAGCAGCTCGATAACCTGAGCCAAACGATCCTGCAGGCTGTCTTGTGTTTTCTTTACTTCTACTTCGGTCATAGGCGAACTCCACTCCCAGCAGCGGGGCACGCCGGAAGGATCAATCAGTCAATTCATGATTGGTAAAACGGGGTACTGAGTAACTACTGGGTAAGTCCATGGAGGTATTCCACAAGCCCCGGCGGGGCTGACGGGCGCAATGATACACCGCCCGGCCGTTTTAAACGTTAAAAAACTGGAAAGAACAAGCGCTTGCGAGCCGAAGCTGAGCATTGGCTGCATCTATGAACTGCGACGACGCAGGCTGAAAGGAAAACACATGGCGGGGCGAGAAAAAGATGAAGTCCTACACAAACCCCAGACGGCAAAAAGCCCGCACTAGGCGGGCTTTTTGTTTGTATGGTGCACTCGACAGGATTCGAACCTGTGACCGCTCGGTTCGTAGCCGAGTACTCTATCCAGCTGAGCTACGAGTGCAGATTGTGTTTTTAGACCAGATCACAACTGGTTGAAGCCGAGTCACCTGCATTGCTGCAACTGACTCTTAAATGGTGCACTCGACAGGATTCGAACCTGTGACCGCTCGGTTCGTAGCCGAGTACTCTATCCAGCTGAGCTACGAGTGCATTTGTTGCCGCGCATTATAGGCCGTTCAATCTCTATGTAAAGCTATTTTTTCGTTTAATTTCAACAACTTAGCGAAAAAACCAGATTGCAACGTACTAAGCAAATAATGGCGGAGAACGGGGGATTCGAACCCCCGACACCCTTTTGAGGTGTACTCCCTTAGCAGGGGAGCGCCTTCGGCCACTCGGCCAGCTCTCCGCAACACGGGGCGTATATTAACCACGTTCATCCCCGTTTGCAAACATAAAAAACGATAAAAATTAAAGGCTTGGTTCTTCGTCCTTCTCTTTCTCGATCCGCAGGTAGATTTCCTCGCGGTGGACCGCTACCTCTTTCGGAGCGTTAACCCCGATACGTACTTGATTGCCTTTGACGCCGAGCACGGTCACGGTGATTTCGCCATCACCGATAATCAGGCTTTCTGCGCAACGACGAGTCAGAATCAGCATACCTTTCTCCTCACGCATTTCAGTTCAGGAACAACAGTCTGCAAAAAAAAGGCCTTCGACCTACAACCCAAAGGTCATAGCCCTACCGCCTAAGTATTGTCGAGCGCACCAAAAAGAACATGCGCCCGACAAAAAAATGAAAGGCGCGGTAAGCCGCGCCTTCCTGGTATCGCATCACTCGCCCTGTCGGGCCGGAGCGTCCAGCTCAAAAGCGGTATGCAGCGCGCGTACAGCCAGTTCCAGGTACTTCTCTTCGATCACCACCGAGACTTTGATTTCCGAGGTGGAGATCATCTGGATGTTGATGCTTTCCTTGGCCAGGGCCTCGAACATGCGGCTGGCAACGCCGGCATGGGAACGCATGCCCACACCCACGATCGACACCTTGGCAATCTTGGTATCGCCGACCACTTCACGGGCACCGATTTCCTTCGCAGTGTTCTGCAGGATCCGCTCCGCCGCATCGTACTCGTTACGGTGCACGGTGAAGGTGAAATCGGTGGTGTTATCGTGCGAAACGTTCTGCACGATCATGTCGACTTCGATGTTCGCGCCACTGATAGGACCGAGGATCTTGAAGGCCACGCCCGGAGTATCCGGCACGCCACGGATCGTCAGCTTGGCTTCATCGCGGTTGAAAGCGATGCCGGAAATGATCGGCTGTTCCATGGATTCCTCTTCATCAATAGTAATGAGGGTGCCCGGACCCTCTTTGAAGCTGTGCAATACGCGCAGCGGAACGTTGTACTTGCCGGCGAACTCAACCGCGCGGATCTGCAACACCTTGGAACCGAGGCTGGCCATTTCCAGCATCTCTTCGAAGGTGATCTTGTCCAGGCGCTGGGCCACGGACACCACACGCGGGTCGGTGGTGTACACACCGTCCACATCGGTATAGATCTGGCATTCATCAGCCTTCAGAGCTGCTGCCAGCGCCACGCCGGTGGTGTCCGAACCGCCACGACCGAGCGTGGTGATGTTGCCCTGCTCATCCACACCCTGGAAGCCAGCTACTACTACCACGCGCCCGGCCTTCAGATCTGTGCGGATTTTCTGGTCATCAATCTGCAGGATGCGCGCCTTGGTATGTGCGCTGTCGGTCAGGATACGCACCTGACTGCCAGTGTAGGACACCGCAGGCACGCCACGCTTGTTCAGCGCCATGGCCAGCAAGGCAATCGTTACCTGCTCGCCGGTGGATACGATCACATCCAGCTCACGCGGCAGCGGCTGTTGATCGCCGCTGATTGCCTTGGCCAGATCGATCAGGCGATTGGTCTCGCCGCTCATGGCCGACAGCACCACCACCAGGTCGTCGCCGGCATCGCGGAATTTCTTAACCTTGTCGGCGACCTGCTCGATTCTTTCGACAGAGCCGACCGAGGTGCCTCCAAATTTCTGTACGATCAAAGCCATTTCTAAGCCGCCTCAGCCCGTAAAGGGGCGCCCAATAAAAACAAATCTTCCAGCACCGGAGCGAGCCCATGACTAGACCATGGGCTCATGAACAGCGCCTTAAATGCCAGCCTCGACAAACGGCACGGTCAGGGCCAGGGCCGCGTCCAGGGCACCGGCGTCTACACCACCGCCTTGCGCCATGTCCGGACGACCACCGCCCTTCCCGCCCACTGCCGCGGCGGCTTGCTTCATCAAATCACCGGCCTTGAGTTGGCCAGTCAGGTCTTTGGTTACACCGGCAACCAGAACGACCTTCTCCTCATGGACACCGCCGAGCAGGATCACTGCGCGGCCGAGCTTGTTCTTCAACTGATCGACCAAGGCCAACAGCGCCTTGCCATCCTGACCGTCCAGGCGTACTGCCAAAACCTTCACACCCTTGACGTCCAGGGCAGAGGCCGACAGATCGTCGCCCGCCGCACTGGCCGCCTTGGCCTGCAACTGCTCCAGCTGTTTTTCCAGCGCACGGTTGCGCTCCAGTACGGCGGACAGCTTGTCGACCAGGTTGTCACGGCTGCCCTTGACCAGGCCGGCCGCTTCCTTGAGTTGTTCTTCAGCCGCATTGAGGTAAGCCAGGGCCGCAGCACCGGTAATCGCTTCAATACGACGCACACCCGACGCCACACCGCCTTCGCTGATGATTTTCAGCAGGCCGATGTCGCCGGTACGGTTGGCGTGGATACCGCCACACAGTTCTACCGAAAAGCTGCCGCCCATGCTCAGTACGCGCACTTCGTCGCCGTACTTCTCGCCGAACAGCGCCATGGCGCCTTTGTTCCTGGCCGTCTCAATGTCGGTTTCTTCGGTTTCTACCGGGGTGTTCTTGCGAATCTCGGCGTTGACGATGTCCTCCAGCGCCTTGATCTGCTCAGGCTTGATCGCTTCAAAGTGGCTGAAGTCGAAACGCAGGCGCTGGCTATCAACCAACGACCCCTTCTGCTGCACATGCTCACCCAATACCTGACGCAACGCGGCGTGCAGCAAGTGAGTGGCCGAATGGTTCAAAGCGGTTGCATGCCGTACGTCGGCATCGACCTGCGTGTCCACCGGCGCGCCGACGGTCAAGTTGCCCAATACCAACACACCGTGGTGCAGGAACGCACCGCCGGTCTTGGTGGTGTCGCGCACTTCAAAGCGACCGGACGTGGAGCTCAGGAAGCCACAGTCACCGACCTGGCCACCGGATTCGGCGTAGAACGGCGTCTGGTCCAGGACCACCACAGCCTCTTCGCCTTCGTTCAACACGTCGACCGATTTGCCGTCTTTATAGATGGCAACAATTTTGGCCGAGCCAACGGTGGCCTGATAACCGGTGAATTGAGTGGCCACATCCACCTTGACCAAGGTGTTGTAGTCCAGGCCAAAGGAGCTGGCGGAACGTGCGCGTACACGCTGGGCTTCCATCTCACGCTCAAAACCGGCTTCATCGACGGTCAGCTCGCGCTCACGGGCGATGTCGGCGGTCAGGTCCATCGGGAAACCGTAGGTGTCGTACAGCTTGAACACCACATCGCCCGGCACCACGGTGCCTTTGAGCTCAGCCAGGTCCTGCTCGAGGATCTTCAGGCCGTGCTCCAGGGTCTTGGAGAACTGCTCTTCTTCAGCCTTGAGTACGCGCTCGATGTTGGCTTGCTGCTGCTTGAGTTCCGGGAAGGCATCGCCCATCTCGGCCACCAGCGCGGCAACGATTTTGTAGAAGAAACTGCCGGTGGCGCCCAGCTTGTTACCGTGACGGCAGGCGCGACGGATGATGCGGCGCAGCACATAGCCACGGCCTTCGTTCGACGGCAACACGCCGTCGGCGATCAGGAAGCCGCAGGAACGGATGTGGTCCGACACCACCTTGAGCGACGACTGATTGTCGTTGGCGCAACCGATGGCCGCGGCCGAAGCGCTCAGCAGGTTAGTGAACAGGTCGATCTCGTAGTTGGAGTGAACGTGCTGCATCACCGCACTGATCCGCTCCAGGCCCATGCCGGTGTCTACCGACGGCGCTGGCAACGGATGCAACACGCCATCGGCGGTGCGGTTGAACTGCATGAACACGTTGTTCCAGATCTCGATGTAACGGTCGCCGTCTTCTTCCGGCGAACCCGGTGGGCCGCCCCAGATGTCGGCGCCGTGATCGTAGAAAATCTCGGTGCAAGGGCCGCACGGGCCGGTATCGCCCATGGTCCAGAAGTTGTCGGAGGCGTAAGGCGCGCCTTTGTTGTCGCCGATGCGAATCATGCGCTCAACGGGCACGCCGATTTCTTTTGTCCAGATGTCATACGCTTCGTCGTCCGTCGCGTAGACGGTGACCCAGAGTTTTTCCTTGGGCAGCTTCAACACGCCGGTCAGGAAGGTCCAGGCGAAGGTAATCGCGTCTTTCTTGAAATAGTCACCGAAGCTGAAGTTACCCAGCATCTCGAAGAAAGTGTGGTGGCGAGCGGTGTAACCGACGTTTTCCAGGTCGCTGTTCTTGCCGCCGGCGCGTACGCACTTCTGGCTGCTGGTGGCGCGGGTGTAGGCGCGCTTTTCCTGGCCCAGGAAGCAGTCCTTGAACTGGTTCATCCCCGCGTTAGTGAACAGCAGGGTGGGGTCATTGCCTGGGATCAAGGAGCTGGAGGCGACACGGGTGTGACCTTGCTCTTCGAAGAAGCGAAGGAAGGCTTCACGGATTTCTGCGCTTTTCATTAGGTTCTTCCACGGAGGCTGCGGCCAAAGGCCAGTGCTAAACGTCATCAGACGGAGCGACGGCAAAGGGCCGCATTATATCGGCCCTTTGCCCGTGGTACAGCGTGTTTATGTGATAGAAACAGTCAATTAGACGGTCTGCACTGTCATTTTCGGGAAAACTCGACAAATGTCGCCAGCACTTGCTCGATCTGTGCCCGGCTGACGTCCAGGTGAGTGACCATGCGCAGGCGCGACGCGGCGCTCAACTTGATCCCGCGCTCGGCCGCAAAAGCCTTCAACGCCTGGGCCCGATCACCGATATCCACGTAGACCATGTTGGTCTGCACCGGCTCTACCCTGTAGCCGGCCTGGCGCAGTTCATCACCCAGCCATTGGGCATTGGCATGGTCCTCGGCCAGGCGCTGCACTTGGTGGTCCAAGGCATACAGCCCTGCCGCCGCCAGGGACCCGGCCTGGCGCATGCCGCCGCCGACCATCTTGCGCAGGCGCCGCGCCTTGGCGATCAACGCCGTGGTGCCACACAACACCGAGCCGATCGGCGCGCCCAGGCCTTTGGACAGGCACACCGACACCGAGTCGAAATGCCGTGCAATTTCCCGCGCATCCACGCCCAGCTTGACCGCCGCGTTGTAGAGACGCGCGCCATCCAGATGCAGGGCCAGCCCATGTTCGCGGGTAAACGCGCGGGCCTTGGCCAGGTATTCCAGCGGCAAGACTTTGCCCTGCATGGTGTTTTCCAGTGCCAGCAGGCGCGTGCGGGCGAAGTGGAAGTCATCGGGCTTGATGGCCGCCAGCACGTGATCCAGGTCGAGAGAGCCGTCCGCCTGCACCTCCAGCGGCTGTGGCTGGATCGAACCGAGCACTGCCGCGCCACCGCCTTCGTATTTGTAGGTGTGGGCTTGCTGGCCGACGATGTATTCCTCGCCACGCTCACAGTGGGCCATCAACGCCAGCAGGTTGCTCATGGTGCCGGTGGGCACGAACAGCGCCGCCTCGAAGCCCAGGCGCTTGGCCAGTTCGGCCTCCAGGTGGTTGACGCTTGGGTCTTCGCCGTAGACGTCGTCGCCGCTGACGGCGCTGGCCATCGCGTCACGCATGCCGGGGGTGGGTTGGGTCACGGTGTCGCTACGCAGGTCGATCACAGACATGAAACGCGCCTCTAACGGGTTAGATAAGTTCCTTTTGTGGATGATTACTGCGGGCAAAGCCACGGAATATCAAGCCCTGGCTGAATTCAATCGAATACCAACCAAACAAACCGATATAGGTTATCGATACGGCAATCGTGCAGTTTGTGAAAAACCGTGTTAAAAACTCTCCGCCGCCAGGGTTCTGGCGGCAACGTTCTCAGGGCGGGGTGCAATTCCCCACCGGCGGTAATTGCACGCAATGTGCATAGCCCGCGAGCGCTTGGCGCTTCGAACTGCTCACGCAGGACGGCGACAAGGTCAGCAGACCCGGTGTGATCCCGGGGCCGACGGTCATAGTCCGGATGAAGAGAGAACGGGATTGGCACCTAAGGGCCGCACGCTGGGTTCATGCTTGCATGACGTAGCGGTTCGTACCCTTAAATCCCATTCGATTCATAACGCCCTGTTTTTTTCTTAAACAGGAGTCAGAACATGCAACCCACCGCAATCGACAGCAAAAGCAAAAACCATCACGGCGAGCGCGTCGCGTTTATCCAGGCCTGCTGGCACAAGGATATTGTCGACCAATCGCGCAAAGGCTTCCTCGCCGAAATGATCGCCCAGGGCTACCAGGAATCGGACATCGATTTCTTCGAAGTCGGCGGCGCCTTTGAAATGCCCCTGCACGCCAAGCTGCTGGCCAAGACCGGCCGTTACGCCGGTATCGTTGCCGCCGCACTGGTGGTGGATGGCGGCATCTACCGCCACGAATTCGTCGCCCAATCGGTGGTCAGCGGCCTGATGCAAGTGCAGCTGGAAACTGAAGTGCCGGTGTTCTCGGTATCGCTGACACCGCACCACTTCCATGCGGGCACTGAGCACCACACCTTTTTCTACGAGCACTTCGTGCACAAGGGCCAGGAAGCTGCGCGTACCTGCGCCGACACACTGCACAAGGTTCGCGCTATTCGTCGCAGCGAACCGCGTGCCGTAGCCGTCTAAGCAACACCACAAAACCCAGCCTCAGAGCTGGGTTTTTTGTGGGAGCTGGCTTATGTGGGAGCTGGCTTGCCTGCGATAGCATCACCGCTGTGTGACTGACATACCGAAGTGACGGCATCGCAGGCAAGCCAGCTCCCACACAAATCAGCACCCACAATTGACCGAGACAGTACCGGGCCTCAAGCCAACCCAGCATCCGTAGTCGGCACAATCAATATCCCTGCGCGCAAACCATTCTTCACCTTCGGGTTCGGGAAGATGATGCGGGCGCCCTCCTCCTCGATCACCCAGCGGGTCTTGGCCACGTCTTCGGCCAGCAGATAGCCCTTCGCCAACGGCGAAAAGTTTTCCACATCAGCCGGCAAGTGCAGCAGGAACGCGTCGCTGTGCTTGATCACTTCACGCGACACTGCAAACAGCTGCAGCCCTTCCAAGCTCTCGGTGGCAGGCTCGGTGCCTTCGATGATCTGCTTGAGGCGCGCCTCCAGGCGGGAAACATCCACGCCCTGGTTCTGCCCGAACGGCCGCGCCTTGCCCAATTCCAGGGTGAAGGCTTCGGCGTCCAGTTGCTCGTAGGTAAACGCGTTGAAGGTGATCGAGGTTTTGTTCTGCAGCAACACGGCCTGCATGCCGGCCGCGCACAGGCGCGCCAGCTCGTGGCGCGAATGCTGACGACCTTCTTTCCACGGGTACAGCGCGAACTGCTCGATCTTCGAGCCGCGAATGGCAGTGTGCAGGTCGTAATGCAGACGCGGGCGGCCCGGCAAGCTGAAGAAGCTGCGGGCCAGTTGCTCAAGCTCGGCGGCGCGCATGGCCTCCGGGCCGATGTTTTGTTCGTGACGGCCGTTGAACAGCCGGTTGACGTCCAGCTCAACGTAACGCTCGCCGCGGCGCATGGCCTCGGGGTTACCGAACAGGAACAGAATGCGATTGCGGGGCTTGATCTCCCCACGGGCGATGCCATGCAACAGGCGGTCGAGCAGTTCGATCGGCGCGGTTTCGTTGCCATGGATGCCGGACGACAGCAGCAAGTCGCTGCCGTTGTCCTGGGCCTGCGGCGGGCGCACTTCAAGCGCGCCCTCGCTGAGCCAGCGCATCTGCACGCCGTCGACAGTCAGTTGAATTTTTTGCGCCGGTTCGCGACCGGCGAGGGTCAGTTCAAGCAGTTTGCCGAGGGCGAGCATAAGCGGCTTCCTTAGTGGTTGCAGCCAGGGCCATGGACGTGATCGTCGTCATCACCTTCGACGTCGGCCGGTTCCATTTCCAGCTGCAGGCTCATCAGGTTGGTGGCCAATGGGCGCATCAGCAGGTTGGCGTACTCGGCGTCGCCTTCTTCCACGTCCACACCGATCAGCAGTTGGCCACGGCCGTCGTGCTGGATCCAGATCTCCTTGCCCTGCCAGACCACGGCGACGCGGGTGCAGGAGGTTTCCAGCTGGGTGCCGTCGGTGTCTTCAAGGATCAGTTTCAGGGTGTCGGTGGTCATAAATAATTCTCAGCCATAGGGTGTAAAAAGAGGTGGCGTTAATTGATCTGGAAAGGATAAACCGAGCCCAGTTTAAGGATTTGCGTCAGTTCATCCAGTGCCGTCCGGCACTCAAGCAGCAATTGCGGGTCAGCCAGGTCGGTTTCACGCAGGCTGTCGCGGTAGTGCTTGTCGACCCATTGGGTCAGTGTCTCGTACAACGGCGCGGTCATGATAACGCCTGGGTTCACCGCCGCCAGCTCAGTTTCATTCAAGGCCACACGCAAACGCAGGCACGCCGGCCCGCCGCCGTTTTGCATGCTTTGCTTGAGGTCGAACACTTTCACTTCGCGAATCAGCCCACCCGATGCCGTCAGGCCTTGCAGGTATTGCCAGACGCGTTCGTTGGCGCGGCACTCTTCCGGCACGATCAGCAGCATCGAACCGTCAGGGCGGCTCAGCAACTGGCTGTTGAACAGGTAAGAACGCACCGCGTCCTCGACACTGACCTGGGCGCGAGGCACGCACACCGACTGGAAGTTACCGCCCAGCTTGCCCAACTTGCCTTGCAGTTCACCCAGCATCTGCTCGGTATTGAGGAACGCGTCCTCGTGATAGAACAGCACCTCGCCGTTGCCCACTGCGATCACGTCGTTATGGAACACGCCAGCATCGATCACTGACGGGTTCTGCTGAGCGTAGACCACGCCGTCATCCTTCAAGCCGTGCAGGCGCGCGACGGCCTGGGAGGCTTCAAGGGTCTGGCGCGCCGGGTATTTCTGCGGCGCCGGGTAACGGGTGTCGAACGCGCTGCGGCCGAACACGAAGAACTCGACGCCCGCTTCGCCATAGTCACGGCAGAAACGCGTGTGGTTGGCCGCGCCTTCGTCGCCGAACTGCGCCACCGCCGGCAACGCGGCGTGGTGGGCGAAGTGCTTCTGGTCGGCAAACATCGCGCCCAGCACGCGGCTGGTGGTCGGGTGCTCAATGCTGCGGTGGTATTTGCAATTGAGGTTGGCGGCGGTGAAATGCACGCGGCCATCCGCCGTATCGGCGCTCGGGCTGACGGTGGCGGCGTTGGCCACCCACATGCTCGAGGCCGAGCAGCTGGCAACCAGCAGCGGCATGGCTTGCTTCGCCGCTTGCTGGATGACTTGAGCGTCGCTGCCGCTGAAACCGAGGTTGCGCAAAGCCGCCACGTCAGGCCGTTCCTGCGGCGCCAACACGCCTTGCACAAAGCCCATGTCCATCAGGGCTTTCATTTTTTGCAGGCCCTGCAGCGCCGCTTCCTTGGGGTTCGAAGACTGCTGGCTATTGCTTTGGGACGCGACGTTGCCGTAGGACAAACCGCCGTAGTTATGGGTCGGCCCCACTAGACCGTCAAAATTGACTTCATAGGATTTCATCGGCGAGGCTCCACGAACATCTGTTTTTATAGGCTTCAATAGCAGTCTTCACACCACCGCTACTCTCTATCTGTAAACCCGATCAACTGTGGGAGCTGGCTTGCCTGCGATGGCATCACCTCGGTTGTACTGGAAGACCGAGTCGCCTGCATCGCAGGCAAGCCAGCTCCCACATAAGCCAGCTCCCACATTAGATCGGTGTCACCTTCACTTCAGCGTAATGCCGGGGGTTAGCGTTGCCGGGACCACCAAACTTGGCGTCTCCAGCGACGCCACCGGGTACGCACAATAATCCGCCGCGTAATAAGCGCTGGCGCGATGATTGCCCGAGGCCCCAACACCACCAAACGGCGCGGTGCTCGCGGCGCCGGTCAGTTGTTTGTTCCAGTTGACGATACCGGCGCGGCTTTCCAGCCAGAACTGCTGGTAGCGCGCCTCGGAATCCGACAACAAGCCCGCGGCCAAACCGTACTGGGTGTTGTTGGCCTCGGCAATCGCCCCGGCAAAATCAGCGTAGCGGATCACTTGCAGCAGCGGGCCGAACAGCTCTTCATCTTCGCGCTCGGTCACGCCGGTCACGTCGATAATGCCCGGCGTCAGCAACGCAGCCTGATCCTGTGGCTGGGTCATTTCCAGCAGCGCCACGGCGCCATTGGCCAACATCAGCTCCTGCGCGTCCATCAAGGCTTTGGCCGCACCCAGGGAAATCACCGAGCCCATGAACGGCGCCGGTTGTTGGTCAAACGCGCCGACTGCAATCGTCGCGCTCACCGCCACCAGGCGCGCCAGCAACGCATCGCCCCACGCGCCTTGCGGCACCAACAGGCGACGCGCACAGGTGCAACGCTGGCCGGCAGAAATGAACGCCGACTGGATGATGGTGTAGACCGCCGCATCCACGTCAGCGACTTCGTCGACCACCAGCGGGTTATTGCCGCCCATTTCCAGCGCCAGGATCTTGTCCGGGCGACCGGAGAATTGTTGATGCAAGTGATTGCCGGTGCGGCTGGAACCGGTGAAGAACAAGCCGTCGATGCCCGGGTTGGCCGCCAGCGCGATGCCGGTTTCCCGCGCGCCTTGCAGCAGGTTCAACACGCCCGCCGGTAAACCCGCGTCGATCCAGCATTGCACGGTCAGCTCGGCGACTTTCGGGGTCAGCTCGCTCGGTTTGAACAGTACGGTATTACCCGCCAGCAACGCCGGAACGATATGCCCGTTCGGCAAGTGGCCCGGGAAGTTGTAAGGGCCGAACACCGCCACCACGCCGTGGGGTTTGTGGCGCAATACGGCGGTGGCGTCGCCCAACGGGCCGCTCTTTTCGCCGGTACGCTCGCGGTAGCTTTGCACCGAGATCGCGATCTTGTTGGCCATGCTGGTGACTTCGGTGGCCGATTCCCACAGCGGCTTGCCGGTTTCTTCACCGATGCAGCGGGCGATTTCATCGGCGCGGCTTTTCAGCGTGGCGGCGAAGGTTTCCAGCACGCTGATGCGCTCTTCCAACGGGCGCCGCGCCCAGCCTGGAAACGCCTGGCGTGCAGCCTGCACGGCGGACTCAACCTGCTCGGCAGTGGCGCCATTGCCGGCCCACAGCACTTGCTGGGTCACCGGGTTGCGCGATTCAAACAGTTCACCCTGGCCAGCCAGCCAGCTACCTGCGATATACAGCGAATTCATTATTTCGACTCCCGAGCAGCAGACAACGCAACAGCACGCACTTGATCACCCACCACCAGTTGCAGGCGTTTGGCGGTCTGCGGGTAGACCACCAAGGTGCCTGCCGCCAGCCGGGCCGGAGCGGCGGTAATGCGGCACTCCTCGCGCTTGCGGTTATGGATCAGGAACGGCGTGGCGTCGTCCCCCGGCGTGCCGATGGCCAACACCAGTGACTGACTGTCGCGCACCGCACGGATTTTGCTGGTTTCACACTCCACTGCCGGGCCGGCGTCGAAAATATCGACATAGCCCTGGTAGCTGAAGCCTTCGCTCTTGAGCATGCTCAGCGCTGGCTCGGTGTCCGGGTGGACTTTGCCGATCACATTGCGCGCGTCTTCGGACAGAAAGCAGCTGTACAGCGGAAACTTCGGCATCAGCTCGGCGATAAACGCCTTGTTGCCTACGCCGGTGAGGTAGTCGGCCTGGCTGAATTCCATCTTGAAGAAGTGCCGGCCCAGGCTTTCCCAGAACGGCGAGCGCCCAGCGTCGTTGGACACGCCGCGCATCTCGGCAATGATCTTGTTACCGAACAGCTGCGGGAATTCAGCGATAAACAGCATGCGCGCCTTGGCGAGCATGCGGCCGTTGAGGCCGTTGCGGTAATCGGCGTGCAGGAACAACGAGCACAATTCGGAATTGCCGGTGAGGTCGTTGGCCAAGAACAGCGTCGGGATCTCGCGGTAGATATTCAGCTCCTGGGAGGCGCTGACCGTCAGGCCGACCCGGAAGTTGTACCAAGGCTCGCGCAGGCCGACGGCACCGGCGATGGCGGAAATACCCACCACGCGGCCTTCGTCGTTTTCCAGCACGAACAGGTAGTCGGCATCGCCGCGCCCGGCTTCGCCGCGAAAGGTTTTTTCTGCCCAGCCAACCCGGTGAGTCAGGCGCTCTTCGTTGGCCGGCAAGGTGGTGAGGCCGGTGCCGGTGCTGCGCGCCAGATCAATCAGGGCCGGTAAATCGCTGCTGCGTACGGGACGAACGATCATGCTATCTCCTCAAACGGGCCGCTGCCTGGCAGCCACCCGCGACACTCAATTCTTTAAACCGCGACCAGGCGCACACTTGCGCCCTCGCCGACACCCAGGGCTTCAGCGGTTTCCAGGTCCAGGGTCACCGGTTTGCCGGGCGCGTAGTCCAGGTCCAGCATCACCGCGCGGTAATCCTGCAACTGCGCGTTGCTCACCAGGTACTGGCGGCCGGCGCCCTTGACCATCTCGCCGATCTTCACCGGCACCACGCGGCTCTGGGCGATCGAGCGAATGCCCGAGACCCTTGCGTGCAGCGTCGGGCCGCCGTCGAAGATGTCGATGTAATGGTCGGTCTCAAAGCCTTCACGCATCAGGATGTCGAAGGTGATCTGGGCACGCGGGTGCACCTGGCCCATGGCTTCCTGGGCTGCATCCGGCAGCAGCGGTACGTAGATCGGGTAGTGCGGCATCAGCTCGGCGAGGAAGGTGCGGCTTTTCAGCCCGCACAGGCGCTCGGCGGCGGCGTAGTTGAGGTCGAAAAAGTTGCGGCCGATGGCGTCCCAGAACGGCGAGTCGCCGTTCTCGTCGCTGTAGCCGACAATCTCGGTCACCACCGAGTCGGCAAAGCGCTCGGGGTGGCTGGCGACAAACAGCAGGCGGCCACGGGAGTTGAGTTCAGACCACGGCGAACCGACCAGCTCCGGCACCACATAAAAACTGGTGAGCAGGCTGTTGCCGGTCAGGTCGTGGCACTGGGACAGTACGTGGATCTTGTTGTGGATCTTCAGCTCGCGGGAGGCGTGCACGAAGGTTTCGTTACGAAAGCTGTAGAACGGCTCCGAATAACCGGCGGATGCGACGATGGCCGAACAGCCGGCGAGCTTGCCGGTCTCGGTGTCTTCGAGCACGAAGAAATAGCTTTCTTCACCGTTGAAACTGACCTCGGCCGCGAAGGACGCTTCGCTGGCGGCGATCTTGTCGCTCAGGCGTTCCACATCATCCGGCAAGGAGGTGACACCAATCGGGCTGTCCGCAGCCAGACGCTGTACCTCGCCCAGATCAGCCATTTGCGCGGGGCGCATCACCAGCATGGTGTCACTCCTTAACTCGAAAAACTCACAGAGGGAAAAATGCCGGACACAGGATCTGGATTCACACAGATCCAATGTGGGGAGTCTTTTGTGGGAGCTGGCTTGCCTGCGATGCAGACAACTCGGTGCAGGTGTTTCACCGAGTTGAGGCTATCGCAGGCAAGCCAGCTCCCACAGAAACCGGCTCCCACATTTGATTCGGTCCGGCATACAAAATTTTTGCTCGACGCCTGTTCACCAGGCGCCGAACGGTCCATCAGGCTTGCGTCAACGTCTTCACGGCACGCTCAAAACGATCCAGGCCTTCGTTGATGTCGGCCTCTTCCACCACCAGGCTCGGGGCAAAACGCACCACGTCGGGGCCGGCTTGCAGGATCATCAGGTTTTCTTTTTCGGCCGCGTTGAACACGTCCTTGGCACGGCCTTTGAACGCATCGCTGAGCACGCAACCGATCAGCAGGCCCATGCCGCGTACTTCGGTGAAGATCCCGTATTGCTTGCCGATCTGCTCCAGGCGCGCCTTGAACAGCTCGTGCTTGGCATTCACGCCGGCCAGCACTTCTGGGGTGTTGATCACGTCGATCACCGCTTCGGCCACCGCACACGCCAGCGGGTTGCCGCCGTAGGTGGTGCCGTGGGTGCCGACTACCAAGTGCTTGGCCAGGTCTTCGCGCGTGAGCATCGCCGCAATCGGGAAACCGCCGCCCAGGCTCTTGGCGCTGGTGAGGATGTCGGGCGTCACGCCGTAATGCTGGTAGGCAAACAGGTGGCCGCTGCGGCCCATGCCGGTTTGCACTTCGTCGAACACCAGCAGCGCGTTGTTGGCGTCGCACAGCTCGCGGGCACCTTGCAGGTAAGCCAGTTCGGCCGGCAATACACCGCCTTCACCCTGGATCGGCTCCAGCACCACGGCGCAGGTCTTGTCCGATACGGCGGCTTTAAGCGCATCCAGGTCGTTGTAAGGCACGTGGGTGATACCGGTGATTTTCGGCCCGAAACCGTCGGAGTACTTCGACTGGCCACCAACGTTAACGGTGAACAGGGTACGGCCGTGGAAGCTGTTCAGCGCGGCGATGATCTCGTACTTCTCGGTGCCGAAACGGTCGAACGCAACGCGACGGGCCAGCTTGAACGCGGCCTCGTTGGCTTCGGCGCCGGAGTTGCAGAAGAACACGCGCTCGGCAAAGGTGGCGTCGATCAGCTTATGCGCCAGGCGCAGAGCCGGCTCATTGGTGAACACGTTGGAGACATGCCACAGCTTGTTGGCTTGTTCGGTCAGTGCACCGACCAATGCCGGGTGGGCGTGGCCCAATACGTTAACCGCGATGCCGCCGGCAAAGTCGATCAGCTCGCGACCCGCCTGGTCCCACACGCGCGAACCTGCGCCACGCACAGGGATGAAGGCGGCAGGTGCGTAGTTGGGAACCATGACCTGGTCGAAATCGGCACGTTGCACCGGGGCTTGCTCAACGGACATCGGAGTCTCCTGAAGAGGAACGCCTGCCTGGAACTGGCAGACGATGCAGGGATTGTAAGGACAGTTTTCAGCGCCACCTTGTCGCCAAGCGACAACTTCTTATAGCGCCAACCCCGGTTTTACGCGGGTTTACGGCAATGCGACATATTGCGTCGCAATGGCGCAGTGTAAACCAGCGGCGAATGTTTCGGCATAACGCTCCGGTATCCGATCAGCCCATGCCCCTTGCGATATTCCAATAGCGCCATACCCGCGCCGTCTGCCGATTTACTTGAGCACATTAACCACGCACAAGGATTGGCAACATGCCTGACTCTGTACACCAAACGCCGCACACCAAACTTTCGGTTCAGCCCGACCAGCATTACGCGCTGCTCAAAAGTGCCATCCCGCGCTGGCTCGGCGAAACCTCCTCACACCGCCGCCAGGCGCTGGGCCAAAGTGTTGCGCGCCTGCCTCAAGCATTGCGCGACGCCACCGCCCCCAGCCAAGGCGAACTCAAACGCCTGGCCACCGCCCACTGGGACGCGCAAAACACCGTCGAAAACGCCCTTGCCCACGTGCAGGATGCCCAGCACTTTGGTGAACCCATCCTCAGGCTCGCCCTGAAAACACAGTTCGGTCTGGACCTGGATGTAAGCAATACCTTCCTGCGCCTGTACATCCCCCAGACGATTCCCGGTTTCCCCCTCCGCACGGGCGCCGCGCGCACCTGGACGGTCTCACTGCTGGAGGCCGCCCTGCACAACTTCGAACACCAGGAAACCGAGGCCGACGCCTATGAAAGCGCGTCGACCTTTATCACCCGCCCGGACGCCAGAGGCCACTTCGACACCTTGCCAGCCATCAAAGCCGTGGTGTCCATTCGCGCCTTTACCCAGCTGTGCCGCGATCTGGACATCGGCGCGCTGTATGCCGCCTACCTGCAAGAACAACTGGCCATGACCGAGCCGGTCGCACACGCCGTCTTGCAGCTAAAAGTGGAACGCAGCCAGAAAGCCGAGTTGCAGGCTGCCTTGCAATGGGCGTTGATCAGCGGCGACCTGCAACTGGATTATTTCCGACTGATTCAGGGCCTGCTCGACGGCCTGGACGGCATGCGCCTCGACGGCCAGGCGTTGCGCTACCACGACCTGAGCCTGATGGGCGCGGACTTGCCCGGCATCATTGTGTTCGGCCCCGACCTTGAATTCTCACGGGGTGCAGCACGCCTGGTGGCTTATGTGCCAGGTGACCCGGAGCACCCGATCAAGGAATACCCCTCGTCCCAGGCCATGCAAAAAGAACTGGTGCGCCAACTGCGCGATGAGCCTTACCAGCGGTTCTTCAGCCGCTTTGTGCCCCACGCCCAGCGCGGCCACTTCTTCGCCAACCTGAGCCAATTGCTCGGCCAGATCACCTGGCACCCTTACGTTCAGGGCAGCAGCGCGCCGATCTGGCGTCAAACCCCTACCGACAACCCACGCGTACGCTTTGTCGCCACCCCGGGCGGTCACGACCTGTGGCGCCACCAGTACCAACGCAGGCTCAATCAAATCCTTAACGACGGCCGCACCCGCGCCGTCGCCACGGCGACCGTCGACCGCAACGCGCGCTGGGCGCTGTGGGATTCACTGGTGAATGTTGCGTCGTCAATCCTGGAAGCCGTCACGTTGATCGTCGCACCCTTCGTGCCGTTTGCCGGCGAGTTGATGCTGGGCTATATGGCCTATCAACTGCTCGATGAGGTATTCGAAGGCATAATCGACTGGAGCGAAGGCTTGGGCATCGAGGCCGTCGGGCACCTGGTGAGCGTGGTCGAAACCCTGGTGCAACTGGGCGGCTTTGCCGCCGGCAGCACGATTGCAATCGCCGAGTTTCGCAACGCCCTGCCCCAACCGATCATCGACTTTATCGACCGCTTCAAACCGGTAGAACTGCCCAATGGCCAGACCCGCTATTGGAAACCCGACCTGACGGCATACGAACAGCCGATCCGCGTGCCGCCCGGCACCTATCGCGATACCGCAGGCGTGTTCGCGTACCAGCGCAAAAACCTGTTGAGGCACGACGCCAAGGTCTTCGCGGTAGAAAAAGGCCAGGCCGCCGACACCTTGCATATCCAGCACCCGTCTCGCCCCGATGCCTATCGCCCGAGCGTGCGGCACAACGGCCAGGGCGCCTGGCACACAGAACTTGAGCGCCCCCTGCAGTGGGACCAGAAAACACTGCTACGCCGCCTCGGTCACAGCGTGGAAGGCATCAGCGAAGCCGACCAGGCGCTGGCGCTGAACATCAGCGGCACCGACGAAAACGCCTTGCGCAAAATGCACGTCAATAACGAAGCACCGCCGGCCCTGCTGCTGGACACCCTGGACCGCTTGCGGGTCGACCGCGACATTCAAACCCTGATCGACCGGCTCAACAGCGATGACCCCCAGGCCTACGGCAAAGTGGACCCACAAACCAACCTGCAACTGCTGACCGGCCACGGCTATTGGCCCGAAACCCGCTGCCTGCAATTTATCGATGCCCAAGGGAACGTCGCCTGGGCGTTTGGCGACAACCAACTGCCCGCCCTCCAGATACCCGAGAGCCACTTGAACAACGGCGGCCTGCTCAAGGCGATACTCACTCTGCTGCCGCCCAACGATGCTGCCGAAGCCTTTGGCGCGGCGGTCGGCGATTCGCGCCTGAGCCTGGACATGCGCGCCGCCCACCTGCGTAAAAAACTTGCGGCGATTGCCGAACAAAAGCGCGCGTCCCTGTTTCAATCACGCTATGCAACCTACCAGGCCACCCGCAACCCACGGGCACAGCGCCTGATGGACGCCGCCCCCGGCCTGCCTGCGCGCATCGCGGAAAAAGTGCTGGAGCGCGCCACGGCAAAAGAACTGGCAGAGTTGGACGCGCAGCGCACGCCCCAGCGCCTGAGCCTGCTGGCACGCAGTGCCTTCGAAGAAGTGCGCCTGAGTCGCGCCTATGAAGGCCTGCATTTTGGCGACCAAAGCCTGGACACACAGCGCCTGGCCCTGCACTCACTGCCCGCGATGCCGGGCTGGCCGGCGCAGGTGCGCCTGGTCATCAGGGACTACGCGGCCAACGGCACCTTGCGTGACCAGATCGGTGCCGACGATGCGCCCATCGTGCGCACGTTGGTGCGCAGCGAAACCGGCGAATACACCGCCCATGACGAAGACGGCGCACTCGGCGCGCCCACTGACTTTTACTCGGCCATCCTCAACGCCTTGCCCGAAACCCAACGCCTAGCCATTCATTCAGGCATCGATCAAGGCCCGCGCCTGCGCCAGTACCTGGCGCGGCATGCCATCGAACGTAAGCGTCTGCGCGAACTGCTCAGCGCGGACCCTATTCGCAAACCGACGTATGACCCTCAAGTCATGAAGCTGCTCGGCGGCATGGACGGCTACAGGGCACAAGCTGACTATGGTGACGAACCACCGCCGCTGCTTGAGCAGGTACGCAATTTATTCCCCGCGCTCAACGAAGAGCTTGCTCAAACGATACTCGACCACCTGCAAACCCTGCCGTCCGGCGCCAGCAATCAACTCGCCTACTTGCGTGAGCAACGCCAACTGTTGCGCCAGAACCTGCAAGCCTGGCAGGCCGCGATCCCGCGCATCGACCCCGAAACCCAGCTTGAAATGAGCGCCGCGCGCCGCTATGACGAGGTGCAGACCCGCAGGATGATGGCCGAGCAACTGGAGGCGTGCTGGCGCCGGGAAACCGAGCGGGACGAATACTTCAGCACTCCCGAACTCAACGGCTATACCCTGAGGCTCTACGGCCCGGGGCCTACAGACCTGCCGGAGCTGGGCATGGCCTTCAACCATGTCTCACTGCTGTCTCTGGTGGGCGACGGCGCCATGCTCGGCATCGACACTTTTCTTGACCGGTTCCCCAACCTGCGTCAGTTGGAAATCAGGTCGATCCCGCTGGGAGACTTGCCGCCACAGCTCAACTCCATGCCTACGCTCAACAGCCTGATACTGAGCGACTGCGAAATTACCCTGACCCCGCAAAGCCTTGACCGATTGAACGGCATGCACGGCTTGCACGCGCTCGACCTGCACAACAATGCCCTGGGGCTGATACCCGATGTGCAAGCGATGACCGACCTGACCCTGCTGGACCTTTCCACCACCGGCATCGACCGCGTGCCGAACGGCGCGGTAGATCGCCCGCGGTTGGAATTAGCCATGCTCAGTGACAATAAAATCACCCAACTTCCCCCAGACCTGTTCAGCGTCACCCCGAACACCGCGAGGAAGTTCGACCTCTCCGACAACCCGCTTGAGCCACCGGCACTTGAACGAATCAAAACCTACTGCCAGACCCACGGCGAGTTTTTCTCCGCCTCGGCCCCCGGTACCGAACGTGCCAGGCTCATGAACCTTTATCCCACCTTTCTGGAGACCGAAGCGGACCGCTTTATCTTCCGCATGCCCGGCAACATGGACGCCGTCGCACCAACCTTGACGCGCCTTGAGGCCGAATATGCGCAACTGGGCACCGACCTTCAGCAGTGGGCCTTGAATGTACCCGACCACCACCCTGTCCTCGGCATCCTGCTGGACGAGCAGACCATCGCCGAGGAGCAACTTGCGCGCCAGCGCTTCAAGGCCTTGCTTGAAGATGCCTGGCGTCGCGAAAGCGAAGAAGATGAAGAAAGCCTGGGCGAGCATTTCACCCACTCCGTCATCCTTGAAACGTCGACCATGGGCCCGCTGCCGGAGCTGAGCGCAACGTTCGATCATGTCTCCAACCTCGAAATCAAGGGCGGCGGCGTCACCAACGGCATCGATGGCATGCTTCGATGCTTTACCCAACTGGAAACGCTGACACTCAGCCAATGCACCTTAGGCAAGTTGCCGGACACCCTCGCGCGGCTGCCGAAGCTCTCGACCCTGAGCCTGGAGCAATGCGCAATCACCCTGACCCAGGCAGACATGGCGGATTCAACCGGTCGTCGCAACACTGGATTGTTGTACAGACTTTAGATACTCATTGAGTGCTTCGGCAGGTGTTTTCCAGCCGAGTGTTTTTCGAGGTCTAGTGTTAAGTACGTGAGCTACCGCCTGTAATTCTTGGGCACTCCAACGAGAGAGGTCAGTGCCTTTCGGGAAGTATTGCCGTAGAAGGCCGTTCGTATTTTCGTTTGTACCGCGCTGCCATGGACTATGTGGATCAGCAAAGAAAACCTTTACTCCGGACTCGATGGTAAATCGAGCGTGATCCGACAGCTCCTTTCCACGATCCCAGGTCAAAGATCGCCACAGCTCGATGGGAAGATCAGTCACCGTCTTCTTCAATGCGTTGGCCATACTAACAGCCCCATAGCCAGCCAGCGCCGGGCCGTTCTTCGTGCGGGGAATTAGCCCATAACCTTTCTCGCGAGGCAGATGGACGAGCATGGTAAATCGAGTTGAGCGCTCGACCAGAGTTCCAATCGCAGACCGGTTCAGACCGATGATCAGGTCGCCCTCCCAATGCCCGGGTACAGCCCGATCTTCTACCTCAGCAGGGCGACTGGAGATCATGACGTCCTCGCTGACATGTGCCCACACTTTGGCCTGCGCTCTGGCTCTCGGCACGCGCAATGCGCGTCCTGAGCGCAGGCAGCTCACCAGTTCGCGCTTGAGAGCTCCTCGACCCTGAATGTAGAGCGCCTGATATATGGCTTCATGAGAGATGCGCATGGATTCATCATCCGGAAAATCGATCTGGAGCCGGTTGGCAATTTGTTCAGGCGACCAGCCATTGACCCATTTACGGTCACTGCGATGCGGTTTATTTCGGCCTTTGAAGGGTGCTTGCCGAGGCCCAGAAATCTCACGACCATCGGCGTCTTGAACCTTGCCCTCAAGGCGGTCGCGTACGTACTGGTGCAGTCGCGGGTTAGTGACCAATTTCGCTGGTTTCGGTCTCTTGGCCACCAGTTCTGCCTTCCATTGCGCTACTGACGCTCGATATTCAAGCCGACCGCAACGGGTAGCAGCATTTCGTGTCAGCTCCCGTGAAATTGTCGATGGGCTTCGTCCAAGGCGACGGGCGATCTCACGAACGCCAATACTTTGCGCTCGAAGCAGCCCAATCTCTTCTCGCTCTGCAAACGATAAGTATCGTCCTGATATGTGATTCGACATGAATAATGGCATCCCGCCGCGATGACGGAACCAGCGTGTACCTACCGCTGTTGATACGCCAACGGCATGTGCTGCCTTTTCGCTTGTGATGCCTGTTGCAATCTGCACCCAAAATAGCCGCTCGATCTCATTACGAAGTGAGGGCGCACCTGGAGAACGCATCGCTCCCCGGCCCGTCAATTTTTGCATCCATCCTGCGGGTCGTCCCATAAACACCTCGAACAAGGTGTTGCGACGACCGGTTGAATCCGCCCATCAACCTGCTGGCTGACATGACCCAACTTGAGTACCTGAGCCTGACCAATAACCCGCTGAACCTGGCACCCGACATCAGCAACCTGTCGCAATTGGCCGCGCTTCATTTAAGCAACACCGGAATCAGCCAAGTACCCCGCGGCCTCTTCAGGCTGCCGGACCTGGAAACGGTAGACCTGAGCAACAACCTGATCAGCGAAATCCCGGCTGATTTGCTGGAGTCGACGGCGGTCTATGGCCAGGATTGCGATTTCAGTAACAACCAGTTATCGCCAAGGAGCGTGGGCTATCTCAGGCAACACTACCTGCGTACCGGCATTGATTTTCAGGTGGCCGCCGCCACTGTGGACGAGCACGGCGTGCCGCTGGTGGTGGTAGGCCCAACGCCGATGGAGGAGTAATCAGCCGCGCTCGGAAGGCACCGACGACAACTCGAACGGGCTGCTGCTGCGCCGCTGGTTGCGATCTTCACGCGGCGTGGCGCCGAAGAAGTTGCGGTAGGCGCTGGAGAAGTGTGGCCCCGAGGAGAAACCGCACGACAGGCCGATCTGGATGATCGACTTGCTGGTTTGCATGAGCATCTGGCGCGCCTTGTTCAGGCGCAGCTCCAGGTAGTACTGGCTGGGAACGCGATTGAGGTATTGCTTGAAGATGCGCTCCAGTTGTCGTCGCGAGACGCACACATGCTGGGCGATTTCGTCGGTGGTCAGCGGCTCTTCGATGTTGGCTTCCATCAGCAACACGGCCTGGGTCAGCTTTGGATGGCTGGAGCCCAGGCGGTTTTGCAGCGGGATACGCTGGCGCTCACCGCCTTCGCGGATGCGCTCCACCACCAGTTCTTCGGAAACGGCACCGGCCAGTTCGGCGCCGTGGTCACGGGCCAGTACCGCCAGCAGCAGGTCGAGTACCGACATGCCACCGCAGGCGGTCAGGCGATCACGGTCCCAGTCGAACAGATGGCTGGTGGCGATGACCTTGGGGAAACGCTCGGCGAAATCGTCCTGCCAGCGCCAGTGCACGGCGGCGCGGTAACCGTCGAGCAGGCCGAGTTGGGCCAGCGGGTACACACCGGCTGACAAGCCGCCGATCACACACCCGGCGCGTACCAACTGCTTGAGCGCAGTACTCAGTTGGGACGCGATGACGGTCGGCGGCTCGTCGGCCAGCAGGAACAGCTTCTGGAAACCTTCGAGCTTGCCGGCCCACGGCTCACCCGGCAATTGCCAGGCGCCGTCGGTGGCAGGCTCGGCGAGCAGGAACGACAACTCGTAGACCACGTCCGGATGCACCCGCTGAGCAACGCGCAAGGCCTCCTCAGCCAGCGCAAGCGTCAGGGCTTTTGTGCTGGGCCAAATCAGGAAACCAATTTTATGGGCGGTCATGGAATGCTATCCGAAGCGAGTAACGGTAATGAAGACAAGGGCCAATGCTAGCCCGGAAACCAACACAAATCTCTAAAGCGGGTGAAGATCCAAATGTGGGAGCGGGCTTGCTCGCGAATGCGGTGGGCCAGATACACATCTACTCACTGACCCACCGCTTTCGCGAGCAAGCCCGCTCCCACATTAGATTGGGATCTATTTCAAGACTGCGAAGCATGCACTAAACCGGTGCACAAAAGCAGCCTTGATTACTTCAGGCTACCCGACAAAAACTGCTGCAAACGCTCGGACTGCGGGTTCACCAGCACTTCACGCGGGTTGCCACGTTCTTCGACGATGCCTTTGTGCAAAAACACCAGCTGGTTCGACACTTCACGGGCAAAGCCCATTTCGTGGGTCACGACCACCATGGTGCGGCCTTCCTGGGCCAGGTCCTGCATCACCTTGAGTACTTCGCCGACCAGTTCCGGGTCGAGGGCCGAGGTCGGTTCATCGAACAGCATCACCTCAGGCTCCATCGCCAGGGCACGGGCAATCGCCACGCGCTGCTGCTCGCCACCGGACATGTGGCCTGGGAACGCATCCTTGCGATGGCCCACGCCGACTTTGGCCAGGTAATGCTCGGCTTTTTCGCGCGCGTCTTTTTTCGACATGCCCAGCACGTGCACCGGCGCTTCCATCACGTTTTCAAGCGCGGTCATGTGCGACCACAGGTTGAAATGCTGGAACACCATCGACAGGCGCGAACGCATACGCTGCAGCTGCTTCGGGTCGGCGGCCTTCATGGCGCCGTCCTTGTTGGCCACCAGTTTCAGCTCTTCGTTATTGAGCAGAATCTTGCCGGCGTGGGGTTGCTCGAGCAGGTTGATGCAGCGCAAAAAGGTACTTTTGCCCGAACCACTGGAACCGATGATGCTGATCACATCACCGGCCGCTGCGGCCAGGGACACACCTTTGAGCACTTCATGACTGCCATAGCGTTTATGCAGGTCTTGGACTTCAAGTTTGTACATGCGGTCGGTTCTCACAAAAACAGGTGGTCAGTCGTTGAGCAAGCGCCCGTGACGCAGCGCTTCGCGCCCCGCCACCTTGGCCAGCCAGAAACCCGCTTGGGCATAACGTAGCCGTTCAACGGCAAACAACACCCCCGAGGTGCCCGCGCAGACAATGCTCACGCGATCAGTCAGAGGGTCAATCACTTCAAAAATCTCATCGCCCGCTTCAACCCGGTCACCGGCTTTACGCAGGTAACTGATCACACCGGCATGGGGCGCGAACAGCAGTTCGGTGCCTTCGAAGGGCAAGCCTTCGCAGGGTTCGTGCTGCGGCGCGGGCCATTCGCCTTTGATCAGGCCTTGCTCGGCGAGGAACGCGAGGATGCCTTCAGCGTGGAAGACCGCTTCGTCGCGGCCCGTGTCAGCCTGGCCACCCAGCTCCAGCGTGGTCGCCAGACAGGCCAGTGGAATCTGCGCGTTCGGGAATGCCCGCGACAGACGCAACCACGGCAACGAGCAGGCTTCATCGAACGAGCTGCCGCCGGAATCTTCCGCCAGCAGGCCGACCTTCACATTCAAATGCGCCGACAACGAACGCCACTGCGGCCAATGCTGCGGCAGCGCGTACATGTGCAGCGCGGCTTCGGCGTCGCAATGCAGGTCGAGGACGATATCGGCGGTGCAGGCGTGGCTGAGCAGCACCCGTTGCATGCCTTGCAGCTGGCTGCTCGGCTGGGGCAATGCATTGAGTGCATCGGTCATTGCCTGGCGAATCATGCGCACATTGGCGTGCGGGTCATCGCCCAGCTTGCCCTTTAGCCGCTCGGTAACCGGCTCGCTCAACTCGACGAAATCACGATTGAAATTCTTGCCGCTGCCGACTTCGAAACGGCCTTGGTGGCTGCCTTGCAGCAACTGGCCCAGGCCCATTGGGTTGGCCACCGGCACCAGCTCGATCACGCCATTGAGCGCGCCTTGCTGTTCCAGTTCGGTGAGGCGTTTTTTCAACTCCCAGGCCGCGCGCATGCCGGGCAATTCATCGGCGTGCAGGCTGGCCTGGATGTAGGCCTTGCGCTCGCCGCTGCCGAAACGAAACACGCTCAGCTGGCGCTCGCAGCCCAGGTGGCCCCAGGGCAACAGGTGATCGATACGTTCCATATCAGTGCTTCCGTGGAGCCAGGTAGCTCAGCCAGCGGCGCTCGGCCAATTTGAACAGGCGCACCAGGATAAAGGTCAGGCACAGGTAGAACACGCCGGCCGTGATATAGGCTTCGAACGGCAGGTAGAACTGGGCGTTTACCGTGCGCGCGGCACCGGTGATGTCGATCAAGGTGACGATGGACGCCAGGCTGGTGGTCTGCAGCATCATGATCACTTCGTTGCTGTACTGCGGCAGCGCGCGGCGCAGGGCCGACGGCAGCAGGATGCGGCGGTACAGCTTGTAGCGCGACATGCCCATGGCCTTGGCCGCTTCGATCTCGCCATTCGGCGTGGCCTTGAGGCTACCGGCGATAATCTCGGCGGTGTAGGCGCTGGTGTTGATCGCAAAGGCCAGGCACGCGCAGAACGTGGCGCTGGACAGCAGCGGCCACATGAAGCTCTCGCGTACGGCTTCAAATTGCGCCAAACCGTAGTAGATCAAAAACAGCTGCACCAGCATCGGCGTGCCGCGGATCACGTAGGTGTAGAGCCAGGCGGCGCCATTCACGATCGGCTGCTTGGACACACGCATCAAGCCCAAAGGCAAGGCGGCGAGCAAGCCGAAGAACAGCGAGATGGCGAGCAATTTCAAGGTGGTAACCAAGCCGCCGAGGTACAGCGGCATGGCGTCCCAGATGACGTTGTAGTCGAAGATCATAGATCAGCCGCCCTTACGCCTACCGAGTAGCGCTTCTCAAGATAGCGCAGGGCCAGCAACGACACGCTGGTGATCACCAGGTACATCGCCGCCACTGCGAGGAAGAAGGTAAAAGGCTCGCGGGTGGCATCTGCCGCCTGCTTGGCCTTGAACATCATGTCTTGCAGGCCCACCACCGAAATCAGCGCGGTGGCCTTGGTCAATACCAGCCAGTTGTTGGTGAAACCAGGGATCGCCAGCCGAATCATCTGCGGCACCATCACCCGGAAAAACACCTGGAAACTGCTCATGCCATACGCAAGGCCGGCCTCGGCCTGGCCCTTGGGAATGGCCATGAAGGCGCCACGAAAGGTTTCCGAGAGGTAGGCGCCAAAGATGAAACCCAGGGTGCCGATACCGGCGGCCAAGGGGTTCAAGTCGATATAGTCGTCATAGCCGAGCATCGGCGCGACGCGGTTGAGCAAGTCCTGACCGCCGTAAAAAATCAGCAGGATCAGCACCAGGTCGGGGATCCCGCGGATCACCGTGGAGTACAAGTCACCCAGCCAGGCCAACCAGCGCACCGGCGACAGGCGTAACGCGACCCCGATCAGACCCAGAACAATGGCCAAGGCCATGGACGACAAGGCGAGCTGAAGCGTCAACCATGCGCCATCGAGGATGACGGCCCCGTAGCCTTTCAACATGATTCAGGTCCTCGAAAAGGGGGATGAAAAAATGGCGCAAACCGCAGGAATTCTGTTGCTTGCGCCATTCTGGACAGACAGCTAGGACGAGTTACTTAGGGTCAGCGCCGTAAATATCGAAGTCGAAGTATTTGTCCTGGATTTTCTTGTATTCGCCGTTGGCACGGATCGCTGCGATGGCCGCGTTGATCTTGTCCAGCTCGGCCTTGTCGCCTTTACGTACAGCGATGCCAATGCCGTCGCCGAAGTACTTGGCGTCGGTGAACTGTGGGCCCACGAACGCGTAGCCTTTACCGGCCGGGGTTTTCAGGAAGCCGTCTTGCAGCAGGGTGGCGTCAGCCACGGTGCCGTCGAGGCGACCGGCTTCCACGTCCAGGTAGATTTCGTTCTGCGAGCTGTAAGGCACAACCGTGGCGCCTTTAGGGGCCAGGACTTCCTTGGCGAAGCGATCGTGGATCGAACCGCGTTGCACGCCGATTTTCTTGCCTTTCAATTCATCCAGGCTGTCGCTGACCTGGGTGCCTTCCTTCATCACCAGCTGCGCTGGGCTCAGGTAGTAGCGGTTGGTGAAGTCCACGGACTTCTTGCGGTCTTCAGTGATGGACATGGACGACAGGATGGCGTCGATCTTGCGCACTTTGAGCGCAGGGATCAGGCCGTCGAATTCTTGCTCAACCCACACGCACTTGACCTTCATCTCGGCGCACAGGGCGTTGCCGATGTCGTAGTCAAACCCGACGATGCTGCCATCCGGCGCCTTCGAGGCAAACGGAGGGTAAGCCGCTTCGATACCAATCTTCAGGGGCTTTTCATCAGCGAAAGCCTGCATCGACAGCACGGACAGCGCCAGGGCGCCCAACAGCACAAGTTTCTTCATCTTGGGACTCCATCGGTATAGGGCAAAAAGCAGAATGAGCCGTGGCCCACGATGCGACTTAAGTGAAACCGAATAGCGGTGCTGCGTCCTACCCCGAATTGATACTGGAGACGACGAGCGAGTGATCGGCATTCTAACGACAGGCCGGAAGCCGATATTTCCTCAATGCGACAACAATTTACAGAAGCACTGAGAAAGCGGTTCCAGCACATTGACAGCCTCTGTTTTTTATGCAGAGACAAAAGATATTAAACCTGTTGATGCTGCAAATTGCGGGCCTATTATTCGCAAACCCTTCTAGCACGGCAAGTCTGGCGTTAAATCTTATTTCTGAGGGTGTCTAAAACGCGGGTTTTCGGGGCATAGGTGTAGCACATTGCCTCAGGATTGGGCGCGGGGTTACACATTTGCTGGTCTCGGTAACATTCAGAAACGTCCTACGCATGAAGTCGATATTTATTGGCCTACGCATAGATCGTTCCCACGCTTTGCGTGGGAATACATCCTGTGACGCTCTGCGTCACGCCCCAAGAGCAGACGCGGAGCGTCCAGGGCGGCATTCCCACGCGGAGCCTGGGAACGATCATTGTGGTATGCACGCCAAAGGTGGGAGCTGGCTTGCCTGCGATAGCGGTCTGTCAGCCAACCCACCTGTGCCTGACACACCCTCATCGCAGGCAAGCCAGCTCCCACAGTGATCCGGTTTCGCCAGCGATATTTATTGGCCTACGTATAGATCGTTCCCACGCTCTGCGTGGGAATACATCCTGTGACGCTCTGCGTCACGCCTCAAGAGCAGACGCGGAGCGTCCAGGGCGGCATTCCCACGCGGAGCCTGGGAACGATCATTGTGGTATGCACGCCAAAGGTGGGAGCTGGCTTGCCTGCGATAGCGGTCTGTCAGCCAACCCACCTGTGCCTGACACACCCTCATCGCAGGCAAGCCAGCTCCCACAGTGATCCGGTTTCGCCAGCGATATTTATTGGCCTACGTATAGATCGTTCCCACGCTCTGCGTGGGAATACATCCTGTGACGCTCTGCGTCACGCCTCAAGAGCAGACGCGGAGCGTACAGGGCGGCATTCCCACGCGGAGCCTGGGAACGATCATTGTGGTATGCACGCCAAAGGTGGGAGCTGGCTTGCCTGCGATAGCGGTCTGTCAGCCAATACAATCCAAATGTGGGAGCGGGCTTGCTCGCGAATGCGGTGTATCAGTTAGCAGATGTGTAGCTGACCCACCGCATTCGCGAGCAAGCCCGCTCCCACAGGGGATTTGCATCGGTTTCGAATTTCCAAAAAAAAGCCCCACCCAGCTCACGCCAAATGGGGCTCTGCACCACCTAGCCCGCCTTACGCGACGTTCATGGTCTTGTGCGTTTCAATCAAATGCGCCACCACACCTGGGTCTGCCAGCGTGGAGATATCCCCCAACCCGTCATACTCAGCCGTGGCAATCTTGCGCAGAATCCGGCGCATGATTTTCCCCGAGCGCGTCTTCGGCAAGCCCGGCGCCCACTGGATTACATCCGGCGAAGCAATCGGCCCGATCTCTTTGCGCACCCAGTTTTTCAGCTCCAGGCGCAGCGCTTCGTTTGGCTCCTCGCCGTTTTTCAGCGTGACATACACATAGATGCCCTGCCCTTTGATGTCGTGCGGCACACCCACCACCGCCGCTTCGGCGACTTTAGGGTGAGCAACCATGGCGCTTTCAATCTCGGCCGTGCCCATGCGGTGGCCAGACACGTTCAACACGTCATCCACGCGGCCGGTGATCCAGTAGTAGCCGTCCTCGTCACGACGCGCACCGTCACCGGTGAAGTACATGCCACGGAACGTCTTGAAATAGGTGTCGACGAAACGGTCATGGTCGCCATACAGCGTGCGCGCCTGGCCTGGCCACGAATCCAGAATCACCAGGTTGCCTTCAGCCGCACCTTCGATCAGGTTGCCCAGGTTATCCACCAGCGCCGGCACCACGCCAAAGAACGGGCGTGCCGCGGAACCCGGCTTGAGCGCGTGAGCGCCCGGCAGCGGGCTCATCATGCTGCCGCCGGTTTCGGTCTGCCACCAAGTGTCGACGATCGGGCAACGGGATTGGCCGACGTTCTTGTAGTACCAGTCCCAGGCTTCCGGGTTGATCGGCTCGCCCACCGAACCGAGCAGGCGCAGGCTGCTGCCATCGGCGCCTTCCACGGCAGCGGTGCCAGAGGCCATCATCGCGCGTATCGCGGTCGGCGCGGTGTAGAGGATATTGACCTTGTGCTTGTCGACAATCTTCGCCACCCGCGTGATATCCGGGTAGTTCGGCACACCTTCGAACAGCAGCGTGGTCGCGCCGTTCGCCAGCGGGCCGTAAACAATATAAGTGTGGCCGGTGACCCAGCCGACGTCGGCGGTGCACCAGTAGATTTCGCCCGGGCGGTAGTCGAACACACGCTCGTGGGTCAGGGCTGCATACAGCAAGTAGCCGCCGGTGGTGTGCTGCACGCCTTTGGGTTTGCCGGTGGAACCCGAGGTATAGAGGATGAACAGCGCTTCTTCGGCGCCCATCTCTTTCGGCGCACACACGGTGCCCGCCACTTTCATCAGGTCTTCGTACCAGATGTCGCGATGCTGGTTCCACTTGATGTTGCCATTGGTGCGCTTGCACACGATGACTTTCTGGATGCTGCTGGTTTCCGGGTTGGTCAGCGCGTCGTCGACGTTGGCCTTCAGCGGAATTTTCTTACCGGCGCGGATGCCTTCGTCGGCGGTGATCACCACCTTCGACTTACAGTCGATGATGCGACCGGCCAGGGCTTCCGGCGAAAAGCCGCCAAACACCACGGAGTGAATCGCACCGATGCGGGTACAGGCCAGCATGGCGACCACGGCTTCGGGGATCATCGGCATATAGATAGTCACCACGTCGCCGCGGTGCACATCCTGGCCGCGCAGGGCGTTGGCGAACTTGCAGACTTCTTCATGCAGCTCGCGGTAGGTGATGGTGCGGCTTTCGGAAGGGTCATCGCCTTCCCAGATGATCGCCGCCTGATCGCCACGCTCAGCGAGGTGACGGTCCAGGCAGTTGTAGGAAACGTTCAAGGTGCCATCAGCGAACCATTTGATGTCGACATGGTGGTCGTCGAAAGAGGTCTGCTTCACCGCGGTGAAAGGCTTGACCCAGTCAAGGCGCTTGGCTTGCTCGCGCCAGAAGCCATCGGGGTTGACCACCGACTGCTGGTACATGGCCTTGTAGGTCGCCTCGTCGGTCAGCGTGTTGGCTGCTACTTCGGGGCGAACGGGGTACAGGGAAGCCGCACTCATCTTTCTTACCTCGGTGACAATAGTTGTTTTTGTATGCCCTGTTGTAGCCGGGGCGCCCCCATAGAACCATTCGACGATGGTAGTAACAAGCCCCTACAAATTGCCCTGCCATGCCGATTTACGGCTCTGGCCCGCGCTCTGCGCGGCTTTCACGCCGGATGAAAAAACCTTTACCACGGGATTGTTACAAAAACCGCCAATAGTGTTTATCAAAAGCACGGGTATATGAATATAACGCGTGCGCCTAAAATCAACGCCGTCAACAAGACACTGCGATTAACAACGTAACAGCCCCCACGAAGGCAACGTTAATCCGAACTTCCCAACTCTTAAGTTACACACGTGGCCTCACAAGGGCCCCGTGACCCCTTTCGCCCTGAAGAAGGTAAATACAGTAATGAAAGCTCTCGTAGTTATGGCCCTCAGCAGCTTGTGCGCCACCGCCGCCCTGGCCGACGAGGCCCCGACCGAGCTGGCCGGCCAGAACGCCCCGATCGTTGAAGATTACACCTACAGCACACACTTGGATGTGGCCAAAGTATTGTCCATGAGTACTGTTCCGGAAGTCTGCCAGGTTGTACCGGTGCAAATGGAATATGAAGACTCACAGGGTCAACGTCATATTCTTAATTACCAAGTAATGGGTAATGGTTGTTCTAACGGGTAATAATTATTGAATCAGGTTTAAACCCGGATCTTGGTCGCCGCAAGAAATCGTTCTTGCGGCCAAGAACCTCTCTGCACCCCACCACGCAATAAAGGTGGGAGCTGGCTTGCCTGCGATGGCGATTGCAGCCTTTTTACACCGCCCAAAACCCGCCACCGCCCCGCCTCACCCAGCCCGCCAAAAACTATCCCACCGCCCGTCAAAAAATTCCTGCCCCGGCAAAGCCTTGCAAACACGCGCCTTGGCCGAAAACCAAGCCATTTTGGCGCTCAATCGTGACCATCCGCCGCAACACAAAGTCGAATTTTTCCCTATAATGCGCGGGTAAATCGGGCCTGCAATATCCCTTTACACTGGGATGAAGAGCCAGACCTGAGGCCTCCCGCTGGAGCATGCACCAGTCGCTCCGCCCCTCAGCCTCAAGCAGAGCACCCGTTACCCAATTCCGTTTAATGCCTGCGCGAGCTGTTGCAACAAACGATTCCTTAAGATCCACCGCGGCCTCAGGGCCGTGTGAACACCCAACCATCCGGTTTCACACGGGCACCTTTGAGCCCTCACGCAGGAGACGACACGTCATGCTGAGCTGGGACGAATTCGACAAAGAAGAAGAAGGCGAAGTAGCCGCTAAAGGCGCCAACGCCGGCCACGCCACCGAAGCCAACATGGACCGCCTCGACGGTGCCGGCGCCGCCGCCGCCATCGAAGCTCGCGCCGTCACCGCCAGTGACTCCGCCGCCATCGTGCGCGCCAAGGCCGCCCTCGACAAACTCGACGTCGCCGAAGGCCTCGCCGAACTCGAAGGCTCCGCCGCCCGCGTCGCGGTTGACGAAAAGCGCATGATCAACTGCCGCGCCGACCTCAACCAACTCGTGCCTTTCAAGTACGACTGGGCCTGGCAGAAATACCTCGACGGCTGCGCCAACCACTGGATGCCGCAAGAGGTCAACATGACCGCCGACATCGCCCTGTGGAAAAACCCCGAAGGCCTGACCGATGACGAACGCCGCATCGTCATGCGCAACCTCGGCTTCTTCTCCACCGCCGACTCCCTGGTTGCCAACAACCTGGTGCTGGCCGTGTACCGCCTGATCACCAACCCGGAGTGCCGCCAGTACATCCTGCGCCAGGCCTTCGAAGAAGCGATCCACACCCACGCCTACCAGTACTGCATCGAATCGCTGGCCATGGATGAAGGCGAAATCTTCAACATGTACCACGAGATTCCATCGGTCGCCAAAAAGGCCGCCTGGGGCTTGAAGTACACCCGTTCGATCTCCGACCCGAAGTTCGAAACCGGCACCGTCGAGACTGATAAAGAGCTGCTGCGCAACCTGGTCGCCTACTACTGCGTCCTGGAAGGCATCTTCTTCTACTGCGGCTTCACCCAGATTCTGTCCATGGGCCGTCGCAATAAAATGACCGGCGTGGCTGAGCAGTTCCAGTACATCCTGCGTGACGAGTCGATGCACCTGAACTTCGGTATCGATGTGATCAACCAGATCAAAATCGAAAACCCGCATTTGTGGGATGCCGAGATGAAGGAAGAAGCGACCCAGATGATTCTGCAAGGGACTCAGCTGGAGATCGAGTACGCACGTGACACCATGCCGCGTGGGGTGTTGGGGATGAATGCGGCGATGATGGAGGACTATCTGAAGTTCATCGCGAATCGTCGTTTGTCGCAGATTGGGTTGAAGGAAGAGTATCCAGGGACGACGAATCCGTTCCCTTGGATGAGCGAGATTATGGATTTGAAGAAAGAGAAAAACTTCTTCGAAACCCGCGTGATCGAGTATCAAACCGGCGGCGCGCTGAGCTGGGATTGATTCCTAAGCCAAGCAACATTAAGAAGCCCTGACATGTTCAGGGCTTTTTTATGCCTCCTTTGATCTGCATAGGAGCCGTCTTACACCAAAATCATCCATAGAAAGGTTGATACGAATTTCGATGCTAAATAGTCTCGTCTACCGGTGCCTAAGAAACGCCCAACGTAGCTGCTAGCCTCAATCACACAGTCAAGAAACCGCATGGCCAATCATGCGGAATGAATGCTGTATCGAGGCCAAGCAAGTTGGAGTTTCTTAAAATCCGCTCTCTACGTTGGGTTTCCACCCTTCTGTAAATCACGTAGAGGTCATAGGAAGTGTCTAGCCAATATCTACTCAACTTGCCTAATGCTGAAGGTATGCTCACATCCGAGCTTTCAATTGCCTTAGTTTTTACTCGTCATAATCTTCAATTACACGCCCTCCTTCTAGAAAACCAAGCGTGGTTCTGTGCGCGTGACCTTGGACGTTTGATGGGGTGGTGCTTAGATGAGCGCACGACTCGCAAGCTCGATGAAGACCAACGAAAAACTCTAAAACTGCTGTTCCACGGTCAGCCCGAAGAAATGCTGATGATCAGCGAATCCGGTGCTTACGCGCTGCTGGTCTATCACTACACCCCTGGGAATCGCCTTCTGCGTAGTTGGCTCACTCATGAAGTAGTTCCAACGTTGAGGGACGAGCGTCAGCCACCAACGGTGGAACGACCGTTGTTGAGCATGTTGGATTGGCCGGAGATGTCGTTGAACCTGCTGCATTGGCAAGATGAAGGCTGGATAAGACTTCGGGATATGCCGTATTTACTGGTTAATCGGACCTATCGGAGGGAGTCAGCAAAGACTCCGTGGTGGCGAAAGCTCACCCAACCTTTCCGAATGAAGCAGCGAATGCACTGACGCAAACGAACGGCAAGTCCCACCGATTCGTAGGAAATTTCGTAGACGTCATAATGGCTACTCAGTATCGTCCGAGGGTTTTCTACCCTCGGCGGCTGTATGGATACGAAAAAAAGTAATACCGGATGGAGCGATCAGGAGCTTGAAGCGTCCGTCGATGGCTACCTGAAAATGTGGACGCTTGAACGAAGTGGGCAAGCCTTCAAAAAGTCAGATGAGAACCGGTTACTGCGAGAGGGTCCACTCAACCTGCGCAGCGCTTCGTCAATTGAATATCGCATGCAGAACATCTCTGCGGTATTTGAACAGCTAGGTTTGCGACGTATCACTGGCTATATGCCTGCGAAAAACATCGGTGCCGGAGTGAGTGAACGTATTCGCAAGGTGCTAGCAACAAAACCTGGCCTGCACGCTGAGCTTGGTCTGACAGCTGTAGATAAGCCACTGCCCGGCGAGCGCCCGCCCTTTTCGAAGCCTTTCCTTGTAATTGAGCCACAAGGCATTCTGAATCCGCGACAGTTGTTTACTGTCAGTCTTTCTTACGCACGCGCCGATCATGTGCGTAAGCTGGTTCTACAGTTTGCGAATGGGGTCTGCGAAGGTTGCAATTTGCCCGCGCCATTCGCTGGGATTGATGGCCAGCCATTTCTTGAAGTACATCACGTCAAGCACCTCGCCCAGAAGGGTTCGGATCGCACGACCAATGCTGTAGCCTTGTGCCCCAATTGCCATCAGCGTTGTCACCGGTCGAGTGACCGGGATGCTTTCACCGAGTCGCTTTACGCCAAGATCGGAAGATTGGCACGCGAGTAAACTCCTGCTGTCACACCTGATGAACGCTCAAAAAATACCAGATAGGACCGAGGCCCACCCGTGAACCCAGACATGCTCGAAGCCGGCCCCGCTGACGCCAAAGTACTTTCCGTCTTTGACTTCGACGGCACCCTGACCCATCACGACAGTTTCGTGCCCTTCCTCAAGTTTGCCTTTGGCCCCGGTGAGTTTTATGGCCGGATGGTCAAGCTGGCGGTGCCTGGGCTGCGCTTTTTGCTGCGGCAGATCAGCCGGGATGAGTTGAAGGCGCAGTTGATCCGCACCTTTATGACGGGGGTGGAGAAGGCGTGGGTGCAGCAGAAGGCTGAGGAGTATTGCCAGAAGAATTGGGCGCGGTTGATGCGCCCGGCAGGGGTTCTTTCGGTAGAGCAGGAGTTGGGCTCGGGGGCGGTGGTGACGCTGTGTTCGGCGTCGCCGGCGTTGGTGTTGCAGCCGTTTGCGAATCGGTTGGGGATCAAGTTGATTGGTACTGAGCTTGAAGTGGTCGACGGGGTGTTGACGGGCAAGCTCACGGGGAATAATTGCCGCTGTGAGAATAAGGTGCTGCGGCTTGAGGCGGTGTATGGGGATTTGGGCGAGTATCGGCTGAGAGCTTGGGGCGATACGCGTGGGGATCGGGAGTTGTTGGCGGCGGCGCAGGATGCGCATTTTCGGCATTTTCATTCGAAGAAGAAGCAGGGCAAGTTGCAGCGGTGATGCGGGTGGGTGGGGTCGGCGGGTGGGCCGAGGCGATCCCATCGCTGCCTCGCTGGGGCTCGAGAGCTCCCACATTTGATCGGTGCCAGATAGATAGCGCACTAGCATGGGGTGCTGGGGGTCTAGTCTTCAAAGGACTCTCGGTCCTGCTGTTTCGGCTGGGTTCTTTCAGGCATGAAGTCGCTGGAGACGAATTCAGGGTCTAGGAAGAAGCTGTCCCAGGTATTTTCTGCTGGAGCAATGATTTGCTCATTGCCCATCGCGCGCACCGTTATATCTGCTGCCCCTGCCGGGAGATGCAAATCTGCTGGGGTGCAGACTGTTTGTTCTCGGTTGCCTGAGTTAATTTTTGTTTGATGCATAGGCGTACTCCTCCTGGTTGGTTAAAGACAATACAAGTCAGATGGCTTGCCGCCTATGCAGAAAATGTATCGATACAAATAGCGAGTTCGGCGGGTGGACCGAGTCGATCCCATCGCAGCCTCGCTGGGGCTCGACAGCTCCCACATTTGAGCTGCGTGAGCTTGTTGATCGACGTTCGGAGGGGTTTATGTCGCGGCTTTGAGGTCTACGCCCAGGGCTGTTGCGAAGGCTTTTACCATTGGGCTTCTTGGCGCGTTGTGGCGCAGGATCAGGTTGAACGCGGTGCTCAGGTGAACCTGTTCCGGGCACAGTGCGCGCAGGCGCCCTTCCCTTACCAGGGGCGCGGCGTAATGTTCCGGCAGGAAGCCCAGGAAGCGGCCGGTGAGGATCAGGATGGCGACGGCTTCAACCTGTGAGGCCGAGGCGGACTGGCTGTCGTAGGTGACGAAGTTGGCCTTGTCGCGGTGGATCGCATAGCGGTGGTTGACCACTTCGTATTGGCGCAGTACGTCTGGCGTGATGTCGCTCGCGTTGAACAGCGGGTGTCCTGCGGCGCAGTAGGCGTGGGCTTTTTCTTCGTACAGCGGGAAGTAGTCGAATTCTTCGCGGCGTTGGTACACCGGGACGATGCCGACGATCAGGCGTCCTTCCACTACGCCGCGTTCAACTTCGTCCAGTTGCGAGGCATGCAGGCGCAATCTAATTTTCGGTGATTCGCTGTGTAATTTACCTAAGGCGGTAATTAGCGGCGAATTAACGTCGGAGACGGTGTTATCAATTACGCCGACACTAAGGTCACCAATAAGCTCGTTTTGCGCCGAACTAAGCTTGTCTCTGAAACTGTCCACCGAGGTAAATAACTCGATGGACGCCTGATACACCAACTTGCCTTCTTCGGTCAGGCCGAACCCTTCCCGGCCCCGTGTGCACAGGCGCATGCCGATGCGGATTTCGAGGTCGGAGATCTGTTTGCTGATGGCCGCCAGGCCCACGTTCAGCTCGTTTTGCGCGGCGCTGAAGCCGCCGGCTTCGACCACGGCCATGAATACGCGCAGTAATTTGAAGTCCAGCCCGCTCAGTTGCAGCGGCGGCCGAGTGCCGGGTTTTGGCGGCATGTTTCCAGAAGTGGAAAGTGGGGTTTCCATAATACGCGTTGACCTCAAGTGCCATATTCAACAGGCTTCAACCCAATCCTTGAACATAGCCAGGCGGCGATAATGGCCGTAAACATCCGCCCTTGGCAACCTTGAATATAGCGGGTTGAACAGCACGCAGAGGCTGATTTAACACCCGTAAAAACCTGACACTACGATCAGGTCTTTTTAGTTTTTTACTGCCTCCGACTCTTCTAAAAACAAGCGTGAGGAATACCGATGTCCCAGCCCACCGACCGCCTTTGGGGCGCTCGTTTCAAGACCGGCCCGTCTGCTGCATTGGCCGCGTTGTCGCGTTGCCCCGAGCGCTATTTTCGCCTGACGCCCTACGACCTGGCCGGCTCCCGTGCCCATGCCCGTGAATTGCAGCGCGCCGGTTTGCTGGATGAGTCGGAGACCTTGCGCACCCTCGAGACCCTGGACCGTATCGGTGAGGACTTCGCCGCCGGCCACCTGCATCCAACCCTGGATGACGAGGACGTACACACCTTCATCGAACGCGTATTGACCGAGCGCCTGGGCGCCCTGGGCGGCAAGCTGCGCGCCGGACGTTCGCGTAACGATCAAACCGCCAATGACCTGCGCCTTTTCCTACGTGACCACGCGCGCACCATCACCACTGAGGTGCTGGGTTTGCAGCAAGCGTTGGTGGAGCAGGCCGAGCAGCATGTGGAGAGCATTTGCCCAGGCTTCACGCACTTGCAGCAGGCGCAACCGATTGTGTTTGCCCACCATTTGCTGGCCCACGCGCAGTCGATGCTGCGCGATGTGCAACGCCTGGTGGATTGGGATGCGCGCACAGCGTTGTCGCCGTTGGGCGCAGCCGCCATGGCAGGTTCGGCGATTGCGCGGCAGCCGCAGCATTCGGCCAAGGAAATGGGCTACACCGGGCCGTGCGAAAACTCGATTGACGCTGTCGCCAGCCGTGACCATGTGGCGGAGTTTCTGTTTGTGGCGGGCATGCTCGGGGTGAATATTTCGCGGCTGTCGGAGGAATTTTGCCTGTGGTCGTCGCGCCAGTTTCGCTGGGTGGTGCTGGACGATGCCTACGCGACGGGCAGCTCGATCATGCCGCAGAAAAAGAACCCGGACATTGCCGAACTGGCGCGGGGCAAGGCTGGGCGTTTGATTGGCAACCTGACCGGGTTGATGTCGACGCTCAAGTCGTTGCCGCTGTCGTACAACCGCGATTTGAGTGAAGACAAGCACAGCGTGTTGGACAGCGTGGACACCTTGCTGTTGGTGTTGCCGGCGATGGCCGGGATGGTCGCGACCATGAAGGTGCAGGTGGAAGAGCTGCGCAGGCAAGCGCCGATGGGCTTCACCTTGGCGACTGAGGTGGCGGATTGGCTGGCCACGCGCGGTGTGCCGTTTAAAGAGGCGCATGAGATTACCGGTGCCTTGGTACAAGCCTGTGAGAAGCATGAGATTGAGTTGTGGGAAGCCTCGCCGGCGATGCTGGCCGAGGTGGATGCTCGGTTGTTGCCTGAGGTGCGGGACTGCTTGACCCTGGAGGCGGCGATTGCGGCGCGCAGTGGTTGGGGCGGGACGGCGCCGGAGCGGGTTCGGGAGCAGATTGGGCGGTTGAAGGTGGCGTTGGCTGAGCAGCAGAAGTGGGCTGAAAGCTACACCGGGTTTCGTATCTGACGATCGTTCCTACGCTCTGCGTGGGAATGCATCCTGTGACGCTCCGCGTCGCCAAGTCACGCACGAACAGCGGGACGCGGAGCGTCCGAGGCGGCATTCCCACGCGGAGCGTGGGAACGATCAGGTAACACGTATTTTTTTGGAGAGTCACCATGAACCAAACCCCGGCGGAGCGCTTGGAAGCTGAGCGCAAGTTGTCCGAGAACCAGTTCGATATCACGCAGTACGAGCACGTGCCGCGTCGTTATTACGGGCGGATGTTTTTTGCCACGTTGATCGTGATCGCATTGGCCGCATTGCTGCGCGCCTTTGCCAATGGCCAGATCGAATGGTCCTACATCGGGCAGTTCCTCACATCTGAGGCCATTTTGTGGGGCCTGGTGAACACCATCGTCATGTCGATTTTGGCGATGGCGTTGGGCGTGGTCATCGGCGTGATCACGGCAATCATGCGCATGTCGGCCAACCCGATCCTGCGCTACGTGGCCATCACCTACACCTGGCTGTTTCGTGGCACGCCGCTGATTCTGCAGCTGTTGCTGTGGTTCAACCTGGCACTGATTTTCCCGGTGATCGCAATTCCGGGCTTGTTCAGCATCGACACCGTCGACTTGATGACGCCGTTCGCGGCCGCCCTGCTCGGTTTGAGCATCAACCAGGGCGCCTACACCGCCGAGGTGGTGCGCGCGGGTTTACTGTCGGTCGACACTGGCCAGTACGAAGCCGCCAAGTCCATCGGCATGCCGAGCCTTCAGGCGTTGCGTAGGGTGATTCTGCCGCAGGCCATGCGAGTGATCATTCCGCCGGTAGGCAACGAGTTCATCAGCATGGTGAAAATGACCAGCCTGGCCAGCGTGATCCAGTACTCGGAGCTGTTGCACAACGCGCAAAACATCTACTACGCCAACGCCCGGGTCATGGAGCTGCTGATTGTGGCCGGCATCTGGTACCTGGCGGTGGTGACTGTTCTTTCATTTGGTCAAAGCCGCCTCGAGCGTCGTTTTGCCCGCGGCGCCGGCAAGCGTTCGTAAGTTTGGGTTGAGGAGATTTGCCCCATGAGAAGCATCGTCAAGGCCGTCAACCTGAACAAGTATTACGACCAGTATCACGCGCTGCGCGACATCAATATCGAGGTCGAGCAAGGCGAAGTGATGTGCATCATCGGCCCGTCCGGCTCGGGTAAAAGCACGTTGCTGCGGTGTGTGAATCAGCTGGAAAAAATCGACAAGGGCGGCCTGTGGGTCGACGGCGAACTGGTGGGTTACCGCGTCGTCGGCAACAAGCTGCATGAAATGAATGAATCGCAGATTGCGCGCCAGCGCCTGGCGACCGGCATGGTGTTTCAGCGCTTCAATTTGTTCCCGCACATGACCGTGTTGCAAAACATCATCGAAGGCCCGGTGCAAGTGCTCAAGCGCTCGCCCAAGGAAGCCATCGAAGACGCGCTGGAGTTGCTGGCCCGTGTCGGCCTGGCAGACAAGCGCAATGCTTACCCGGTGGAGTTGTCTGGCGGGCAGCAGCAGCGTGTGGCGATTGCCCGCGCGCTGGCGATGCGCCCCAAGTTGATGTTGTTTGACGAACCCACGTCAGCCCTCGACCCGGAGCTGGTAGGCGAAGTGCTGTCGGTGATGCGTGATTTGGCCACCACCGGCATGACCATGATCGTGGTCACCCATGAGTTGGGCTTCGCCCGCGAAGTGTCCAACCGCATGGTGTTTATGGATGCCGGCCAGATTGTGGAAGCCGGCAGCCCGGAAGAAATTCTAATAAGCCCACAAAACCCGCGTACCCAAAGCTTTATTTCTGCCGTTCGCACTTAACTAAAAAACTAACGAGAACGCCCCCATGAAAAAATTGTTTATCCCAACGTTGCTCGCAGGCCTGATGGCCTCCTCGTGTGTATTCGCGGCATTGCCGGCGGCAATCAAGGACAAGGGTGAGATCAGCGCGGCCATCGTGCCGAACTACCCGCCGATGGATTTCAAGGACACCGCCACCAACAAACTCACCGGCCTGGACTTCGACCTCGGCAACGCCCTGGCCGAGCGCCTGGGCGTGAAGATCAAGTGGCAGGAAACCGGCTTCGAACAGATGCTCAGCGGCCTGACCACCAAGCGCGTCGACATCGTGTTGTCGGGCATGAGCGACACCGCCGAGCGCCAGAAGGCCGTGACCTTCATCGACTATTTCACCAGCGGCCCGCAGTTTTACACCCTGGCCAAGCGTGAAGACCTCAAGGAATTGACTGACCTGTGCGGTAAAAAAGTCGGCACCAGCCGCCGGACTACCTGGCCGTCGGAAATTGCCGCGTGGAGCAAGGAAAACTGCGAAGCGGCGGGCAAGCCGGCAATCGTGGTGATCGGCACCGAAGGCTCGGCGGATGCGCGCGCGCAGTTGCAGCAGAACCGTCTGGATGCGGCGATGCAGGGCAGCGAGACGATTCCTTATTTGATGTCGTTGGATAAGGGCAAGTACAAGCCGGTGGGCCTGGCGATTTCCAAGCAGTTCACCGGGCTGGGGATTGAGAAGAGCAACACCGAATTGGTCACGGCGATCAGTGAAGCGCTGCAGGGCATGATTGACGATGGGACGTACGGCAAGATCCTGAAGAAGTGGGATCTGGAGCAAGGTGCGGTGGAAAAGATCAGCATCAACGCCGGCCAATAAACACAATAAAAAACTGTGGGAGCTGGCTTGCCTGCGATAGCGGTAGGTTGGCTTGCACCGACATTGCCTGTTACACCGCCATCGCGGGCAAGCCCGGCTCCCACAGTTGATCTGTGTTCACAGTTGGATTGTGTTGTTTTGAAGAAATAACAAGGACGCTCGCCCTCACCGTGGCCACCTACTCCCTGGTAATCCGCCGTCTGATGATCTGCTCGGTGACCATCGTGGTCAGCCGTGCCATGACCAGCCCCCTGCTCGCCTTGCTCTTGAGTACCCGCCTGGGCCTCAATCAACAAGACATCGGCCTGCTGATGGGCATTGCCGTCTTTATCGCCACACTGCTCGGCCTTTATGGCGGCTACATCATCGACCGCCTGGAAAAGCGCAAGCTGCTGATCCTGGCCATGCTGTCCAGCTCCATCGGTTTTTTGTTGCTGACTTTTGCCAGCAATCTCTACCTCACCACCCTGACGCTGGTGATCACGGAAGCCGCCTCGGCACTGTTCCTGATCGGTTCCAAGGCCATCATCAGCGAAAACCTGCCGGTGGGTGATCGCGCCAAGGTGTTTTCCCTGCGCTACACCCTGACCAACGTCGGCTACGCCACCGGCCCGATGGTCGGCGTGGTGATCGCCGGCCACATGCAACTGGCGCCGTTCCTGATCGCCAGCGCCATTGCGTTTGGCAGCCTGTTCCTGATGATCGGCATCCCGCCGACGCAACGCGATGAGAGCAATAAACCCCTGAGCTTCCTCAGTACCCTGCGCACGTTGCGCAGCGACCGCACACTGATTCTGTTCACCAGTGGCAGCCTGTTGAGCACCATTGTCCACGGGCGCTACACCCTTTATCTGTCGCAGTTTTTGCTGGTGGCCTACAAACCCGCCGAGGCGCTGAAGATTCTGTCGGCGGTGCTGGCCTGCAATGCCATAACCGTGATTTTGATGCAGTACCAGATCGGTCGGTTTCTGAAGCGCGAACAGCTGCGCTACTGGATCGTGCTGGGCACCTTACTGTTTATGGCCGGGCTGATCGGTTTCAGCCTGGCGCACAGCCTGATCACCTGGTGCCTGGCGATGTTCGTCTTCACCTTGGGCGAGATGATTATCTACCCGTCGGAGTTCCTGTTTATCGACACCATCGCCCCCGACGCGCTGCGCGGCAGTTACTACGGCGCGCAAAACCTGGCGGCATTTGGCGGGGCGATGAGCCCGGTGATTTGCGGGTACTTGTTGATCAATGCGGCGCCGGTCAGCATGTTCTATGCCCTCGGCGCCTTGACCGCGGTAGGCGGCACCTTGTGTTTCCTAAGCGGACGGCGTGTGAACAGCACTCCTCACATCTAAATGTGGAAGTTGGCTTGTGTGGGACATTTTTTGATCTCCGCAATGGCGAAGTTTTGCGTAATATCCAGCCATACATCTCACGGACCCGAGCCCCATGAAATTCGACACGGCCTACAGCCTGAGTCTCGATGACAAGCTGTCGATCTACGACGTACGAGACCTGAATTTCGACGAAACCAGCCCTTTCGACTCCGACAAGGACAGCTTCCTGTGCCCTAACGACGAATGCCGCGCGGCGTTCGATGCGGGCAATGCGCTGAGTACCTTCAACGCCAAAAACGTCAACTATCAGCGCACGCCGCACTTCAAGAACAAGGCCGGCACCCGGCATATCGACGGCTGCCGCTATGCCAGCACGCACAAGACTTCGACCGGTGAAGGTGACGACGAGCGCGAGGAAAATTTCCCATCGGAATTCGTACTGACGCGACGTCAGTACGAACGCAAGGCACCGGTGCCCGGCATCGAAGGTTCTGCCCCGCAGGAGCCTGCGAAAGCACCGTCAAATCGCGTCGCCGTGTCCCACAGCGCCAGCGATACCACCCCAGACAAAACCAGCGTGTTCGCTCATCCGGTGGAATGCTACGTGTCCAACATCGATGACAAGGACAAACTCAAACGCATGCCCTTGAAGATCGGCGATCACACGGCGACTTACTGGACGTTTTTCAAGAAGATCGAATACCTGCAGGACAACAAGGGCCTGATCTACTGGGGCAAAATCAAGGCGATCAAGGACTACACCGCCAGCGTTCGCATCGACTTCGAGAAGAAGGTTTGGCTCGACAAAAAGCCCTACTCGGTCAACGTCTACCTGAGCAAAAAACTCATCGAGAACTACCGCAAGCGCACGGCTTTCCTGGAGCAGATCAGGGCGGCGGCAGGCAGCGAAAAGGCGTTGTATTGCTTCTTCTATGGGGTAACGCCGGAATTGAAACAGGTGCCGAGCAAGAAGAACCCCGACCAGACCTTCGGGGTATTCAGTGCGAATATCGAGAACCTGGATCACCTGATTATTCGGGAAGCGCCGGGAGTGGAATAGTCGATGGCTGAATTGCCATCAAAAAAATCCAGTTGATGAGCGGTAGAAACAACTGTACAAAAACACAGTATAGTTTGCCCTCCCCCGTCGAATCCTGGAGAAACCCCATGTCCTCTCTGGCAATGAGCTCTTTCGTAGAACAGCAGATCGTCCTGCATCAATTCACCGCCAAGCACAGTGTGCAGGCCCGCGCGATGCTCGGTTGGAGCCGCGAAGAACTGGCCCGACAAGCCGGGTTGGCGGTGGAGGCGGTACAGCGCTTTGAAAGCCAGGCCGATGTGGATGATGAAACCCGCTTGGCGTTGGCTTTTCGGCTGGAAGCTGAAGGGCTGGTGTTTTTCCCGGGGTTTACGCCGGGGTGGGGGATGAGTGTGCGCAAGTTTGACAGCGCCCCATCCGAGCCCGCCGCACAAGGCATCATTTCGCGGCTGATGGGCTCAACAGCGGCATCAATTGATTCACCAACGCCTCAACCGAATGGTGCGTAGCGTCCAACCGAATCACCGGGCAGGTCAGCGGTTTCAACCAGCTTTCATGCCGACGCAGACTGCGAAGGCTATGGTTGCCGCCATCGTAACGAGCCGCCCAGGCGAGAAACGCGAGGCTGTTTTCATGGCGGCTGCCGCCCTCCAGAACCCGGTCGCCATAGCGTTGCACTTCCCGCAGCTGCAGGCGGTGAAGACGAACGTGAGGGTCCACACGCAGGAACACCACGTGGGTGAACTGCGGGATCATGGCGTCACCCCATCCGCACAGAGAACCGGAGAGTACCCAGCCTTCGAGGCCGGCACTCTGCTCCTGTAGCAGCCGAGTGCGTTCGTCTCGCAGCCGGGCGACGGTAAAGGGCTCAGGGGTTTGCAGCCAGTAGAAGTCGTCGGAGTCGAAATAAGCCACATTGAGGCGTTCGGCCAGGGCTTTGCCCAAGGTGGTGGTGCCTGCACCCGCCGCACCGAGGATGTGAATTTTGTAGCTCATGGCGTCCCCCGTGCATTGAGTGTCATCTGTTCACGCATCAGGCTTGCAATTGCAGCGCGCGGCGCATCATTTGTGGCGGTTGGCCGAAGGCACGCAGGAAGGCGCGGCGCATACGCTCGGGGTCACCAAAGCCGGTTTCTCGGGCGATGATGTCGATGGCGTGGTCGCCGGATTCAAGCATCAGCCGCGCCGCTTCAATGCGCAGGCGTTCGATGGCCTTGGCTGGGGTTTGCCCGGTCTCGCTGCGAAACAGTCGGCTGAACTGGCGCGGGCTGAGGTGGGCGACCTCGGCCAACTGCTCGACGGACAGTTCCTCCTGCAAGTGCTGGCGAGCGTAGGCCAGGGCGGTTTGCACACGGTCGGATTTGGGGTCGATCTCCAGCAACGCAGAAAACTGCGACTGGCCGCCTGCACGCCGATGGTAGATCACCAATTTGCGCGCCACCTCGCGGGCTACCTCCACACCCAGGTCGTTTTCGACCAGGGCCAGTGCCAGGTCGAGGCACGCGGTCATGCCGGCGGAGGTCCAGAGCGGGCCGTCGACCGTGAAGATGCGGTCTTCTTCCAACCTTACATTCGGGTAGGCCTGGCGAAAGGCGCGGGCGTGATACCAGTGCGTGGTTGCCTTACGCCCTTCCAGCAACCCGGCCGCTGCCAGGTGGAAAGAACCCGTGCAAGCGGATGTAACACGGCGCGATTTCAGCATGGCTTGCTGCAAGTAAGCGAGCATGCCCGGACTGGCTTCCAGCACATCGTTGTCTCCCGCCACTAACAGCGTGTCGTAGGGGCGCAGGCCAAAGGGCACGGTATCAATGGCAAACCCCATGGAGCTGTTGACGAGGCCACCCTTCTCGGACACCAGGTCTACCCGATAGAAGGGCTGCGGCATTTCCAGGTTGGCAAATTCGAACACCGTGCTCGTGCTCAAATTGAGCATCTGAAACTCTGGAAACAGCAAAATACCGACAGACACCATGGCCAAACCTCATGTCTCTAAAGGAGGGATATACGACATTGCAGACATCACGGTACACCCATAATCTGGGTTCCAACAAGGCCGAACTTTCCTCGGCCATCCTGGAGCAACTGCAATGACTCAAACCAAAGGCTATGCCCTGATCACCGGCGCCTCTTCGGGTATTGGCGCCCTTTATGCCGACCGTCTGGCTCGCCAGGGTTACGACCTGATTCTGGTGGCGCGTAACCAGCAGCGTCTGGACCAACTGGCCACGCACCTCAAAGCCGACACCCAACGGGATGTCCAAGTGGTAGCCGCCGACCTCAACCTGCCGGCCGACCTGGCACGTATCGAACAGATCCTGCACGAAGACAAGCGCATCAGCCTGCTGGTTAACAATGCCGGTGTCGGCGCCAGCGCATCCTTACTGGACTCCGACGCAGACAAGATGGAGGCGATGATTCTGCTCAACGTGCTGGCCCTGACCCGCCTGGCCAAAGCCGCCGCGACCAGTTTTGTCGCCCAGGGTCGCGGCACCCTGATCAATATCGGCTCCATCGTAGCGGTCGCGCCAAAATTGCTGAACGGCGTGTACGGTGGCACCAAGGCATTTGTGCAGGCGTTCAGCGAGTCTCTCGAACATGAACTGAGCGACAAGGGTGTGCGCGTTCAAGTGGTGCTGCCTGGGGCCACCGCCACCGAGTTCTGGGATGTCGCAGGGCTGCCGGTGAATAACCTGCCCGGAACGATGGTGATGAGCGCAGAGAATCTGGTGGATGCCGCCCTGGCTGGGCTCGCTCAAGGTGAGAAGGTCACCATCCCATCGCTGCCCGACAGCCTGGATTGGGAGGCCTACGAAGCAGCGCGCCTGGCCCTGGGCCCTAACCTGTCACATAGCAGCCCGGCGGCACGTTACGGCGTGTAGTCAGCTAAACGGTTAAAGCCCAGGTTTCGTTGCCGCCTGGGCCGCCTGCTCATACCCATAGTCGATGGCCAACAACGTGGGCTCTGACCAACGGGTGCCAAAAAAAAGTAGGCACCGGTTGGCAGACCGTCGTCATCGGTTCCGGAAGGCAAGGTGATCCCTGGGTAACCGGCGATAGCGGTACCGAAGTAACTGTTGGTTGCGAAATCCGAGACCATGGCATCCAGGTTATGCGTGCTGATCGGGGTATCCACCGTGTCGCGAAAATCTTCGATAAGCGCGTCCCAAAGCGTCTTGCGCTGCTCCGGAGCCAGGCTGGAGGCGCTGACTTCCTTAAGCACGGGCTGGTGCTCAACCTCAGTGCCATCACGCTCTTTATTGAACGTGATCAACTCGGTCAATGACTTGACTGGCAGTCCTGGGCGATTGGCCAAATAGGCACTCAGTTCCTCCTTCACATCCGATAGCAGCAGTTCGTCGTAGCGTGACGCGTCAACCAGGCGCAAATTGACCGGCACCATAATGGCGCCCTGCTCGCGAAGCACTTCCAGCGTCTTACGAAACTGCGGGCTGTTTTCCACCGGCAGATTTTCACCGTTCAAAGCCTGCGGAACCAACAGGCTGGTGCCCGCCGGGACAGGTTTCCCATCGGCTACTGGTTGGCTTGCGGCCAGTGACTGCGCACTCTGTCGGATGATCGAATACATGCCATAAGCGATGGCAACCCTATGGACTCTCCTGAGTTCCGAGAACATGAAGGATCAACGTTGATCCGTTCGCCATTCCAGGAACCCGGCCCACCGCACACGTTAAGACCGTAACCACTTACAGAGCAGGAGTATTCAGCGCGCCTCGTAATTGCTCTTGGCCGCCCGACACGCCAGCGCTGACCTGTCGATAGGCCAAGAGCAACGTGGGCAACGCGTCGCGAGAACACCGTGCGCCATAAAACCAGAGCTTCGCCCCGTCCGCCAACGGTTCGCAATGCGAGGGGTACCCACTGACACATGCGTTATGAAAGGCTGCACTCCGGCCGTCAGACACTAAGGCATCAAGACGATGCTCGATCACAAGCTCATCGATTTCATTGCGCTGCAGAGTGAATTGAAGGGAGGGATCCGCACGTCGCGCGTCCACTGGCACCAATTGCGCACCGGCTTGGCGCAGGATGTGGAAAGCTCGCAGCAACGCTGAGCTGTACTCGACGAGTTCGTAATGCCCCCCGCGCACATACCGCTCAGCGAACCCGATGCGCCAGCCGTACAGCACCTTGGTCGCCGTGAAGGTGGTGTTATTCATCACCAGAGGGACTTCCACCATCACAGGCTCTGCGGGATCGATACCGCTCAAGGCGACGAGGGATAATGCAGGATCTCGCAGGGGCGTGATCGGCGGGGCGATGGCGTTATAGCCGGGAATGAGCGTGCGCCCCATAGGCTGTTCGGCGCCGAAGACGACACCGCCTGGGTTCGCTTTTTCGGTTTGCAACTGCGCCGGGGCCGGCCGCATGCCGGCCGCTTCGCCAGCGCCCGGCATGGAGAGCACTGGGCCACAGGGCAGACCCAATCGCCAATGTTCCCAACAATTTTTCTCCATCAGAAACTGCTCCCGACAATTACGTTGCCGGGATGATCGCACTCTCATCTGCTGTTTGTCGCAGGGCTGAAACACCCTGAAAACTCATTTCTCCACGGCCTCGCGTGTCAGCCCGCAGCGTGCTCTTTGGCACCTTGAGTTTCCACCTCCAGCCACCACGCATGCCCACGCTCAGGCTGGTTCAAGCTGAACGCCTGGCCCATCGCCGGCGTGGTAATCGACACGTTGCGCTCCCAGGCCAACGCCATGATGCGGTCGAACGGTTCATGCCAGGCGTGGAAGGCCAAGTCGAAAGTGCCGTTGTGAATCGGCAGCAACCAACGGCCCCTGAGGTCGATGTGTGCTTGCAGGGTTTGCTCCGGTTGCATGTGCACATGGGGCCAATCGACGTTGTAAGCACCTGTTTCCATTAGCGTCAGATCAAACGGGCCGTACTGTTCGCCGATACGTTTGAAGCCGTCGAAATAACCGGTGTCGCCGCTGAAAAAAATCCGCCGTGCGCCGTCGATCATCACCCAGGAACACCATAGCGTCTGGTTGCCATCAAACAGGCCACGCCCGGAAAAGTGCTGGGCCGGTGTGGCGACAAAACGAATGCCGTCCACCTCGGTGCCTTCCCACCAATCCATTTGCCGAACCTTGCTGGCATCAACGCCCCATTTGATCAGGGTGTCGCCCACGCCCAGCGGCGCGAGAAAGTAACGGGTTTTGTCGGCCAGTTGGACCACGGCCTTATGGTCAAGATGGTCGTAATGATTGTGCGAAAGAATCACCGCCTCCAGCGGCGGCAGGTCTTCCAGGCTGATCGGCGGCTGGTGGAAGCGCTTGGGCCCGGCCCAGCTGAAGGGTGAGGCGCGCTCAGCGAACACCGGGTCGGTGACCCAGAATTTGCCGCGCATTTTCAGTAGTACCGTGGAATGCCCCAAGCGAAAAACGCTGTGATCGGGAGCCGCCAACAGTTGCTCGCGCGTCAGCGGTTGCACCGGGATCTTACCCACGGGGCGCGTGCTGCGAGGCTTGTTAAAAAGCATGTTCCAGAAAATACGCAACGTCTTGCCGAAGCCACCGTGTTGCACCGGTGCATCGTTGCTGAAATGCCCTTGCTCCTGCTCGGCAGTCTTGGGCGCCGCTGGCGCTGGGTCGAGTCGGCTTGAAATCGTGGCCATTGCTGAGTGACTCCTGCATTCCGCTCTATAATTACACTGCACAGTGTAGTTTCTAGATTGCAACAAAACCCGGAGCAAGTAAACTACCGAGTGTAATTTCCCTTTAGAGCCGAACGCACTCCATGACTGCTCCCCAACGCCTCACCGACCGCAAACGCGAAGCCATCGTGGCCGCCGCCATCGCCGAGTTTCGCGCGAACGGGTTCGAGGTCACCAGCATGGATAAAATCGCCGCCACGGCGGGCGTTTCCAAGCGCACGGTGTACAACCACTTCCCCAGCAAGGAAGAGTTGTTTGCCGAAATCCTCCACCAGCTGTGGGCCAGCAGCGTCGCCCAGTTGGACGTAAGCTACGCCAGTGACCGCCCACTGCGCGAGCAGTTGCGTGGCTTGCTGCAAGCAAAAATGAAGATGATGTCGGACGCCAACTTCCTCGACCTGGCCCGTGTCGCGATTGCCGCCACCATTCACTCGCCGGAACGCGCACAAGACATGGTCAACCGCCTGAGCAAGCGCGAAGAGGGTTTCACCCAATGGGTGCGCGCCGCCCAGGAAGATGGGCGCCTGCGCTGCTCCGATCCGGCCTTCGCGGCGCACCAGATTCAAAGCCTGCTCAAGGCGTTCGCCTTCTGGCCGCAAATCACTCTGGGCCAACCAACGCTTGATGACGCCAGCCAGGCCAGCGTTATCGAGTCGGCCATCGACCTGTTCCTGGCCGGCTACGAAGTCAGCGCTCCCCACCCGCAGTAAAAATCAGTTGTATGAACGACATTCCGGGTCGTTTTTAGCTTATTCGCACGCTGTGCCGTGCAAATGGCTTGGAAGGACACTGATTATTCCCACGCGAATAACTGACAATATTCACAACTATTATCCGATCAACGGTTCTAGCCGCTGACGCACGCTGTCATATCTGCAAAAAAGAGCTGACCCGGAACATTATGGAAAACAGACGAGGCAAAGGGCTTTCATTTGCCAGGCGTATTTACAAGCCAAGGATCATCGGCCTGGGTATCGGTTGTATCAGTGTCGTCGGCGCCCTTTACCCTCTGGCGATGCCAGGTTGGGTCTGGGCGTTGCTGTTATTCAATGGCTATGCCTGGGCGCATGTGGCGTACCAGCTCTCCACGCGCTCGCAGTTTCCCTACCAGGCTGAACAGCGCAACCTGCTCTATGACTCGTTGCTCGGCGGGTTCTGGGCCGCAGCCGCTCAGTTCACCCCGCTCACAGCTGTGACCATCCTGTCGATGATGACCATGAATAACGTCGCGGCCGGTGGCAAGCGCCTGTTCCTGCGTGGGCTGCTGGCACAGGCCGCGGGTATCGGGTTGGCATGGGGGCTGTTCGGGATCAAGTTCAACCCCAACGTCAGCCTGGCCCAGGTCTATACCTGCCTGCCGATGCTGACGCTCTATCCGATGGCCATCGGCATGGTCTGCTATCAGCTGGCAATCAAGCTCTCGGAACACAAACGCGCCCTCAGCGCCCTGAGCCGCACCGACAGCCTGACCGGTTTGCTCAACCACGGTTCCTGGAAAGACCTGCTGCAGCTGAAATTCCACAAATGCCAACAGCAGCAAAGCCACGCGACTATTGCCCTGATTGATATCGACCACTTCAAGCAAATCAACGACACCCACGGCCATATCGTCGGGGATGCCGTGCTGCGGCAATTGAGCCTGGAATTGCGCCGAGTGTTGCGCGAGAACGACCTGGCGGGCCGTTACGGCGGCGATGAGTTCTGTGTGATTCTTCCGCAAATGCCCCTGGAAGACGCCGCACAGGTCATGGAACAGATGCGCGAAACCTTCAGCAACTATCGCAACCCGCAGATCCCTGAGCTGCGCGTAAGCCTGAGCATCGGCCTGGCCGACTTCCAGGCGTCCTTCAGCGATGCCGCAATGTGGCTCAACGCTGCGGATCGCGCGCTGTACACGGCCAAGGACACCGGTCGCAACCGGGTCAATGTCAGCGACTACGTAGTCGCCCACTCCGCCTGAGTCGTCCGACGACATCTCGTCTGAATCTTCTGCCGCCACCCTGCTGCGATAGCATAATGCCGCCATTGGTCGCATAGCCATTAAGAACGCTGCCGTGGTGGCGAACTTCTTGGCAGGCCGATCACTCTGAATCCGTTGTTCAACCCCCCTCTGTCGGCACAAGGAAGCTGACAATGAGCAAGTCAACCGTAAGGCCCGCGGCCCTACGGGGGCAGGCGCATATTCATGGATACCTCAGACGCGTGCTTCCCCGAGCCTTCGAACATGCTATTCAACGCCCATAAAAAAACCATCAGCACCCTGCAACACACCAACGCCCAGCAAGCCAGCATGCTGGATGCCATCGAGCGCTCCATGGCGGTGATCGAATTCGACCTGCAGGGCACCGTGCTGCGGGCCAATGAGAATTTCCTCAAAACCATGAGTTATCGCGCCGAACAGGTCGTGGGCCAGCCCCACCGAATGTTCTGCACACCCGCGTTCGCCCGCAGCGCCGAGTACAACCAGTTGTGGACGCAACTGCGCAACGGCCAATTCCAATCGGGCACCTTTGAACGCGTTGCGGGTGACGGCCAGTCAGTGTGGCTGGAGGCCAGCTACAACCCGGTGCGCGACGACACCGGCCAGGTCATCAAAGTGGTGAAGTACGCGATGGACGTCACCCCACGCCTGCAGGCCGAAAGCGAAGCCAACGCCAAACTGGGCGCCATCGACCGCGCCATGGCGGTGATCGAGTTCAACCTCGACGGCACCATCATTACCGCCAACTCGAATTTCCTGCAGCGAATGGGCTACAGCCTGGCGCAGATCCAGGGCAAGCATCACCGCCTGTTCTGCAAGCCGGAGCTGGCCAACAGTGCGACCTACAGCGAATTCTGGAAACGCTTGAACCAGGGCGAGCTGTTCAATGGCCAGTTCGAGCGTATCGATAAAAACGGCCAGACCGTCTGGCTCGAAGCCAACTACAACCCGGTGTACGACGCCAGCGGGCGCCTGTGCAAAGTGGTGAAGTTCGCCTCCGACGTCACCGCCAGGGTGCAACAACATGCGGCCGACGCCGCCAGTGCCGCCCAGGCCTACCACATCTCCCTGAACACGCGGGACATCGCCGAAAAAGGCGCCGATGTGATCCAGCAAACCGCCACCGGCATGCGCGAAATTGCCGCCGACATTGACGGCTCGTCGCAGTTGATCGCCAAGCTCGGCGAGCGTTCGCAGCAGATCACCGCCATCGTCAACACCATTCGCGGCATCGCCGACCAGACCAACCTGCTGGCCCTCAACGCCGCCATCGAAGCCGCGCGTGCAGGCGAACAAGGCCGTGGCTTTGCGGTGGTCGCCGATGAGGTGCGGCAACTGGCGGCACGTACCAGCGGCTCGACGGCGGAAATTTCCAGCATGATCGCGATGATCCAGGAGGAAACCCGCCAAGCCATCGACAGCATGGAAGGCACGCGCGACCGTGCCGCCCTGGGTGTGGAGTTGGCCAACCAGGCCGGCACGGTGATCCTGCAGATTCGCGAAGGCACCGGCGAAGCCGTGCAGGCCGTGAGCGCGTTTGCCAATGAGCGGGGCAACAACTGACCTGATCTTCATGTGTCTGGCCGAGGGCTCGGTCTATAGTGCTGACTAGTCTTTACGCTAAGGATTCGAGCCCGCCATGACCCCAGACAAGCCAGCCGCCGCCCCCGTCGACCACCTGCGTTTTCACCGAGGCCACGCGCACCTGGCGCCGACTTTCGGGAATGACACCTTTGCCCTCAAGGCCGAAGCGTTCGCGCGTTTTTTTGGTACGCCGACGTTTCTCGGTGCACAAACCGCAATCGTGGTGTTGTGGGTGGTGTTGAACATCACCGGCGTCACGCACTTCGACGTGTACCCGTTCATCCTGCTCAACCTGGCTTTCAGTCTGCAATCGGCGTATGCCGCGCCGTTGATCCTGCTGGCCCAGACCCGCCAGGCTGCCCGCGATAAAGCCCAGTCCGACGCCGATGCCCAGCACCGCGAAGCCCTGGCCATCGCCAACACCGAGCGCCAGGCACAGGCCGAACAGACCACCAAACAGCTGCTGGAACTGCTGGAGCAGAACACCCGCCTGACGGAAATGACCAAGCAGCTGACCGAGCGTATCGAGACCCTGACCTGCGAAATGCATGAGCAGTTTATGCGTAAACCTTGAAAAAACAGCGATCTTGCGCGGGTAACTCCTGTGGGAGCGGGCTTGCCCGCGAAGACGTCGGCCCGGCAAACATTGACGTTGACTGAACCACCGCTTTCGCGGGCAAGCCCGCTCCCACAGGGGATCTTCGCTGCTACAAGCATTGGGTTAACTGACATGGCATTCGCGCAAGCCCGCTACACACGAGGCAATCGCACATGCCGCCCCAGCTCATCAAATAACGTCACCACCGAACGCAGCGCCCGGCAATCCGGGCGTGTCAGCAGCCACAATGCCGTGTCACGCCCAGCCAAAGCCGGCCCAAGCGGTTGTAGCCCATTGCCCAAGAGAAAATCCGGCAGCGCCGCCACGCCCATCCCCGCGCGCACCAGCTCGGTGACCGACAACATGCTGTTGCAGCGATAACTGGGGCGCACGCCCGGCAAGTGCTCGCGGCGCCAGGCAACGGTGGGGTGATCGGGCAGGAAGTCATCCGGCGCAATCCAGGGCAGGTCGGCCAGCGCACGGCCTGCATGCTGACGGGCGAAACCAGCACTGGCACACACCTGATAGGCCACCGTGCCCAGGCAACGGCCGACCAGATGCTCCGGCGGCGTCTTGGTCAGGCGCAGGGCGATATCCGCATCGCGGCGGCTGAGGTTGGCGAAATCATTCGAGGTGCTCAGCTCCAGGGTCAGCGCCGGGTATTCGGGCATGAACTGCGCCAGCGCCGGCAGCAGCAAGCCTTGCAGCACCGAGTCGGTACAGGTCAGGCGCACGGTGCCGCTGATCACTTCACCGCCCTGCTCCACGCCAATGCGCGCGGCTTCCAGGGCCTGTTCCGCGTGTTCGGCCTGTTGCGCCAAGTTGCTGGCCAAGCTGGTGGGCAGGTAACCGGCGCGGCTTTTTTCAAACAGCGTCTGGCCCAATGCCGCCTCCAGCCGCCGTACCGCGCGGAACACCGTGGACACATCCACCCGCAACAACGCCGCCGCCCGCGCCAGGGTGCCGCCGCGCACCAGGGCGAGGATCAACGCCAGGTCCGGGTAGTCGATTTGATAGTGCGTGGCTGCATTGAGCATGTGGGCAAACGCCAATTTTGATTGCGTGAGCGCCAATCTATAGTGCAGCCCAGGACACAACAAGCCATGGGACGTACACGATGAAAGCCACCGCCCTGCACCTCGCCCTGATCGGCGACTACAACCCCGACGTGACTGCGCACCAGGCCATCCCCGTCGCCCTGCAACAGGCGTCCGACGCCTTGGGCCTGACACTCCACGTGCAATGGCTGGACACAGACACGATCACAGCCAACACCGAACTGCACGCCTTCGACGGCTTCTGGTGCGTACCCGCCAGCCCCTACCGCGACATCGACGGCGCACTGCGGGCGATCCGTTTTGCCCGCGAACGCAAACGCCCGTTCCTCGGCACCTGCGGTGGTTTTCAACACGCCGTGCTGGAATATGCCCGCAACGTGCTGGGCTGGGCTGACGCAGAACACGGTGAATTGGCCCCACAGGCCAAACGCGCGGTCATCACGCCGCTGAGCTGCGCGCTGGTGGAGGCAACGGACACCGTGCGCCTGGTGCCCTACACACGCATCGCCGAGGCCTACGGCCAGCTGGAGCTGCACGAAGGTTATCGCTGCAGCTACGGCCTCAACCCCGAATTCGCCGAGGCACTGCTGGAAGGCGATTTGATTCCCAGCGGCCACGATTCGGCGGGCGACCTGCGTGCCATCGAGCTGCTGGACCACCCGTTTTTCGTCGCCACGCTGTTCCAGCCCGAGCGCGCCGCACTCAAGGGCATCACGCCGCCGTTGGCGCTGGCCCTGCTCAAGGCCTGCCGGCAGGTGTCGCAATGATCGCCAACACGCCTGCCCCGCCCTACTACGCGGTTATTTTCAGCTCACTACGTACTGAGGGTGACCAAGGCTACAGCGCGGCCGCCACGCGCATGCTGGAACTGGCGCGTGAGCAACCGGGGTTTCTGGGCGTGGAGTCGGCACGCGAAGACGGCTTGGGGATCACCGTGTCTTATTGGCAGGACGAGGCGGCGATCCTGGCCTGGAAGAGGCAGGCCGAGCATCGCGAAGTGCGCGAACAAGGGCGCGCCACGTGGTACTCGGCGTTTCAAACACGCGTGTGCAAGGTGGAGCGGGCTTATAGTTTTGCGCAGTGAAATGCTTACCCCTGTGGGAGCTGGCTTGCCTGCGATGGCATCAACTCGGTTTTACTCAGAGACCGCGTCGCCTGCATCGCAGGCAAGCCAGCTCCCACACCAGCCAGCTCCCACAGTTGATCTTCATTGCCGGCAAAACAACAGGTGCCTAGCTCACCAAACTGCGCAACGCACTGATCTGCGGGATCTCCACCCGGCGCATGTACACGCGCAGCGGCTCGGTGATGTTGATGCGGTCGTCGATGTTCTGGTCCAGCAGCAGTTGAATGCGCTCTCGCGACAAGGTCATGGCGTGGTCGGGGGCTGGCAGCCAGACAAACTCGGCGGTGGGGATGATGCCGTCATCGGCGACGTCCATGCCGAAGGAATCTTCGCTGAAACGTACGATGTACTGGCCGGTCTTGCGGTTCAGGCCGACAAAACCGTGGAGTTGGTCGGCGGCCTGGCAGATAAGTTCGGACGTGATGCGCATGGTAAACCTCACTGAAAAGTCCCACAGGGACTGGAAAGATGGTTTACACGCGTGGCAGAAATTACGGCCCTCTAACGGGGCAGCTCGGCCAAGAATACTGCAACACCGAACAAAAAAACCCGGAAAAATGCCGCGTGAGCACCTTAATGTCGGTTTGGTGATAGCGCCTTTCGCAATCAATTGTTAAAAAGGACACCTTCTCAAGTTACCTCCACGAAAGGACTTCGCATATGCCTGTCACGTTTACCAAGAGCGCCTTGCTGCTCGCGCTGATGCTCGGCCTTGGCCAGGCACAGGCTGCCGACCCGATCAGCCCGGCTGAATTGGCGACAAACGAAGGCATTCCGTACCCGGCCGTCATCGCCCACCGTGGCGCTTCCTACGACGCCCCCGAATCCACCGCCGCGTCCTACAAGCTGGCCCGCGACCTGGGCGCCGACTACCTGGAAATGGACCTGCAGCGCAGCAAGGACGGCGTGCTGTTCGCCCTGCACGACAACAACCTGCAGCGCACCACCGACGTGGCCACCAAGTTCCCGGAGCGTAAAGACGCCCCGGCCAACGAGTTCACCTGGGCCGAATTGCGCACCCTGGACGCCGGCAGCTGGTTCAACGCCGCCTACCCGGACCGCGCGCGCCCTGCGTTCGTCGGCCTGAAAATCCAGAGCCTGGATGAAATCATCAAGATCGCCGAAGGCAACCCGCAGCACAAACCCGGCCTGTACATCGAGACCAAAGAACCCAAGCAATTCCCGGGCATCGAAGCCGACCTGAAAAACAAGCTGCTGGACAAGGGCTGGTTGAGCTCCGCCGGCTCCAAGCTGGGCAAGAGCAACACCGGCGTTGGCCAGGGCAGGGGCCGCGTGGTGCTGCAGACGTTTGAAAAAGACAGCTTGAAAGAGCTGCAAAAAGAAATGCCCAACACCCCGAAAATCCTGCTGTTGTGGGTTGGCCCAGGCAGCATCGAGCCGAAATCCGCGCAAACTTTCGCCGAGTCGGGCGAGCCGACCAAAGCCGCTTACTACGCCAAGCAAGAGCCGAAGGATGCTGCCGAATTCGAAAAATGGGTTGACGAAGCCAAGAGCCTCGGCGCCATCGGCACTGGCCCGTCGGCCGAGCTGACCAACCATGGCGACCAGAGCTACACCGACCTGGTGAAGCCTGAAATGAACAAGCTGACCCACGACAAAGGCCTGCTGGTGCACGTCTACACCGTCGATGAGCCGGTGGACTTCGAGAAAGTGATGAAGGCCGGCGTCGATGGCATCTTCACCAACCGCGCCGCCGAACTGTTGAAGTTCTACAAGCGCTGGCCGTCGTCGAGTGTGCAGGATCTGCTCAAGGACAATGGCTACTAAGCGTCAGGCCGCTTAGGTGTCAGTGCGCCATTAAGGATGAGTTAAGTTGCGCCGGTTAATCTGGCGCCACTTAAACAGCTCACCCAGAAGGACACGCACCATGAAAACCCTGACTGCCCTGTTCGCCGCTACCGCCCTGACCCTGACTGCCGGTCTGGCCCAGGCGGATGTTCGTCCGGATCATATTGAAGGCCTGCTCAAATCCGGCGCGGTGTTGCCTTTCGAGAAACTCAACGCCGCTGCCGTCGCCACTCACCCTGGCGCCAGCATCACCGACACCGAGCTGGACCACAAAAACGGTGTATTGGTTTACGAAGTTGACGTGACCGACACCGCCGGCAAACGCTTTGAAGTCAAGCTCGACGCCAAAACCGGCGCCGTGCTGGAAAACAAACAAGACACCTGATTCAACCGCCAAAAAAACCGCGCCACTTTTTAAAGTGGCGCGGTTTTTTTATGCGCGCTCATCAGCCAAGCGTAGGAAAAGTATCCACGTAGTTAATGAAATTACACCCACAGCACCTAAGGTCGCTAGAATCCCCTCATTGGCTCGGGCACAACGCCCACCACCTTCGGAATCGAGATCGCTGCATGGGGCAGAAAGCCGTCGACATCGCCACTATTGGCCGTATCAGTGCCGTACCCGCGATGCTCAAAGTCATCAGCGACATGACCGGCCTGCGCTTCGCCGCCGTGGCGCGGGTGACCGACGACACCTGGACCGCCTGCGCCGTGCTTGACCGATTGGAGTTTGGCCTTGGCGTCGGTGGCGAGCTGGACCTGACCACCACAATCTGCCACGAAATTCGCGGTTCCCACGCGTCCGTGGTGATCGACAAGGCCAGCGAAGACCCGCTCTACCACGACCACCACACCCCGCGCATGTACCACTTTGAAAGCTACATCTCGGTGCCGGTGTTCCGCACTGACGGGCGCTTCTTCGGCACCCTTTGCGCACTCGACCCCAACCCCGCGCCGCTGCGCAGCAGCACGATCCAGTCGACCATGGAATCGTTCGCCCGGGTGCTGTCGTTGCAGATTGAAGCCGAAGAGGCGCTGCAAACTACACAGGCCCAATTGCAGGAAGAACGCGGCACTGCCGAACTGCGCGAGCAATTCATCGCCGTGCTCGGCCATGACCTGCGCAACCCGCTGTTCGCCATCAACTTCGGCGCCGAGCGGTTGCTGCGTAAACACCCGAACCCTGCAACCGACACCCTTGTGCGCCACATCCTCACCAGCGGTCGGCGCGCTTCGCAACTGGTCGAAGATGTGCTGGATTTCGCCCGCGGCCGCATGGGCAGTGGCATCCCGCTGCACCTGAATGACTGCCAGGATTTGCAGGACGCTTTGCAGCATGTGGTGCTGGAAGTGCAAAGTGTGAACCCGCAACGCCTGATCCAGGCCGATATCGGCGACCTGCGCGGCGTCTACGGCGACCGCGATCGACTGGCGCAATTGCTCTCCAACCTGGTAGCCAATGCCATCCACCATGGCAGCCACGACGGCCCGGTGGAAGTTACCGCGCGGGTTGAGGATGAACAGTTCACACTGACGGTGAAAAACCCCGGCCAGATCGACGAACTCGCTCTGCCGCGACTATTTCAGCCCTACTCGCGACCGGTCAAAGACACGCCGCAAGCCGGTCTCGGTCTGGGTTTGTATATCGTCAAGCAGATTGCCGATGCCCACGGCGGCCAGCTTGAGGTGTCATCCTGCGCGCAAACAGGCACGCTGTTCACCTTCACCCTGAAAACCCGCTGAACAAGTTTTCAAACCGTCACAAAATCGTCATCCCACCTTGCAATGATTCGCCCACGCGAACCTGTGAAACGTCCTACAGGCGCTTTCTCTGCGAGCCTCCATGAACCACAGCATCGACCACGGCCACCAGGATCCCGATCTGTTTGGCCTGCTTTACGGTTTTCGTTTTCGACCCGGTGAAAAAGGCGAGCAGATTGACTCGGCCACCGCGCTGGCCGCCTTGCAGGCGCCGCAAGACCCGGAAGAATTTCTCTGGTTGCACCTGAACCTGGCCCACGCCGCGTGCGAGCGTTGGATGCAAACGCATTTGTCGCTGCCGGATGAGTTTTTCGAAGCCTTGCACGAAGGTTCGCGCTCCACCCGCATCGAACACGTCGACTCGGCCTTGCTGGCGGTGGTCAACGACGTGGTGTTCAACTTCAGCAGCATGGTCTCGTCGGACATTTCCACGTTGTGGGTGTGTGCCCGCAGCCGTCTGCTGGTGAGTGCGCGCCTGCAACCGCTGCATTCGGTGGATAAATTGCGCTCATCGGTGAAGGCCGGTGAACGCTTTCGCTCGCCACTGGAATTGCTGGTGCATTTGCTGCGCGACCAGGGCGAAGTGCTGACGCAGATCGTGCGCAAGACCAGCCTCAGTGTCGACCATATCGAAGACCAGTTGCTGTCCTCGCGCCTGTCCACCAACCGCGCCGAGCTGGGTGCTGCGCGCCGCGTGCTGGTGCGCCTGCAACGCTTGCTGGCGTTGGAGCCCGGCTCGTTGCTGCGCCTGCTCAATCGCCCGCCGCAGTGGCTGCAAAAAGAAGACGTGAAGGAGTTGCGCAAATCCACCGAGGAATTTGCGCTGATCATCAACGACCTGATGGCGCTGGGTGAGCGCATCAAGTTGTTGCAGGAAGAAATCGCCGCCAACCTCAACGAGCAAAGCAACCGCACGCTGTTCACCCTGACTGTGGTGACGGTGCTGGCGTTGCCGATCAATATCATTGCCGGTTTTTTCGGCATGAACGTGGGTGGCGTGCCGCTGTCCACCGACCCGGAAGGGTTTTGGATTCTGGTGGCGTTGGTGGCGACGTTTACCTTGATTGCCGGCCGCTGGGCGTTCCGCAAACGCAAAGATTACTAGCCTTGCAACACAATCAAACTGTGGGAGCTGGCTTATGTGGGAGCTGGCTTGCCTGCGATAGCATCCCCCCGGTTTCTCTGAAAGACCGAGGTGCCCGCATCGCCGGCAAGCCAGCTCCCACATTGATCGCACTCTGACATCGGTTTTGCGGTGGTTTGTAGACCAGCGGCACACCCAATTCCTTAAACACTGACTTACCGCAGCATCTCTGTAACATTCTGCAATGATCATCAACGACATCCTCCCCACACTGGATGCTCCGGCATGGCCACCCCTTCCCTGACTGCCTCCTCCACCGCGTCACACGCTGACCCCAAACCCCGCCTGGATAAAAAACCCGGCCTGGTGACGGTGATCATTTTCTTCGCCGTGCTCGCAATGGGTTTGCTGTTTACCGCCTACAGCCTGATGCACGACATGCACGAACTGGGCACGGTGGTGACCACCTGGACGCCGTTCCTGCTGCTCGGCGTGGCGCTGTTGATCGCCCTGGGTTTTGAGTTCGTCAACGGTTTCCACGACACCGCCAACGCGGTCGCGACGGTGATCTACACCAACTCGCTGCCGCCGCACTTTGCGGTGGTGTGGTCGGGCTTTTTCAACTTCCTCGGTGTGCTGCTGTCCAGCGGCGCAGTGGCGTTCGGCATCATTGCCCTGCTGCCGGTCGAGCTGATTTTGCAGGTGGGCTCATCGGCTGGTTTCGCGATGATCTTCGCCCTGCTGATCGCCGCGATCCTGTGGAACCTCGGCACTTGGTGGCTGGGCTTGCCGGCCTCGTCATCGCACACCCTGATCGGCTCGATCATCGGCGTCGGCGTGGCGAACGCCCTGATGCACGGGCGTGACGGCACCAGCGGTGTGGACTGGAGCCAGGCGATCAAGATCGGTTATGCCTTGCTGCTCTCGCCGCTGATCGGCTTCGCCTTCGCCGCCCTGCTGTTGCTGGCCCTGCGCGCCTTCGTAAAAAACCGCTCGCTGTACAAAGCGCCCAAGGGCGACACCCCGCCACCTTGGTGGATTCGCGGCATGCTGATCGCGACCTGCACCGGTGTGTCGTTTGCCCACGGTTCCAACGATGGCCAGAAAGGCATGGGCCTGATCATGTTGATCCTGGTCGGCACCTTGCCGATGGCCTACGCGCTGAACCGCACCATGCCCGCCGAGCAGTCGTTGCAGTTTGCGGCGGTGGCCGAGGTGACTCAGGTCGCGTTGGTGAAAAGCGCACCGCAAGTACTGCCGGGCGACCCGCGGCCGATCCTTTCGACCTACGTGCGCACCAAGGAAGCCACCCCGGAACTGGTGCCGGCCCTCGCCGCCCTCGCCGGCCAGATTGGTGACGAAGTAAAAGGCTACGGCTCCCTGGCCAAAGTCCCCGCTGAAGCGGTAGGCAACGTGCGTAACGACATGTACCTGAGCAGCGAAACCATTCGCCTGATGGAAAAGGACAAGGTCGGCAACTTCGATGCCGACACCCAAGGCAAGCTGAAGCTGTTCAAAGAACAGATCGACAATTCCACGCGCTTTATTCCGCTGTGGGTGAAGATCGCCGTGGCCATCGCCCTCGGGCTGGGCACCATGGTGGGTTGGAAGCGTATCGTGGTGACGGTCGGCGAGAAGATCGGCAAGACCCACCTGACCTACGCCCAAGGTGCATCGGCTGAGATGGTCGCGATGCTGACCATTGGCGCAGCGGACATGTATGGGTTGCCGGTGTCGACCACCCATGTGCTCTCGTCCGGTGTGGCCGGGACCATGGTGGCCAATGGCGGTGGGTTGCAGATGAAGACCATCCGCAATTTGTTGATGGCGTGGGTGCTGACATTGCCGGCGGCGATTTTGCTTTCAGGCAGTTTGTACTGGCTGTTCACCAAACTGTTCTGACACAACACAGATCAAACTGTGGGAGCTGGCTTGCCTGCGATAACGGTGTACCAGCCAACAGATAGGTAAGCTGACCCGCCGCCATCGCAGGCAAGCCAGCTCCCACAGGGGTTTTAGGGTGTGTCACGAAGTAAAGAGGCCAGCCATGGCTTTCAGCCGCTTCTTGTACACCCGCCGCGCCTCCAACGCTTCCTCCAGCGTCACCGCCACAAACCCCGCCCTTTGATTCGGCTGCATCTGCCCAATCAAATCCAGGTCCGCACTGATCACCGTGCCGATCATCGCGTAGCCACCGCCCGACACCGCATCCCGGTGCAGCACAATCGGCTCCAACCCCGCCGGCACTTGGATCGAGCCAATCGGGTAGCAACTGTCGACGATGTTCGACGGGTCCGACCCCGCGCCAAACGGCTGCTCGCGCGGCTGAAAGCTCAGCGCACTGCCGCCCTTGAAGCGATAGCCGATGCGATCCGCCTCGGAACCCACCGTCCACGGCTCGGCGAAAAAGCTGCTTTTTGCACCGTCCGTCAGCCGGTCGTAATACAGCCCCGGCACCACGCGCAAGGTCACATCACCGCCGACCGAACGGCGCAGCGCCATCGGCAAACTGTTGCCTGCACGGCCTTGGCCACTGGCCTCGCCAATCGGCAGTTCATCGCCTTCCTGCAAACGCCGCCCTTGAAACCCACCCAGCGCGCCGAGGGTGTAAGTCGAGCGGCTACCAAGCACCAGCGGCACATCAATGCCGCCCGCCACCGCCAGGTACGTACGCGCGCCCGCCTTGGGAAATTCAAAGCGCAGCACTTGCCCGGCGCGCACCTGGAACGCGGTGTCCTGGTGCACCACTTCACCGTCCAGGCGCGGCGACATCAGCGCACCGCTGAGTGCCACCAGGGCGTCCTGTTGAAACAACAATTCGGGGCCGATCAGCGTGCATTCCAACCCCGCTGCGCCGAGCGGGTTGCCCACCAGATGGTTGGCCGCGCTTAACGCGTACTGGTCCAGCGCGCCCGAGGGCGGAATGCCCAAGTGGTAATAACCTTCGCGGCCAAGATCCTGCACGGAGGTGGCGAGGCCGGGTTTGAGCACCTTGATCATGCCAGCGCCTCCTGCAGGGTTTTCGGATAGCCGATGGGGTCGGCGAGAAAGGCGTCGAGGGAGAATTCCACCGGGCGGATACGCAGGTCAAAACGCCCGGCATCCACCTCGGCCACTGCCAAGTCATAGGCGTCGCGGTCGATAGGCTTGAACTGCACAATATCGCCAGGGCGAAAGAACACCATGTGTTCCTTGAGGTACGCCAACTGCTGCGCCGGGTCGTAGATCGGCGCCGGGGTCACGCCGAACATCTGGTAGCCACCGGCGCCGCGTACCGAGTAGATGCAGCCAAAGCAGCCGCCATGGCCGAGGGTCAATTTCGGCGTGTCGGTGCGCGGGCGCAGGTACTTGGGCACCTGCAATTGCCGTTCGCGCTCGACCATCTGGAACATGAACGGCAGGCCCGCGACAAAGCCGACCATCGACACAAACCACGGCGCGCCACTGTGGGCGGCGATAAACGCGTCCACATCGGCCAGGCCGTTGATGCGTGCGGCGTATTCCAGGTCAGTGCCGCTGGGGTCTTGATGGCGGTCGCGAAAACGCATCAGGGTTTCATGGGTCCACGGGTCGTTGTAGAGCACCGGGATTTCGATGATGCGCGTGTGCAACGTGCGCTCGGCCACGGCCTGGGCTTCGGCGCTTTGCACCGCGTCGAGCAGCACATGCGGCGCAATGCGGTCGGGGTCGAAGCGAATCTGGAACGACGCATTGGCCAGGCACACATCCAGCACGCCTTCCAGCGCCAGGCGCTCCACAGCGCGGGTCACCGCCATGCCTTTGAAAAAAGCCTGCAGGGACATGCTGTCGCTGACCTCGGCAAACAGGTGTTCATCACCGCCGAAGCTGTAGCGGATGGGGGACGTTTCAGCCATGTCTGTTCCTCTTGGAATCATTGTAGAAAGGCAGGCAAAAAGCAGTGGTTCGATCTTATTGGGGGGTTCTGACTTCAATGCCCGCCTGGTCCAGGGCTTCGCGGGTTGCCTCTACCAATTCCAGGGCGCCAGGCGTGTCGCTGTGCAGGCAAATGGAGTCGAACTCGATCAGCAGGTCTTCGCCTTCGACGGTGCGTACACGACCGGTCTGACACGCACGCAAAACCCGCGCCGCAACCGTTGCAGGGTCCAGCGCGCGCACATTGCGGGTAAACACGATGGAGCCGCTCAGGTCGTACTCACGGTCGGCGTAAAACTCGCGCACTACCGGCTGCCCGAGCTCGTTGGCGACGCGCCAGATCACCGAGTTGGGCATGCAGTACAGCAACAGCGTCGGCTCAATGATTTGCAGGTTTTGCACCAGCAGCCGCGCGGCTTCTTCGTCGCGGGCCAAATGCATGTAGAGCGCGCCGTGGGGCTTGATATGTTGCAGGGTCACGCCTTGGGCGCGGGCGATTTCGCGCAGGGCGCCGAGCTGATAGAGCATGTCGTCCACCAGCTCCTGGGCCGGTGCGTTGATATGCCGACGGCCAAACCCCACCAGGTCGCGAAAACCCGGGTGCGCGCCGATGGCCACGCCGAGTTGCTTGGCACGCGCGACGGTGCGGCGCATGGTGCCGGGGTCGCCGGCGTGGAAGCCGGTGGCGATATTGGCCGAGCTGATATACGCCATCAGTTCCGCGTCGACGCCATCGCCGATGGTCCAGGGGCCAAAGCCTTCGCCCATGTCTGAATTGAAATCCACTGCCTGCATCGGGGCTGCTCCGCCAAAAGGTGATGGCTGAAAGTAGGCTGGCGCTTGACCCCTTGGGAAGATCTATTATCAGATAGGGTATCTTCTGAAAAACAGATATATTCTGAAAAACAGATACACACAGCTCGTACCCGCGCTCTGCGTGGTTACGCCTCCTGTAACGCTCCGCGTCACGATTTTAAACGCGGACGCGGAGCGTCCCTGCCTGCATGCCCACGCGGAGCGTGGGAACGATCGGATAAGCCATGTCCCTGACCCTTCGCCAAATCCGCTACTTCGTCGCCACCGCCGAAATCGGCCAGATTTCCCAGGCGGCGATTCACCTGAACATCTCCCAGTCGGCGGTGACCACCGCGATCAAGGAGCTGGAAGCCATGCTCGGCGTGCAGCTGTTCGTGCGTTCGGCCCAAGGCATGAACCTCACCGACGCCGGGCGGCATTTTCTCAACCGCGCCTATGTGATCGCGCGCAGCGTGGACGACGCGCTGAACAGCCCGCTGCCGGATTACCGCGCCAGCGGCGTGCTGCGGGTGGCGGCCAGTTACACGGTACTCGGTTACTTCCTGCCGCATCACCTGCAACGCATGGAACACTGGCACCCGGACGTGACCATCGAGGTCTTCGAGCAGGAGCGCCAGGCCATCGAACACGGCCTGCTCGACGGTCAATTCGACATGGCCGTGGTGCTCACCGCCAACCTCACTCACGCGGATATCGTCTCCGAAATCCTGTTCAATTCGGAGCGCCGGCTGTGGCTGCCCAGCCACCACCCGCTGTGCGAACGCGGTGCGGTAAGCCTGGCCGATGTGGCGCAAGAGCCTTACATCCTGCTCACCGTCGACGAGGCCGAACACAGCGCCATGCGCTACTGGGAACAGGCCGGGCAAACGCCCAAGGTGCGGCTGCGCACCAGTTCGGTGGAAGCGGTGCGCAGCATGGTTGCCAATGGCAGCGGCGTGGCGATTCTGTCGGATTTGGTGCACCGGCCGTGGTCGCTGGAAGGCAAACGCATCGAGACGCTGACCGTGACCGACCCGGTCACGCCCATGAGCGTCGGCCTGGCCTGGCACCGCGAGCGTGCGTTCACCCCGGCGATGCAGGCGTTTCGGGATTACTTCCACGACGCCTTCCTGGCGCCGCAGCAGTTGTCGGCGCGGCGCTAGAGCTGCGCTTGCAGCGTGGCGGCCAGCCAATCCATAAACACCCGCACCCGTTGTGGCAGATGCCGTTGCCCGGCGTAGAGCAGCGACACGTCCAGCGCCGGTGCGGGGTAATCGGGCAGCACCGCCACCAGTTCACCGCTGTCGAGTAAATCGCGAATCCCCAAGGCCGGCACTTGCGTGATACCGAAGCCGCCCAGGCACGCGGATTTATACGCGTCGGTGCTGTTGACCGTGACGCGCCCGGCCATCGGCACGCGGTGCACCTTGTTGCCCTGCTGGTATTCGAACCCCGCTGAGCGTGAGCCCAAGGGCCGCACGTAATGCACCAATTGGTGATGCGCCAGGTCGGCCAAGGTTTCGGGCACGCCATAACGCTGAACATAACCGGCGCTGACACAGTTGAGCATCGGCAGGCTGCACAGCAGGCGCGCCACCACGGTCTGGTCGGGCTGCGCGCCCACGCGCAACACGCAGTCGAAACCTTCGGCGAGCAGGTCGACCTGACGGTCGGTGGTGCTGATTTCCAGCTCGATCAACGGGTGCGCGTGCAGGAAGTCGGGCAGGCGCGGCAGGATCAAATCCCGCGCCATGACGTTGGGCATGTCCACGCGAATACGCCCGCTGAGCTGCGCTTCATCCTGGCGAAACAGGCCTTCAAGTTCCTCCATGTGCGCGAGCAAATCCTTGCTGCGCTCATACAGCACGCGGCCGTCCTGGGTGGCTTGCACCTTGCGCGTGGTGCGCTGTAACAAGCGCGCACCGAGCAGCTCTTCGAGCGCCTGCACATGCTCGGACACCGTCGAGCGCGGCAAGCCCAGGCTCTCGCCCGCCTGGGTAAAACTCGACAGTTCAGTGACCCGCACGAAGGTGCGCAACAGCTCAAGCTTGTTCATGGGATTGTTCGCCTTATCCGGCCAGTGATTCCGATATCACCCTGTTTATCACGTTATCCACGGACAAATACACTCAGTCCCACGATCACCTCAGAGGACTGCACCATGACCCGTAAAATCGCACTGATCACCGGCGCCAGCCGCGGCCTGGGCAAAAGCGCCGCGCTGCACCTGGCAGCACAAGGCGTCGACATCATTGGCACTTATCACAGCGCAGCGGCCGAGGCCCAAGCGGTGGTGGAACAGATTGAAGCCCTGGGTGGCCGCGCCGCCATGCTGCAACTGGATGTCAGCCAAAGCGGCACGTTCAATGATTTCGTCGGCGAAATCGCCACCGTACTCAAGGATGTTTTCGCACAGGATCACTTCAACTTTCTGATCAATAACGCGGGTATCGGAGCGCATGCCAGCTTCGCCGAAACCACTGAAGAGCAGTTCGACCGTTTGGTGGCGATCCACTTCAAGGCGCCGTTTTTCCTCACGCAAAAATTGCTGCCGCTGATCAGCGATGGCGGGCGCATCATCAATATTTCCAGCGGCTTGGCGCGGTTCAGCCTGCCAGGGTATGCGGCGTATGCGTCGATGAAGGGCGCGGTGGAAGTGCTGTCGCGCTATCAGGCCAAGGAGCTTGGCCCACGCGGGATTACCGTGAACACCCTGGCACCGGGCGCGATTGCCACCGATTTCAGCGGCGGTGCGGTACGCGATAACCCGGCAGTCAATGCGATGGTCGCCAACAACACCGCGCTGGGCCGCGCCGGTTTGCCGGACGATATTGGCGGGGCGATTTCGACCTTGCTGGCCGATGGCAGCAACTGGATCACCGGGCAGCGCATCGAAGCCTCGGGCGGCATGTTTCTGTAGGCATTCTGCGCTAGCATTAATGCCTTCAGATCACTGACAGGCAAGCACCGATGAGTTTTGATCCAGGTTTGGCCGGCGGCATGGGCGTATTGGCGGCCGTGGTCGACAGCGGCAGTTTTGCCCGCGCCGCCGACAGCCTGGAGATGACGCCTTCCGGGGTCAGCCGGGCAATTTCACGTTTGGAAAAACGCCTGGGCATTCGCCTGTTCGACCGCACCACGCGCTCGGTGCAATTGACCGACGAAGGCCGCCGGTTCTACCAGCAAATCGCCCCGCTGCTGGCCGGTCTCGAAGAGGCCGCCAGCTCCGCCGCCGACAGCGCATTGACCGTGCGTGGGCGCTTGCGGGTGAATATCGACCCGTACTTCTCGCGCCTGGTATTGGGCCCGGTGCTCGGCGATTTCATGCGCCGCTACCCACAATTGCAGTTGGACCTGCACACCCGTGACCAACTCGGCGACTTGGTGGCCGACGGTTTTGACCTGGCGATTCGCTTCGGCATCCCGCAGTCCTCCTCGCTGATCGCGCGCAAGCTGATGGAAGTGCGCGTGCTCACCCTGGCCTCCCCCGCTTACCTGGAACAATACGGCCGACCGGCGATTCCGCAAGACCTGGAGACCGGGCATATGTGCCTGGACTTTCGCGACTCGCAGACCGGGCGCCCGTTTGCCTGGGAGTTCCACCGCAACGGCGAACACGTGATCGTGCGCACCAACGGCCGCTTGGTGGTCAACGACGCCAGCACGTTATACAGCGTGTGTGAACACGGGCACGCTGTGGCGCAAATGCTCGATTTGGGCCTGGCGCCGGCACTCAAGGCCGGCAGCCTGGTGGACCTGTTTCCTGACTGGCCGGACGAGCGTTTTCCGTTGTACGCCTATTACCCTTCGCGGCATTTGCCCGCCGCCAAGGTGCGGGCGTTTCTGGACTTTGTGGCCTCGCTCAAACTTGGCTAGCTACACGCTGCTGCACAATTTTCTCGCGCAGCACGTCGTAGCCCCAGTGATACACGTAGGTGTACGGCAGGAAGAACAGCAACACGCCGATGTCGAGAATAAACGCCTGCATCAGGCTGATATTCAGCCACGCGGCGATCAACGGCACGCACACCAAAATCAAGCCACCTTCGAACATCAACGCGTGCAGTACACGGGTCCAGCCGTTATTGGCGAGCTGCCAGCGTGCTTTCAGGCGGTCGAACAGGCCGTTGAAAATCACGTTCCAGGTCAGCGCCATCAGGCTGATCGCCAGGGTGACCATGCCCATTTCCAGGGCGGGTTTATCCATGATCCACGCCAGCAACGGGGTGCAGATCAACAGCGCCAAACCCTCAAAACCAATGGCTTGGCAAACACGTTCAGTAATCGACTTGGTAGGGTTCATAACCCGGCTCCGTGAGTGACGATGGTTGCCATCATTACCCTTTGACTCGATACTTCATAACTAATAACCATCGACCAAGGCGATAGACATGGCCTCTAATGAAGTGCTGCAGGCGTTTGTCCAGGCGGCTACCCAGGGCTCGTTTTCTGCGGCGGCGCGCAAGTTGGGCAAGAGCCAGTCCACCGTCAGCGCGGCGGTGGCGAGTTTGGAGATTGACCTGGATGTGGTGCTGTTCGATCGCAGCAGCCGCAAGCCAACGCTCACGCCCGCCGGCCATGTGTTATTGCAACGGGCCGAGCAGGTGTTGGAAGCCAGCAGCCGCCTGGAGCTGGCGGCGAGCCAGTTGGCAATGGGTTTGGAGCCGAAGTTGAGTATCGCCATGTCCGATACGTATCAGTCGGAGCGTTTCGAGCTCGCGCTTAAAGCGTTTGAACAACGCTACCCGGACCTGGAGCTGGAATGGCTGATCGCCGAATGCGAAGACCTGATCGCCCTGGTGCAAAGCGGCCGCGCGCAGATTGCCTTGATCGAAGCCCAAGAGGTTTACCCGCCCGACCTGACCCGCGCGCCCGTGGCGCAGCGTACGGAAATCGCCGTGTTCGTGGCGCCCACTCACCCTTTGGCCAACGTGCAAAACCTTGACCCGCAAGCCTTGCAGCAACACCGCGAACTGCGTCTGGCGAGCATCATCAACCCCAACGAAACCCGCCCGAGCGGCCGTGTGTGGTCGGCGCCGAGTTTTCTGATGCTGATGGAAATGGCCCAGCTCGGTTTCGGCTGGGCGGCGCTGCCGCGCTGGTTGGTGGAGCGCTTTGGGAATGCCGGGCTGGTGGAACTCAATGTGCGCAGTTGGCCGCGTTCGGTGGCGGTGGATGCGCTGTGGTCGCGCCAGCACCCGCCAGGGCCGGCGGGGAGTTGGATGTTGGGGCAGATGTTGGAGTGATAAACCTGCCCCCTCATACAACCTGGCAATAAAGACCCAACCTGTGGGAGCTGGCTTGCCTGCGATGGCGGTGGTTCAGCCTGCATCTTTGCTAACAGACATACCGCCATCGCAGGCAAGCCAGCTCCCACAGGGGATCGGCGTTGTTGGTTGGGTTGTGTCACGCCGCAGAGAGCTGTGGCGGCCGATTGTTCTGGAAATATTCATGCAAGGCACGCAGTGCGGGCAGCTCCAACGCCTGCGCGGCGAAGCACAACCCCACCCGGCGCGTCGGTGCCGGCAGGTGCCACTCGCGAATCACTACCCCGGCCCGCTCGGCGGCCATCGACTGCGGCAACATCGCCACGCCCACACCCGCCGCGACCATGTGCAATGCCTGAGTCAATGAACCGGCGTGCCCGACCACCGCTTGCGGCGAGCGGCCATACAGCGCCATCAAGCGCTGGTGGGAATCGTGCTGTGGGCAGGTGATCCAGTCTTCAATCGGCGCCCACGCCTGCTCTTTGCCGGCCTGCGCCATCGGGTGCGCCGTGCGCAACGCCATTACGTAAGACTCCTCCCAAAGCGGCAGGAACAACTCGTCCTCACAGCACATTTCTTCCACTGCCAGGCGCGCGTCGCCTTCGCAGCCTTCCTGCAAGGTCAGCAGCAAGCCTGGCAGACCTTGGTGCGCCATGCGCAGGAAGGTTTCGATCTGGCTGTCGGCAATATCGCCTTCCATACCCAGTTCCAGGGCAATGCGATTTTCGCGTCCGCGAAATAAACCGCTCAAGGCGTCCGCTTCCGCGACCATGCGCCGCGCCTGCGGGTACAGCACGCGCGCCTCGGCGCTGACGTCCACGCCGCGCGGCTGACGCACAAACAGCGCCACGCCGAGTTCATCTTCCAGCTGCTTGATGGTTACTGACAAGGTCGGCTGACTGATAAACAGACGCTGGGCGGCGGCGGTGATGTTGCGCTCTTCGAACACCGCGAGAAACGCCTTGAGGTGACGCACATCCATAGCTTTATCCGATGGCAGACAGAGAAATAAGGCATTTTTCAGCCTAGGCGTGGGTAAATATACTGCGCCCACGCTTTAAGTTATCGGTTTTTCTTATTCCAGGAGTGCATTTATGAGCAAGCCACTGATCATCATCACCGGCGCCAGTTCCGGCATTGGCGAAGCCACCGCGCGCCTGTTATCAGCCGCCGGGCATCCGCTGCTGTTGTTGGCGCGGCGTATTGATCGCCTGAACGATCTGGCCCTGCCCAACACCTTGAGCCGGGGCGTGGACATCACCGACCGCGCGGCATTGGTCGCCGCCGTGAAGGAAGCCGAAGCCCAATTCGGCCCCGCCGATGCGCTGATCAACAATGCCGGCGTGATGTTGCTGGGCGCCGTCAGCGAGCAAGCCCCCGAGCAATGGGAGCAGATGCTCGACGTTAACGTCAAAGGCCTGCTCAACGGCATTCACGCGGTGGCCGGCAGCATGGTCGCACGCAAGGGCGGCACGATCATCAACGTGAGTTCGGTGGCTGGGCGCAAGACCTTCCCGAATCATGTGGCGTATGTCGGCACCAAGTTCGCGGTGCATGGGATTTCGGAGAATCTGCGTGAGGAATTGTCGCCGAGCAATGTGCGGGTGATCACCATTGCGCCGGGCGCGGTGGAGACCGAGTTGCTCAGCCACACCACGGATGAGGCGATCAAGAGCGGTTACCAGGCCTGGAAACAGGACATGGGCGGCACGGTGTTGAGTGCCGATGATGTGGCTTCGGCGATTGCCTATGCGTATCAGCAGCCGCAGCATGTGTGCATTCGCGAGATTGTGTTGGCGGCGACGCGTCAGCAGCCATAACCTGAAAAACTGAATGTGGGAGCTGGCTTGCCTGCGATGGCATCGACCAGGTCCCACTGATACACCGAGGTGTCTGCATCGCAGGCAAACCAGCTCCCACAGTTTGATCTTCACTGTTTGTAGGATTTGAGTTCTGCCAGGCGCCGCTTTAGGAAGCTTTTTTCTGGGGTTTGTTGGGTCAGCGACAGAGCCTTTTCGTAGGCCGCCTTGGCCTCATCGGTACGCCCCAACTGCCGACAAAACTCCCCGCGCGCCGAATGCGCCAAGTGGTAATCCAGCAATTCTCCTCGCGACACAATCCCCTCAACCAACTGCAAACCTGCCAACGGCCCATCGCGCATCGCCACGGCCACCGCGCGGTTCAGCTCGATCACCGGCGATGGCACCTGCCTGAGCAATACGTCATAGAGCCCGACAATCTGCAGCCAATCCGTCTCGCCTGCGCTGGGCGCTTCGGCGTGCACCGCAGCAATCGCGGCTTGCAGGCAATACGGCCCAAACCGCCGGGTTCTCAGTGCCTGCTCCACCAGCGCACAGCCTTCAGCGATCAAGGCGGCGTCCCACAGCCTGCGGTCCTGTTCATCCAGCAGCACCAACTCGCCTTTGTCCGTACTCCGCGCCGCTCGGCGCGACTCGTGCAGCAGCATCAACGCCAGCAAGCCCGCGACTTCAGGCTCCGGCAGCAACTCCAGCAGCAGGCGGCCCAGGCGAATGGCTTCGCGGGTCAACTCCTCGCGGGTGAGGCCTGCGCCCATCGACGCCGAGTAGCCCTCGTTGAACACCAGATAAACCACGCGCAACACGCTGTCGAGCCGCTCGGGCAGTTCATCCAGGGACGGCACCTGATAGGGAATTTTCGCTTCACGGATTTTGCCTTTGGCGCGCACGATGCGTTGGGCGATGGTGGTGGGCGTGGCCAGAAACGCGCGGGCGATTTCTTCGGTGGTGAGGTCGCAGATCTCACGCAAGGTCAGCGCCGCCTGGGCGTCGGGCGCCAATGCCGGGTGGCAGCAGGTAAAGATCAGGCGCAGGCGGTCGTCTTCCACGTCGTTCTCACTCCAGTCAGCCGCTTCCAGCGCGTCCGCCTGTTCCTGCAACAACGGGGTAAACCGGGCCTGGCGGCGCAGGCGGTCGATGGCTTTGAAACGGCCGGTCGACACCAACCAGGCACGTGGATTACTCGGCACGCCGTCCTGCTGCCAGCGCTCGACCGCGACGAAGAACGCCTCGTGCAAGGCTTCTTCGGCGAGGTCGAAATCACCCAGCAGGCGAATCAGCGTGGCGAGTACGCGGCGTGATTCGCTGCGGTAAATGGCCTCGATCTGAGGCGTCAATCGGGCATGCCTTGGGTCACCAGCGTCACCAGGCGGTCCAGGCTTTGGCCCCAGCCATCATGGAAGCCCATGGCTTCGTGGGCCTGCTTGTCGGCTTCGCTCCAGTGCATGGCGCGGGCGGTGTAGAGGGTTTTGCCGTCGACGTCTTCGAAGGTTACTTCGGCGGTCATGAACGGCTTGCCCGACGGGATCCAGCCCGGCGCGTAGGCGTCGGTAAACACCAGCCGGCTCGGCGCCTGGATTTCCAGGAACACCCCTTGGGTCGGGTATTCGGCGCCGTCCGGCGCGCGCATCAAGGTGCGAAACAGGCCGCCGACCCACAGGTTCATTTCGCATTCGGGCGTGGTCATGCCGTGTGGGCCCCACCATTGCTGCAGCAAGGCGGGCTCGGTCCAGGCGCGAAATACGCGGTTGCGCGGGGCGTCGATCAAGCGGCTGATGGACAGTTCAAATTCAGCGGGTTGGGTGGTCATGGGGTAAACCTCCTGAGTCTTTTGATTGTTGTGTTCAGAGATTCAATTCACGCACAGGGCGTACTTCCACGCTGCCGACCCTGGCTGCCGGAATGCCACCGGCCACCTGGATCGCTTCGTTCAAGTCCTTGGCCTCGATCAGGTAAAACCCGGCGAGCTGCTCCTTGGTTTCGGCGAATGGCCCGTCGGTGATCGACAACTTGCCATTGCGCATGCGCACGGTGGTGGCGCTACTCACCGACTCCAGCGGCTCGGCGGCGAGCATGCGCCCGCTGGCCTGGATCGCCTCGGCGTAGGCGAAACACTCCGGGTCTGCCGGGCTGTCCGGCGAGGTGTGCAGCACCTGTTCGTTGCTGTAGATCAGGCAGAGGTATTTCATGTGCGTCTCCGTTTTCGGACTACTGACTATAGTTCGTGGCGGTCAGGGTTTCAGGTCGAACAGCGCCGTGCCGCTTTCCATATCGAAAGGCGCCGACCAGTGCTCATGCACCACGCGCCATTGGCCGTTGATCCGTTGGTAACCGGCGGTCACCCGCATCCAGCACGCCTTCACTTCGCCATCCGGCCCGGCACCGCCGCAATGAGCCAGCCAATGGGCAAACGCGCTGTCTTGGGCCTCTACAATGTGCAGTTCATGAAACTCGAAGATGCCGGGGCCGGGGCAGTGCTTCATGCACGCCTCCCAATGGGCGCGGTAGGCGGCCTTGCCCTTGAATTGCAGCGCGGTAACGGCGTCGAACGAGACGATATCGTCGGCGTAAAAGCTGACAATGCTGTCGATATCACGGGCCAGCACGGCCTGCTTCCATTGCTCGATCAAGGTGTTGATTGCAGTGCTCATGGCGATACTCCTGGGGGTTGGAAAATCACGAAGGACACCCTTAGTCGAATGACGCTTGGCTCAATCGACACCCCGCTGAAAAATAATTTCGCCACGCGCAAACCCGCTAGAATCCACGCCTCTTTGTAGGATTTCGGATGCGCCCTCGATGGAAACCCGCCTCGTCCCCTATGAGACGCTGAGCCTTGTGCAAAAACAGCAGCTCGACACCCTGCAAGTGCATCCCGAGCAACTGGCGTACTCCGGCGATATCTACTGCGCGCTGAACAGCCTGCTGGTCAACCCCAACCCCGGCGCGATCAAAGGCTTTGCCCTGCTCGCCGACGACCGGCCCGTGGCCTTCCTCCTGCTTAAACGCCCGCCGTGCCTGCCTCACTGGGCCGATGAACACAGCGCCACGCTGCATGCGCTGCAAGTGGACCGCACCCAGCAAGGGCGAGGTTTCGGCAAAGCCTGCTTACACGCACTGCCGGCGGCGGCCCTGCTGGCCTGGCCGCAGATCCAGGGGCTGGAGTTGTCGGTGGACGCCGACAACGTGGCGGCGATGGGGCTGTATCTGGCGGCCGGGTGGGTCGACAGTGGGGAGGCATATCGGGGACGGGTTGGGTATGAGCGCCGGTTGGCGTTAGTATTTTGAACGATAAGGAGCTGGCGAATATGCTGACAACCCTCGAACAACTCGAAACCCTCTACGGCCTCCCCCACGAGCGGGCGGTGCGCAAGGAGATTGCGTTTCTCAACGAGGATTACCAGGCCATGGTGCGCGCATCGCCGTTGGTGGTGGTGAGCTCATCCGGGGCGGATGGCATCGACGGTTCGCCGCGTGGCGATGTGCCGGGGTTTGTGCGGATTGTGGATGAGCGCACGTTGGCGATTCCCGATCGGCCGGGCAATAACCGTCTCGATACCTTGCGTAATCTGCTGCACGACCCACGGATTGCGTTGCTGTTCATCATTCCGGGCATCGGCGAAACGTTGCGCGTGAATGGCCGGGCGCAGATTTCCATCGAGCCCGAGCTGTTGGAGAGTTTTGCGGTGAATGGCAAACCTGCGCGATCAGTGATTCTGGTGCAGGTGGAGGCGGCGTATTTCCACTGTTCCAAGGCGTTTGTGCGCTCGGACTGCTGGAACCCCGAGAAACACCTGGACCGCTCGGCATTGCCGTCGGCCGGGGCATTTCACAAGCGGCTCAATGACGGGCAATTTGACGCCGAAACGTATGACCGGGAGATGCCGGAGCGGGTCAGAAGCACGTTGTATTGATCCACTGCCGGGGCCGGCGTACCGGCTCCGGCAGGGCCGCAGTCAGCCTCTTTCGCCAACCGGCAACCAGATTTCCACGGTGCCCGTGCCCTTGCGTACATCAAAATCGGCACTGTAACGCTCGAAGTCCGCCCCCATCACCTTATAGCCCGAGTGCGGCAGCCATTCGAACATGATGCGCTCGTACGTTTGCTCAAGTGCCTGCACCGGCCCGTCATGCCGGAACACGGCGTAGTTGAGCGGTGGAATTTCGACAAACTCGAAGTTGCTCGGCACGTCGCTTTTGCTTGGCACTTCAGCACCGGCCAGATAGTCGAATTCGCCGTGCTTGGGGTTATGGCAAACGCCATACGTCACGCCACCGACACGCTTCTTGAGGTCCTTGATGCATGTATCGAACAACTCCCACAGTTTGGGAATATCACCCACAGTGGCCTTCGAATAACGCCCTTGGACGCCTGCGATCACCAGGGCTTTACCGGCTTCCATGCGCGGCTCCAACGGTTGTTTTATCTGCTGATCCATCTAAACAGTCTCCTTCTTATGAGGGAACAAACCCGCATCGAGTATAGGGGCATATACACGCCGCACTCCAAGCAGAAATTTTTCCGGCGCCATCTGGACAACGGGCCATCATCGACCGTATTGTCTGCCCCGCAGGCCACCGCAGTGGCCGACGTCGCTCGGACGGTTCCGGGCGCTTACGTACTCTTGAGGCAACAATGGCAGACCAAGGTTCGCCGCGCCGCTTTGCGCGCATAGATCGACTCCCCCCTTACGTTTTTAATATCACTGCCGAGCTGAAGATGGCTGCGCGTCGGCGCGGCGAAGACATCATCGACTTGAGCATGGGTAACCCTGACGGCGCCACGCCTCCACATATTGTGGAAAAAATGGTCACCGTCGCCCAGCGTGAAGACACCCACGGCTACTCCACCTCCAAAGGCATTCCGCGTCTGCGCCGGGCGATTTCGCGCTGGTACAAAGACCGTTATGAGGTGGATATCGACCCCGAGTCGGAAGCCATCGTCACCATCGGTTCCAAGGAAGGCCTGGCGCACTTGATGCTGGCCACCCTGGACCAGGGCGACACCGTGCTGGTGCCCAACCCCAGCTACCCGATTCACATCTACGGTGCCGTGATTGCCGGCGCCCAGGTGCGCTCGGTGCCGCTGATTCCCGGCGTGGACTTCTTCGCCGAGCTGGAACGGGCGATTCGCGGCTCGATCCCCAAGCCGAAAATGATGATCCTGGGCTTCCCGTCCAACCCGACCGCGCAGTGTGTGGAGCTGGATTTCTTCGAGCGCGTTATAGCCCTCGCCAAACAGTACGACGTGCTGGTGGTGCACGACCTGGCCTACGCCGACATCGTCTACGACGGCTGGAAAGCCCCGTCGATCATGCAAGTGCCGGGCGCCAAGGACATTGCGGTGGAGTTTTTCACCCTGTCCAAGAGCTACAACATGGCCGGCTGGCGCATTGGTTTCATGGTCGGCAACCCGGAACTGGTCAACGCCCTGGCGCGGATCAAGAGTTACCACGACTACGGCACCTTCACCCCGCTGCAAGTGGCGGCGATTGCGGCGCTGGAAGGCGATCAGCAATGTGTGAAGGACATCGCCGAGCAGTATCGCCAGCGCCGTAACGTGCTGGTCAAGGGCCTGCATGAGCTGGGCTGGATGGTCGAGAACCCGAAGGCGTCGATGTACGTCTGGGCGAAAATTCCCGAGCAGTATGCGGCCATGGGCTCGCTGGAATTTGCCAAGAAACTGCTGCTGGAAGCGAAGGTGTGTGTGTCGCCGGGGATTGGCTTTGGTGAGTATGGGGATGATCATGTGCGCTTTGCGCTGATCGAGAACCAGGACCGGATCCGCCAGGCGGTGCGCGGGATTCGCGGGATGTTCCGCGCGGATGGTTTAACTCGCAAAACCGAGGTTTGAATCGCCAGGGGCTAGCTGGCTAGCCCCTGTGTCTTCGATCACGCCTGGTGGCCTATCAAACGTAAAAACTCCATTTATATTCGTCTTGTCCTGTAGGGCTTTTGTACTCCGCCTTAAGGTGCACCGTACCCGTCACTGGGTTGGGATGGTTACTGGGTGGAGGCTGAATCATCGACTGGTCGATCACCACATTTCCTTGCCACTGACCAGCCCGGTTTACCAAAAAGGGGCCACCGATTTGCACACCAGCACTGTTGAAAACAGAAACCTGAGCGCCCCGTTCACCTTCGCCTCCAACAATGTGCTGACCTGTTGGTTTATTGTCATGAGAATAAGAATAGCCGTTTGATGCCGGAACAAAAACTCTGAATGCATCCATTTCCCTATACCTCCAGAACGCTGCCACGACAGTGGCAACCTGGAAATAACCTAGCAGCGTGAAACCATCACGCCTACCTGTGAAAGTTGACAGTTCCGACAAGTGAAAAGGTAGGGTAGAGACCCCAAAGACGTCGATGTACGCCTGGGTGAAGATTCCCGCAGCGCATGATCGTTCCCACGCTCCGCGTGGGAACGCAGCACGGGGCGCTCTGCGTCCCAAAGCGTGACGCGGAGCGTCACAAGAGGCATTCCCACGCGGAGCGTGGGAACGATCAACTGTCAGACCACCAACGACAGCAACATGATAAAGATCAGCGCCACCACCGACAGGATGGTCTCCATCGCCGTCCAGGTCTTGAACGTCTCGACCACGGTCATATTGAAGTACTGCTTCACCAGCCAGAACCCCGCATCGTTGACGTGAGACAACACCAACGACCCCGCCCCCGTCGCCAACACCAGCAGCTCACGGTTAACCCCCGGAATCATCCCCACCACCGGCACCACAATGCCTGCGCCAGTAATGGTCGCCACGGTCGCGGAACCGGTGGCCACACGAATCACCGCCGCCACCAGCCACGCCAGCAGAATCGGGTTGATCTGTGCGTTCACCGCCATATGGCCGATCACGTCGCCCACGCCGCTGGTCACCAGCATCTGCTTGAAACCACCGCCGGCGCCGATGATCAGGATGATCGCCGCCGTCGGCGCCAGGCTGGCGTCGAGCAGCTTGAGGATTTGCTTGGAGTGAATGCCCTGGCGATGGCCAAAGGTGTAGAGCGACAGCAGCAACGCCAGCAGCAGCGCGGTGATCGGGTGACCGATCATGTCCATCCAGTTGCGGATGACATGGCCGTCGGCCAACGCGACGTCAGCGAAGGTTTTGAGCAGCATCAGGAACACCGGCAGCAGCACGGTGATCAGGGTAATGCTGAAGCTCGGCAGGTCTTTGGATTCCGGCTCGCGGGCCAGTTGGTCGACCAGTTCCTGGGACGGGTTGCCCGGGATGTACTTGGCGATAAACGTACCGAAAATCGGCCCGGCGATGATGGCGGTCGGCAGCGCGACGATCAGCCCGTACAGGATGGTCTTGCCGATGTCCGCGCCAAATACGCCGATGGCCAGCAGCGGGCCCGGGTGCGGTGGCACCAGGCCGTGCACCGCCGACAGGCCGGCGAGCAGCGGGATGCCGATTTTGATCAGCGACACACCCGTGCGGCGCGCGACGATGAATACCAGCGGAATCAGCAGTACAAAACCGATCTCGAAGAACAGCGGGATGCCCACCAGGAACGCGGCGAACATCATCGCCCACTGGACTTTCTCTTTGCCGAAGGCGCGGATCAAGGTCTGCGCGATCTGATCGGCGCCGCCGGACTCGGCCATCATCTTGCCGAGCATCGTGCCCAGCGCAAGGATGATGCCGACAAAGCCGAGCACCCCGCCGAAGCCGTCCTGGAACGCCTTGATGATCTTGTCCACGGGCATGCCCGAGGTCAGGCCGAGGAAGCCGGCCGCGATGATCAGTGCAATGAACGGGTGCACCTTGAACTTGGTGATCAAAAAGATCAGCCCGATGATAGTGACCACTGCATCTAGCAGCAGGTAGGACTCGTGGGACATGCCAAACATGGGGGGGGTCTCCTGTTTGTTGTTGTTATTAAAGCGGGTGTTGAATTTTTCGCCGGGGATAGCGCTATCTTTTCCGGCAAAAAATTAATGGGTTGGTTCAAAGCCGTGTTGCAGCCACCAGGCATTGGTTTGCTCGGCCAGGTCCTCGACGCTGTCTTCGCTGGCGTTCAGCGCCAGGGTCAGCGGCTCGCCCACGGGCGACTCGAGGGTGGCGAACTGGCTGTCGATCAGGCTTGCCGGCATGAAATGACCGGGGCGATGGGACACGCGGTCGGCGGCCACGGCGCGGGTCAGCTCCAGGAACACAAAGCCCAGGCCCGGCGCGGCTTCGCGCAGGTGGTCACGGTATTTTTTCTTCAGGGCTGAACAGGTGAGCACCGGATGCTCGCCGGCTTTGAGCGAGCGGCGCAGTTCATCGCACAGGATGTCGAGCCAGCCGGCGCGGTCGTCGTCGTTGAGAGGGTGGCCGGCGCTCATCTTCTCGATGTTCGCGGCGGGGTGAAAGCTGTCGCCTTCAATGGCGGTGGCGCCGTTCAGGCGGCATAGGGCTTCGCTGACGCTGGACTTGCCACAGCCGGAAACACCCATGATGACCAGGGCGGTAACAGGTTGACTCATGAAACACCTCAGGACGCAGATAGCGCTACCTTCGCACGCTGTAAGGCTAGTGCAAAAACAGGCTTTTCCCGCGCCGACTTGTCATTTTTATGGAGTGACGCGTGCATCCTCTCCAAAACAGTTGAACCGGATCAGGCAACCCAGGATTCAAGAATTTGCAGCCTTTTGGAGACAGCGCTACCTTAGTGCCTCGATTTTTGTTTGGCAACCGCCTGATGACCTCCAAGAACGATAAAAATACCCGCACCACCGGTCGCCCGACCCTCAATGAAGTAGCCCGCCTGGCCGGCGTCAGCCCGATTACCGCCTCCCGCGCCCTGCGCGGCATCAGCACCGTGGCCACCGAACTGGTGGAAAAAGTGCAGCAGGCCGCCGCCGAACTCAACTACGTGGTCAACCCCGCCGCCCGCGCACTGGCCTCCGCGCAAAGCCACTCGGTGGTGGTGATCGTGCCATCGCTGTCCAACCTGCTGTTTATCGAAACCCTGGAAGCCATCCACCAAGTGCTGCGGCCCAAGGGCTTTGAAGTGCTGATCGGCAACTCCCACTATTCGCGCGATGAAGAAGAAAACCTGCTGCGCAACTACATGGCCTACCAGCCACGCGGTTTGCTGCTGACTGGGTTTGACCGCACCGAAAGTGCGCGACGGATGGTCGAGGCCAGCAATGTGCCGTGCGTGTACATGATGGACCTGGACCCGAATGCCGGCGTGAACTGCGTGGGCTTCTCGCAACTGAGCGCGGGCGAAACGGCGGCGGCGCATTTGATTTCACGGGGGCGCAAGCGCCTGGCGTATATCGGTGCGCAGCTCGATCAGCGTACGTTGCTGCGCGGTGAAGGTTTCCGCCGTGCGCTGCAACAGGCGGGCCTGTACGACCCGGCGCTGGAACTGCTGACGCCGCGTCCTTCCTCCGTGGGCTTGGGGGGCGAGCTGTTTTTGCAGCTGCTGGCCAGCCATCCGGATGTGGATGCGATCTTCTTTGGTAACGATGACTTGGCCCAAGGTGCGCTGCTGGAGGCCATGCGCCATGGCATCAAGGTGCCGGAGCGCGTGGCCGTATTGGGCTTTAACGACTTGCCCGCCTCGTCTTTTATGGTGCCGCGCTTGAGCAGCATCAGCACCCCGCGTGAAGCCATTGGCCGGCGCTCGGCAGAGCATTTGCTGACCATCATGGCGGGCAACAAGATCGCCAAGCCGGTGGTGGACATGGGTTTTGAGTTGCAGGTGCGCGAAAGCACCTGATCGCGGCCTGATCGTTCCCCCGCTCTGCGTGGGAACGCCTATTGTGACGCTCTGCGTCACGCTTTGGACGCAGAGCGTCCAGGGCTGCATTCCCACGCGGGAGCGTGGGAACGATCAGAGTGGTGTAGGACGCCTGTAGGACGCGACTGACATTGCGGTAAGCGCCTTGCCCGGTTGCCTACGCTTACGTCAGAATCCGCCGGCTTGTGCGCTTGGGTGGTGGTCTTTAAGGTTTGCCGGTCGCTGAATTTCTCGGTGACCGGGTTTAGTAGCCCTACTTTTGGACACTTTTTGTGCATGAGCCTCATCTGAGTTTGATGGCGGCTGTGCGTAGGGCATCTTCGGGTGCGCCGGCTTTAAGTGTCCACCGGTCTACTAACCTGCGTACAGCTGCCACCCTTCGTTTAGTAGCGATCCGGCGGCGGCCTATTTCCAGGACGCTTAAATGATCAATGAAACCGAAAAACCGCCAACCATTCTTTTCACCCTCATCCCCGATACCCCCACCGAATCCCTGCTGACAAACAGCTACGAAACCCTGTGTTCCGTCAGCACCTTGTTGCTCGACCTGTCCGATGACCTCACCGGCAAACACCGCGATGTCGCATTGGCGATTCATCAACTGAGCGAGCTATCAGTGCTGATGGTAGGCAAAGCCATGGACCAGCAAACACCGCGCACCTAAAGCCCTGTTCGGTCAAAAATGTGGGAGCTGGCTTGCCTGCGATGGCCGTGTGTCAGCTACAAATTGGCTAACTGACCCACCGCATTCGCGAGCAAGCCCGCTCCCACATTGGCTGTGCCCACTTACGAGCAGACACAACTGCATAGCGTCGACAGGGCACCACTGATAGATTCCCATGGGTCATCACCATCGACAGGGAAGCACCATGGGACACTCACTGAAAATCCTCGGCCGCACGTCCTCCATCAACGTGCGAAAAGTGCTCTGGACCTGTCAGGAACTGGGCATCGACTATGTGCGTGAAGACTGGGGCATCGGCTTCAAGCCCACCCAGTCCGCCGAGTTCCTGGCCCTGAACCCCAATGCCCAAGTGCCGGTGCTGATCGACGACCACGGCGTGCTGTGGGAATCCAACACCATCTGCCGTTACCTCGTCGGCCTTTACCAACGCACTGACTTGCTGCCCGCCGAGCCCGCGCCACGCGCTCGGGTCGAGCAGTGGGTTGACTGGCAAGCCGTGGAACTCAACCGCGCCTGGGGCGATGCCTTCACCGCGCTGGTGCGCAACAACCCGGACGGCCTCGACGCGGCGCAAATTGCCGCCGCCGTGCAGCGCTGGAACGACAAGATGGGCCTGCTCGAACAACAGCTGGCGAAAACCGGCGCCTATGTCGCCGGCGATGAATTCACCCTCGCCGATATCCTCATCGGCCTCTCGGTGCACCGCTGGCAGAACACGCCCATGCAGCGCCCGCCCTACCCCGCCATTGCGGCCTATTACCAACGCCTGAGCCAGCGCCAGGGCTTCAAGACCTTTGCCCTCGACGGCCATAACTAAAACAAGGAAATCCCCGTGAAAGGACTCAACGTACTGCTTACCGGCGCCTGCGGCAGAATCGGCAAGACGTTTTTCCAAGCCTCCCAAGACCGCTACCGCTTCACCCTCACCGACCGCGTCGCGCCGGAATTTCCAACCGGCGAGCACCGGTTCATCCACGCAGACCTCAGCGATAAAGCCAGCTTGGCCGCCCTGCTTGAAGGCATCGACGTGATCGTGCACCTGTCGGGCATCCCCCACGCCAGCGCCTCGTTCGAGGAGTTGCTGCCAAACAACATCCTCGCCACCACCTACCTGTTCGAAGCCGCCGTGGCCGCCGGCGTAAACCGGTTGGTGTTCGCCAGCAGCGCGCAAACCATCGAAGGCTACCCGGTGGACCGCCAGATCACCCCCGGCATGCCGGTGCTACCCGCCAACCTGTATGGCGTGAGCAAATGCTACGGCGAGGCGCTGTGCGGCTATTACGCAGCCAAGACGCCACTGTCGACCATTGCCCTGCGCATCGGCGCCTTCGAATTCCCCGAAACCCACGACCTCAACAACGCCCGCGACCTCAGCGCCTGGCTCAGCCCGCGTGACGCAGTGCACCTGCTGCAACGCTCGGTGGAGGCACAAGGCGTGAAGCACCTGATCGCCCACGGCATTTCCAATAACCGTTTCAAGCGCCTGGACCTGAGCGAAACCACGCGCATGTTGGGCTACCAACCGGTGGATGATGCGTTCCAGACGTTCGAGATCCCGATCACCTATTGAGCCGCTGCGGCATAAAACCTCGAAACCTGAGGCCGTGGCGCAATAAATCGGCGAATGTGTGGCCTGCCACCTGCAACTTCACACACACCGATTTCCGTTAGCCGGCTAAGATTCCAGGTCACTGCCCCTGGAATCTGCCCATGTCGACACTCACCGCCTCAGCCACGGACGGCATCGACCCGATCCGTGCCGCCCATATCAGCGCGCGCATTGACCGCTTGCCCGCCGTCGCCACTGTCTGGCACCTGGTGGCGTTGCTGTCGATCGGCGGTTTTTTCGAGCTGTATGACCTGTTCCAGACCGCCTACATCAGCCCCGGTTTGATCAGCGACGGGATTTTCCACACCGGCAGCGAAGGCGTGTTCGGTTTCTCCGATCAGGCCGCGTTCGCCTCGGCGACCTTCCTCGGCCTATTCCTCGGCGCCAGCCTGCTCAGCCCCATCGCCGACCACTTCGGGCGGCGGGCGATCTTCACCTTTGCGTTGATCTGGTACACCGTCGCCACCGTGCTGATGGGCATTCAGACGTCTGCACCGGGCATTATCTGCATGCGTTTTCTGGTGGGTATTGGCCTGGGCATCGAACTGGTGACCATCGACGCCTACCTCTCGGAACTGGTGCCCAAGCGCATGCGCAGCTCGGCATTCGCCTTTGCGTTTTTCATCCAGTTTTTGTCGGTGCCGGCGGTGGCGTTGATGTCGTGGTGGCTGGTGCCGCAGGCGCCGTTCGGGGTCTCCGGCTGGCGCCTGGTGGTGCTGAGCAGCGCGGTGTTTGCGCTGTTTATCTGGCAACTGCGCAAACGCCTGCCGGAATCACCGCGCTGGCTGGCGCAGAAAGGCCGCTTTGACGAAGCCGGGCAGATCATGGACAGCCTGGAGGCACGTTGCCAGAAAGACCATGGCAAACCCTTGGATGAACCGGAGCCGCAAGCCGTCAGCGTGCAAGGCAACGGCCGCTTTGCCGATATCTGGCAGCCGCCGTACCGGCGCCGGGCGTTGATGCTGATTGTGTTCCATGTGTTCCAGGCAATCGGCTTTTTCGGCTTCGGCAACTGGTTGCCGGCGCTGCTGTCCGGTCAAGGCGTGAGCGTGACCCACAGTTTGCTCTACGCGTTCATCATCACCCTCGCCTACCCGCTGGGGCCGTTGCTGTTTGTGAAGGTGGCCAACCGTTTTGAAAACAAATGGCAGATCGTCGGCTCGGCCATGGGCGCGATGATTTTCGGCAGCCTGTTCGCCCTGCAAACCACGGCCGTTGGGTTGGTGATCTGCGGGGTGATGATCACCTTCTGCAACGCCTGGCTGAGCTTCAGTTATCACTCGTACCAAAGTGAATTGGGCGGATTCAACCGGTCGTCGCAACACTGGATTGTTGTACAGACTTTAGATACTCATTGAGTGCTTCGGCAGGTGTTTTCCAGCCGAGTGTTTTTCGAGGTCTAGTGTTAAGTACGTGAGCTACCGCCTGTAATTCTTGGGCACTCCAACGAGAGAGGTCAGTGCCTTTCGGGAAGTATTGCCGTAGAAGGCCGTTCGTATTTTCGTTTGTACCGCGCTGCCATGGACTATGTGGATCAGCAAAGAAAACCTTTACTCCGGACTCGATGGTAAATCGAGCGTGATCCGACAGCTCCTTTCCACGATCCCAGGTCAAAGATCGCCACAGCTCGATGGGAAGATCAGTCACCGTCTTCTTCAATGCGTTGGCCATACTAACAGCCCCATAGCCAGCCAGCGCCGGGCCGTTCTTCGTGCGGGGAATTAGCCCATAACCTTTCTCGCGAGGCAGATGGACGAGCATGGTAAATCGAGTTGAGCGCTCGACCAGAGTTCCAATCGCAGACCGGTTCAGACCGATGATCAGGTCGCCCTCCCAATGCCCGGGTACAGCCCGATCTTCTACCTCAGCAGGGCGACTGGAGATCATGACGTCCTCGCTGACATGTGCCCACACTTTGGCCTGCGCTCTGGCTCTCGGCACGCGCAATGCGCGTCCTGAGCGCAGGCAGCTCACCAGTTCGCGCTTGAGAGCTCCTCGACCCTGAATGTAGAGCGCCTGATATATGGCTTCATGAGAGATGCGCATGGATTCATCATCCGGAAAATCGATCTGGAGCCGGTTGGCAATTTGTTCAGGCGACCAGCCATTGACCCATTTACGGTCACTGCGATGCGGTTTATTTCGGCCTTTGAAGGGTGCTTGCCGAGGCCCAGAAATCTCACGACCATCGGCGTCTTGAACCTTGCCCTCAAGGCGGTCGCGTACGTACTGGTGCAGTCGCGGGTTAGTGACCAATTTCGCTGGTTTCGGTCTCTTGGCCACCAGTTCTGCCTTCCATTGCGCTACTGACGCTCGATATTCAAGCCGACCGCAACGGGTAGCAGCATTTCGTGTCAGCTCCCGTGAAATTGTCGATGGGCTTCGTCCAAGGCGACGGGCGATCTCACGAACGCCAATACTTTGCGCTCGAAGCAGCCCAATCTCTTCTCGCTCTGCAAACGATAAGTATCGTCCTGATATGTGATTCGACATGAATAATGGCATCCCGCCGCGATGACGGAACCAGCGTGTACCTACCGCTGTTGATACGCCAACGGCATGTGCTGCCTTTTCGCTTGTGATGCCTGTTGCAATCTGCACCCAAAATAGCCGCTCGATCTCATTACGAAGTGAGGGCGCACCTGGAGAACGCATCGCTCCCCGGCCCGTCAATTTTTGCATCCATCCTGCGGGTCGTCCCATAAACACCTCGAACAAGGTGTTGCGACGACCGGTTGAATCCGCCTTGTTCCCCACCAATATCCGCGCGCGGGCGGTGGGGTTCTGCTATTCGTTCAGCCGCTTGTCCACGGTGTTCAGCAGCCTGTTGATCGGGTTCATCCTCGAGCACTTGGGCACGCCGGGCGTGTTGGCGTTTATTGCCAGCAGCATGTTGATCGTGATGATCACCATCAGTTGGTTCGGCCCGCGTACGCGTAATCTGGCGTTGGAGAATATTGCGCACTGACGGCAACGCTTGGCCGCCGGCAGGATAATGTTTGCCGCAACGGCCGCGCCATCCCCAATAAAACCGGGCCTGACGCCTGCGGCACGCTATTTGCTCCACCTGTGGCACCGAACACATCCCAGGTGAGCAATCATGCTGATCAACAACAACACCCAAGCCGTATCGACCGTGCAACAGCTCAAGCGTCCCGACATGGACCCGGCCAACGCTGCCGCCAGCACGCTGTACAGCGGCGCCCTGCAAGCGGCGCAGCAAAGCGTGACCGTGCCGGCTGCGCAAAAGGACCTGGACAAGGCCAACGACCGTATCGACGAAGCCTTCGCCAAGACCCGCGTGCAGTTGCAAGCCACCACCGCAGCCCCGACGGCATCGACGGATGTGCCGGCGGCCGGCTCAAGCACCAGCACCGCGCGTGCCGACTTCACCGACTACATGAGCAAATCTCCGGCTGAACGCATTCGCGAACAACTGCTCAAGGAGCAGGGTTTGACCGAAGCGCAAGTGCAGGCCATGCCGCAGGAGAAACAGGACGCGATTGCCAAGCAAGTGGCTGATCGCGTGAAGCAGCAGCAAGAGCAGCAAGTCGCGGCGAAGGCCACTGACCCGGCGCAGACCGTGAAAGAGACCTTGGCCGCGATCTGAAGATGCAGCCCTGGCGCCCGGGAGCAGATCTGCTCCCGGGCTTACTCGAAGAACCTTACAGCGCCTGACCCGGCTGATCCGTCGGGGTGCTGAACATCTGCCCCATCTGCGCTGAAAAGGGCACATTCACATTCAGCGTCTTTGTCGCAATCGGCGATTCAAACCACTTCCCATACAGTGCCTTGGCTTCCCCCGAGGCCATCAAGCCCATCAGGGTCGAGTCCACGGTGCGTTTTAATGCAGGGTTATTTTTCGGCATGATCAGCCCCAGGTGTTCCACCACCAGCACGTCCTTCAAGAACTGATAACGCGCAGGCTCAGCCGCACTCGCCATCAGCGGGGCCACTACCACCTCGTCAAACACCAGGCTGTCGGCTTGGTTATCGACCAGCAACTTGAAGCCCTCGGCGAGGTTTTTGGCAGGCACCTTTTTAAGGCTCCAGCCTTCGCGCTGCTCAAGTTGCTTGACCACCTCCCCAACGGTGGTGCCCTCGACAATCACTACGGATCGGCCATTGAGTTCCTTCAAGGTATCGAGCTTCTCGCCCACCCGGGAAACCACCTTGATCGAGGCTGCAAAGGTTGAAACGCTGAAATCCACCTGCTTCTGGCGTTCCAGCGTATTGGTGGTAGAACCACACTCCAGGTCCACCGAACCGCTGCTGACCGCGCTGATACGGTCTTTGAAACTCAAGGGTTTAAAGCTCAAGACCAGTTCATCAAGCTTGAGGTTTTTCTTGATGTCACCGGCGATACGCCGACACAGGTCGATTGAATAGCCAACCGGTTCACCGGCGCCGGGTTGATAAGAGAACGGCAGGGCCTCGGCCGGGTAACCAATCACCATGTGTTTTGTTGCGTGGATTTTTTCCATGACGGCATCGTTCGCGGTCACGCCGGCTGACAGCATGCACAGCGACAGGCATAAGGCACCTTGCAACTTCATAGCTCTTCCTACTCAGTGATTAAACCTGAGCCTTATACGTCCCACCCAGGAACCACTCTGTAGGCCTAATCGCAGAGCTCGCTGGCGACCCGGCGCCGACAGCGAGCCACACGACGTCTACTGCAACTGCAGCGTCGAATTGAACTGGCTGATCGCGTCCACCACATGCCGCGAGCCTTCCTGAATTTCCAGGATCACCTGCCCCGCTTCATTGGCCAGCTCCACGCCGAGCCCGGTGCGGCTCAAGCTCGATTGCATGCTCGACACCGCGCTCAGCGACAGGTCATGGTTCTTGCGCACCACGTCGACAATCTCCACCGTCGCCTGGCTGGTGCGTGCCGCGAGGCTGCGCACTTCGTCGGCCACCACCGCAAACCCGCGCCCATGCTCGCCGGCCCGCGCCGCTTCAATGGCCGCGTTAAGCGCGAGCATATTGGTTTGCTCGGCGATGCTGCGGATGGTTTGCACGATGGCGCCGATGATGTCCGACTGCTTGCTCACCGCATCAATGCTCTGCGCCGCCTGGTTCAGGTCGTGGGAGATTTCTTCGATGATTTGCACCGTTTGCTGCACCACCTCCGAACCTTTGCGCGCGCAGGCGTCGTTTTGTACCGAGGTGGCGTGGGCCGAATCGGCGGCGGTGCGCAAGGTAGTGACCTGATCGGTGATGTCACTGGCGAACTTCACCACTTTGTACAGGCGCCCGTTGGTGTCGAAGATCGGGTTGTAGGACGCCTCCAGAAACAGGGTTTTGCCGTATTTGTTTTTACGCTCAAAGCGATGGGAGTGGTATTCGCCACGGTTGAGCGAGGCCCAAAAGGCCTTGTATGCCGGTGACTCAACCTCGGCGCGATGGCAGAACATGCTGTGGTGCTGGCCGATGATTTCTTCGCGCGAATACTGCACGGTGCGCAGGAAGTTATCGTTGGCGTTGATGATCTGGCCTTGGGGCGTGAATTCGATCACCGCCATGGAACGGCTGATGGCGTCGATCAGGCTCTGGTTCTCGTGTTCATGGTGGACCCGCGCGGAAATATCCGACGCCACTTTGATCACGCTCTGCACCTGGCTGCTGCTGTCCAGCACCGGCATATAACTGGCTTCCAGCCACACCTCCTCACCCCGCTTGTTAAGGCGCATGAACGTGCCGCTGAGGGCTTCACCGCGCGCCAAGTCACGCCACAACTGGGTGTAGGCCTCGGTGTGGGTGTAGGCCTCTTCGCAAAAGACCCGATGATGTTTGCCGCGAATCTCCTCGACGTTGTAACCCATGGTTTTGCAGAAGTTGTCATTGGCGTCGAGAATCACGCCGTTGCGGTCGAACTCGATCATCGCCATGGAACGGCTGATGGCGGCGAGTTTGGCGTTGGCTTCGGTGAGGGCACAGGAAAAACGTTCGATTTCTTGCAGGTCGGATTTGTGATGGCGGTTGAACATGATCGGATCACCCTAGATTCCCGGCGCCTAAACAGGCGCATTCCATTCTTCAGTTGGCTATTGCTGGCACACCTTCAGGGGAAAAAACCATCCGAATCGCTTTACATGCCAAGCGTCATCAACGGTTCTGGGTGAGCATAGACAGGGCTTGGCGCTATGCAAGGCCACTAGTCAGCCAGCATTTTTAACAATGCAATGACTGCAGCCGAGGGCGGCTGGCTTGGTGAACCAACCAAAGCAAATTCACGGTGCAACGGCACCGTCAGCGGCATCACGCGCAGGCCATTACGCTGCGCCGGCAAGGCCATTTCCGGCACCAGGGTGACACCCACGCCTTCGCGCACAAGGCTGTAGGCGCTGCTCCATTCGCGCACTTCCACGCGGATATCGCCCAGGCTCAACCCGGCAGCGGCGGCCAGGCTGCGGGCATTCGCGGTACAGCCGCCGGTGGCCAGCACGAAGGGTTGTTCGAGTAATTCTTCAAGCGACACGCTGGCATCGGCCGGGCGCTGCGCCAGTGCATGGTCCGTCGGCAGCACGGCCATCCACAGGTCGCGGCCTAAAACCGTGGCGTTGTGCTCGGGCTTGGGGTTGAGCACCACGCCCAGGTCGATCAGGCCCGCGTCGAGCAAGGTGTGCACTTCGCTGTCCGTGACATCCAGGGTGGTCACCTCGATACCCGGGTTCAACTGGCGAAAACGCTGCAGCAACGGCGTCAGAAACGTCGCCAGCACCCTTGGGAAACTGGCGATGCGAATGTTCCCACGCAGCAGCGGGCGTGCTTCGTCGACCGTTGTGCGGATGGTTTGCAACGCGCCCATCATCACCCGCGCCTGCTCGATCACACTCAGCCCCAGCGCAGTGGGCAGCGTCTTGCGCGGCTCACGGGTAAACAGCTGCGCACCCAGCGTCGCCTCCATGGACGCCATGGCCTGGCTCGCAGCGGACTGGGTCATGCCGACCTGTTCGGCTGCCGCCGTGATGCTGCCGTGATCGGCCACGGCCACCAGCAAACGCCAGTGCATCAGGTTCATCATGGCAGTAGCTGTCCTTATGGGAGGGGGCTGAAGGTTTAATTTTACCCACGGTGCCATGCCCGTGAGACTGGCGCAAATCCAACGGAGCCGCCTTAGATGAAACTGTATTTTTCCCCGAATGCCTGCTCGCTCGCGCCGCATATCGTCCTGCGTGAACTGGCCTTGCCGTTCGAACTGGTGCAGGTGAATAACCAGGCTAAAACCTTCGCCGACGGCGAAGACTTCCTGCAGATCAACCCCAAAGGCTACGTGGCGGCGCTGCAACTGGACAACGGCCAGGTGCTGACCGAAGCCAGTGCGATCCTGCAATACCTGGCCGACTTGAAACCCGCCGCCGACCTGGCCCCGGCCAATGGCAGTTGGGAACGTGTGCGCTTGCAGGAATGGCTGAATTTTATCGCCAGCGAGATTCATGGTGGGCTGGCGATTTTCTTTAATGGTGCGATTCAGGGGGATGTGCGCGCGATGTTCCTGGCCACGTTGTACAAGCGCTTTGCGATTCTGGTGCAGACGTTGGAGGGTCAGGATTATCTGTTGGGCACGCAGTACTCGGTGGCGGATGCATATTTGTTTGTGGTGCTGCGTTGGGCCGGGTTGCACGACATTGATTTGCAGCAGTGGCCGGCGTTGGCGGCGTTTCAGCAGCGGGTTGGCGAGCGGCAAGCCGTAATCGCCGCATTGGCCGCCGAAGCCGCATGACCTGAAATGCGATTAAACATGTGGGAGCGGGCTTGCTCGCGAATGCGGTGGGTCAGTCAGCACATGCATCAACTGATACACCGCATTCGCGAGCAAGCCCGCTCCCACAGTTGATCTGCTTCGTTTCAAAGAAAGGGTTTCAAGCTGCCATCGGTGATGAACGCACTCAACGCCAACACATCCACCGACCCCGACCGATCCTGATCCAGATGCGTCACTTGGCTGCGCACCGCGTCATGAATCCGCTGCGCGCCCTGCCCCAATCGCAAATCGCCGCGCAAATCCACCGCTTGCGCGGCGACGATCAGTTCAATGCTCGCCAACCACAACACCCGCTCGGTTAAACGGCGGGTTTTGTCGACCACGGCCAACGCCTGCCCGGAGTAGTCTTCGACCCGATCCGCCACCGGCACGTTCACAGCAGGCAATGGGTTGGCAAGGTGGCCGATCTCCGCGACCAACGCCGAGCTGGTGCGCTGCAAGGCAGCCATGCCGACGTGCCCCGGTTGCGTGGTCAGAAAGCGCGGCAAGTCGCTGGACGCCGGTGACAGCAATTTGGCAATGCGCTCAGCACTGCAGGCCGCCACGCGACTGAGCGCCAAGCCCACGCCTTCCGCGGCCAGGGCCAAGTGCGTGCTGTCGAAATTGGCCGTGGCCACTACCCGCGACGCTTCGCTGATCAACGCCGGGTTATCCGCGCCGCTGCGCAATTCCAGCTCGACCAGCTCATGCAGTTGCTGCAACGCCTGCTGCGTCGCACCCTGCACAACGGTGGCACAGCGAAAGCTCAACGGGTCTTGCAAGCGGCGCGGGCTGCCCGCCAAATCGCCGCCTTCAAGCAGGTGCAACAACGCCGCCGACTGCTCGCTTTGCCCCGGCGCCGGGCGCAAGCGTGAAGCCCACGGCTGGAACGGGCTGAGGTTGGCCCGATAGCCTTCACACGACAGCGCCAGCGCAGCCAACACCGCCTGCAACACCTGCTGCACTTGCGCCACCAGCAACGCGCCCAGCCCGACACTTGCCGCATTCGCCGACACCAGCGCCAGGCCGTCCTTGCCGGTCAACGGCACCGTAAGCGCCAAGCTCAGGTGAGCCAGCGGCGCCAAGTCACTCTCGCCCAACGAGCCGAGCAACGGCACCTCGGGCTCGACGCCGGAGTTAAGCAACGCCAGCAGCGCCTCTGCCGTCGCCGGTGAAATGCCCGAACGGCCCTGAGCCAACCCGGCCAAACGGGCGGCGGTAATGGCGCGCAACTCCTGACGATTGGCCAGGCGCCCGACACCCACCGCACGTCCCAGGGGAATGTTGGCCTGCAACGGCGCCACCGAGGTATCCACCGCCGCTCCGAGACCGGTGGTCACGCCATAAATCGGCGTGCCCTCGGCCGCGAGTTTCAGCAGCAACTGGTGGCCTTCGTTAATACGCTGACGCGCCTGCGCAGTGAAATTCGCTGGCCTGTCGTGCTGGGCAATCGCCAGCAAATCCTCCAGCGTGAGGCCTTGGGGATCGATGAGAATCACGCCCAGCGCAGCCGCTGGCAGATCCCCAGGCGCTTGGCTTTTTCCAGCAGCGCATGGCCCAGGGCGATATCGCTGAGGCTCAAGCCGCGGTGCCAGAAGAGGATGGTTTCTTCGGGGTTTTCACGGCCGCTCTTCAGGCCGGCGACAATCTGCCCAAGCTCGGCGTGCAGGGTGTCGGCGCTGAGCTTGCCGGCGTCGACATGGGCGCGCAGTGCGCCAAACATACCGCCTTTGCACTGGCCCCAATCGTCCACCACTAGTTTGCTCATGATGTCGGTGAGCGACAATTCCACCGCGCTCATGGTGCCGTAAGGCACCACAAAGGCACCGGGTTTGATCCAGTCGGTGCGCAACAACGGTTCAGGCTGATCCAGCCGCGAGGCCTCGACCACAATGTCGGCGCCGCGCACGGTGGACTCCCAGTCTTCGGTGACGATGACCGGCTTGCCCAAGTCGCGACGCAGGCGTTCGGCGAAGGCTTCGCGGCTTTCGCTACGACGCGAATGCACGCGGATTTCCTCGAAGTCGAACAGGTGGTCGAGCAGCCGCACATTCCAGTACGCCGTGCCGCGCGCGCCGATATGCGCCAGCACTTTACTGTCGGGCCGGGCCAGGTATTTGGCGCCGATGGCAGTGACGGCGCCGGTGCGCATGTCAGTGATCGCCGAGGCATCGAGGATGGCCTTGGGAATGCCGGTGGCCGGGTCCAGCAGGTTGAGAATCGCCAATTCCGAAGGCAGGCCCTTGCGGTAGTTGTCGACGAAGTCGCCCACCACCTTGACCCCGGCGTAACCGATGCCGCCACCGAGCACACCACGCAACACGTTGAAGTGGCCATTGATCTCACCGCCAGGAATCAGGTGCGTGCGCGGCTCGATCACCGCCTCACCCCGGCCCTGAATGCCCAGGCTGGCTTCGATGGCGCTGAGGATTTCATCGTTGGAAAGGTTGAGTTCGTCGATGTCCAGGCCGTTGAGAAAGTCGATGTAGATCGGTTGCATGGTCTGCTCACTGATAAAAGGTTTTAGTGCTTCTTGTGCTTATGGCGCCTTGAACACGATCTGCTGCACATCGACCTTTTTCGGGATCAGGCCATTGGCAAAAAACAGGTCGGCGGTGCGTTGCTGGTTGGCGATATCCACTGCCTCCAACGGGCGAATCGGCGCCGGTGAGCGGTGTTCGAAGTAGCTTTTGACCACCGCCGGTGGCAGGCCCAGGGTCTTGGCCATCAATGCGATGCTTTGCTCGGGTTGGTCCAGGGACAGGCGCTGCGCCTTGGCCAGGGTCTTGATGATCGCGCCGACCGCCTGCGGGTGCTGCTTGGCAAACGGGCTGCTGACCACAAAGAAACTGCCCGCCGGGTTGAGGCCTTGGCCGTCACCCAGCACGCGCGCAGAACCGTCGACCACGGCCGCCGAGTAGTACGGGTCCCACACCACCCAGGCGTCGACTTTGCCCTGCTCAAACGCGGCACGCCCGTCGGACGGCGACAGGTACACCACGTCGACATCCTTCCACTGCAAACCGGCGCGCAGCAGGCTCTTGAGGAACAGGTTGTGCGCGCTGGAACCCTTGAGCAGCGCGACGCGCTTGCCCTTGAGTTCGGCCACGCTCTGAATCAGGCTGGCCTTGGGCACCAGCACCGCCTCGGTCTTGCCCTCATTCGGCTCGACCGCGAAGTACTGCAAATCAATGCCGGCAGCCTGGGCGAAGATCGGCGGGATGTCGCCGATATTGCCGATGTCCAGGCTGCCGCCGTTCAGCGCTTCGATCAGCGGCGGGCCACCGAGGAATTCGATCCACTGCACCTGAGTGCCGGGCAGCGCCTCTTCGAACAACTTGTGCTCGCGGGCCAGCACCATGCTCACCGAGCTTTTCTGGTAGCCGATGCGCAAGGTGGAAGGTTCGGCGGCTGAAACCGCTGCCGAAAACACCATTGAAGCCAGGATCACGCTGAAAAATTTAACCATCTGTGTCACCTCTGATCGCTCCCACGCTCAGCGTGGGGATGCATCCTGTGAGAGCGGGACGCGGAGCGTCCCTGGTGGCGTTCCTTTGCTGCGCGTGGGAACGATCAAGCATCAAAGGGCGGCTTTGACTTTGGCCGCCACGTCCGCCGGCACCCATTGCTGCCAGACTTGCGGCTGCTCTTTGAGGAACGCCAGCGCGACTTGGCGCGGCTGCTCACGCTTCTCGCTCATCTGCGCGAGGATGCCGTTGAGCAGGTCAATCGGCAGGTCGACTTTTTCAAAGAAAGTCACCAGTTGCGGGTACTGCGCCTTGAACGGCGCCGACACGCCAATCGCCAGGTGCGCGGGCATCGAGCGGGTGCCGATGGGGTGCGGGTTATTGGCGTCGGCCAGGGTTTTCCAGGCTTCGGCGTTGAACGGCGGCTCTTCCAGTTTGATCAGCTTGAAGCGGCCGAGCAGCGGGGTCGGCGACCAGTAGTAGAACAGCACCGGTTTGCCACGGCGGATCGACGAGGCCACTTCGGCGTCCAGCGCCGCGCCGGAGCCGGTGCGGAAGTTGACGAAGGTGTCGGTCAGGCCATAGGCCTTGAGCTTCTGGCTGTTGACGATTTCCGAGGTCCAGCCGGTGGGGCTGTTGAGGAAGCGGCCTTTGCTTGGGTCTTCGGGGTCGCGGAACACGTCCTTGTAACGCGACAGGTCGGCCACCGACTTGAGGTCCGGCGCCAGGGGCTTGATGCCGCGCTCGGCGTCGCCCTTGATCACGTATTCCGGCACCCACCAGCCTTCGGTCGCGCCTTTGACCGTATCGCCCAGGCCGAACACTTTGCCTTCGCCCTCCGCCTTGACCCACGCCGGACTGCGCCCGGCCCATTCTTCGCCGATCACTTGGATGTCGTCCTTGGCCAGCGAGGCTTCCAGGCTCACGGTGCTGCCGGGCAAAGTGTCGGTGGGCAGGCCGTAGCCTTTCTCGACAATCAGGCGCAGTACTTCGGTGATCAGGCTGCCACTTTCCCAGGTGATGTCGCCGAAGTGGATCGGTTTGACGGCATCGGCGGCGGGGGCTTGCTGGGCCAGGACAGCGAGTGCCAGCAGCGAGCCGCCGAGCAGTTTTTTAATTGTTTTCATGCAGAACCTCGTGGTGATGATCGTTCCCACGCTCCGCGTGGGAATGCAGCCCCGGACGCTCTGCGTCCAACAGGTGACGCAGAGCGTCACAAGAGGCATTCCCACGCAGAGCGCGGGAACGATCGGTGAGCGGGTTAAAAGTCATAACTGAGCCGCGTGTAGTAAAACGCCCCTTCCGGCGCGGTCGGTGACAGGTAGCTGTATTGCTGGCCCGGCGTCTGGCGCAGGCGGCTGTTGAAGTCGTCGGGTTTGCTGTCGAACAGGTTGTTCACGCCCACCGACACGCGCAGTTGCTGGGTGAAGGCGTAGTTCACGTCGAGGTCGGTGGTCCATTGCGCGCTGAAGACTTGGTCGTATTGCGCGTTGGTCTCGCTGGCCGCGTATTTGCGGTATTTGCCGTAGCGCGTTTGGTTGAGGGCGATGGTCCACTGGTTGAGCCTGTGCACCGCGCCGAACACCAGTTTGTCTTCGGGGTAGCCGTGCTCGATAAAGCCACGGGCTTCGCGGGTCAGCACTTCGAAACCGTTGGGGTTTTCGTGGACTTTCTCAATCGTGGTGCGCGCCTTGGTGTAGCCGGCCGACAGCGCCAGGTCACCGAACTGCGCGAGGTCCAGGTTGTACTTGCCGACGATATCGACGCCGCGGGTGCGGGTGTCGGCGGCGTTGGTCATGAACTGCGCCCACGAGTACTGGCCGTAGCCGGCATTGGTGAGGATCTGCTCGGCCAGCGGCCCGGAAATGCCGCCGCTGAACAGCAGGCGATCACGAATCGAGATTTGATAGGCGTCGATGGTCAGCGAGGCATTTTCGGCCGGTCGCAGCACCAGGCCCAACGAGTAGTTGGTCGACTTCTCCGGCTTGAGCGGTTGCGCGCCGAGGGCACGCGCCGCCGGGTTGTCGGCCGGCAGCATGCGCGTCAGCACCGGGTTGCCGTTGGCATCGAGGTTGGTGGTGGTGGTCCACGAGGTGCCGATCTGCCCCAGGCTTGGCGCGTGATACGCGTTGTTGACCGTGGCGCGCACGCCCACTTGCGGGGTGAAGTCATACCGCGCCGAGAGCTTGCCGGTGGTGGCCGAGCCGAAGTCCGAATAGTGCTCGGTGCGCCCGGCCACGCCGACTTGCAGCTTGTCGGTGACCTGGTTTTCGAGGCCGAAATACACGCCGCCCACATCACGTTTAAACGTGCCGGCGTCGTCCGGAGTCAGCCCGGAGGCTTGCACCGCGCCGACCTGCACGCCATCGATACCGCCGTAGGAATAGGAGTCGTAGTCGCCGGCTTCGAGGCGATATTGCTCGTGCCGATAGGCCACGCCCGCCGAGACGGTCAGCGGGTGGCTGGACCAGTTCACGTCCAGATCCTTGGCGTAGTCGAGGGTGATGTTGGTCTGGTCGTTGACCAAGGTCGCGACGTTGAACTTGGTCGGGCTGTTGGCGCCGTAGCTCGGGTTGACCGTGTTGAAGGCCAGCTCGTCGTGCTCGTCGCGACCATAGGTGGCGCTCAGGTCGAAGCGGCCAATGCTGTCGTCTTCATAGCGCGTACCGAGGGTGATGGCGCCGTCTTCGTAGCGATAGCGGTACTTGGGAATCGTGCCGCCGGGGTAGATCGACGCGACGTTGTTCGGGCTGCTGGCCAGCAGCGGCGGCGTGTTGTTCACCGACGTGTCCTGGCCGAAGGTGGCGAAGCTGTAGACGCGCCATTGGTCGTTCAGGCCGATCTCGGCGTTGGCCGCCAGGTTGTATTTGTCGCGCCCGGCGCCGCCCCAGCGCGGGTCTTGCACGCGGCCGTCGGCGACGTACGTGTCGCCAATGTCGTCGGGCTTGTTGTTCAGGGTGTTGAAGCTCAAGGTCAGGAAGCCGTCGCCCGGCAGGCCAATGCCATACCAGCCATCGGTGGTTTTGCTGAAGCCGTCGCCCTGGGCGTATTTGCCCAGTTGCGTATTGACGCCGCCACCGCTGTCGCGCTCCTTGAGCACGATGTTGACCACCCCGGCCACCGCGTCGGAACCGTACTGCGCCGAGGCGCCATCACGCAGCACTTCGACGTGGTCGATGGCGCTGATGGGGATCATGTCGAGGTCGACCGGCTGCGCGCCAATAAACGGCACGCCACCGGAGATATTCACCACCGCCGAGGTGTGGCGACGCTTGCCATTGATCAGTACCAGCGTCTGGTCAGGCGACAAGCCACGCAACGAAGCGCCCTTGGGGTCTTGCCCGCGGGTGGCGCTGTTGTTCTGCGGAAAGTTGAACGACGGCAGCAGCTGGAACAACGCCTGGTTGAGGCTCGTGGCGCCGGTTTGCTTGAGTTCTTCGGCGTTGATCACGTCGACCGGGGCGCTGCTGGTCAGCGCGGTGGCGTTGCTGCGCCGGGTGCCGATGGCGACCACGCGGTCGAGGGTCGGCGCCTGCGCGGCACTGGTCTGCGCCTTGACGCTGCTGGTGGCGCCTTTGGCTGCGCCTTCCTTGATGATGAACGCACCGTCCGGGCTGACTTGCACTTGCAGGCCGGTGCCCTTGAGCGCGGCGTCCACCGCCTGATGCGCCGACAGCGAACCGTCGACCGTGGCCGAGGAATAATTGCCCAGTTGCGGCGTAAAGGAGATCACTTGGCCGCTTTGGCGGCTGATGTTCAGCAGCACTTCATCCAGCGGGCCGGGTGCAATGTGGTAGACCTGACGCGCGTCTTCGGCGCTGGCGGCAAACGAGAAAAACAGGCTGGCCAACGGCACCAGGGCAAAGGTTCGAAGCGGCACACGGTTGAACTGATTCACTTTGGCTCCCCCCAAGGAAACTCGAGAACGCTGCTCCCCGCAGCGCTTACGGGAGTGATGTGGGTTGGTGGGGGCAAAACTTGCAGACCGTTTGGTTATGTCCTTAGAACCCACATTTGAGCAGCGAACCCAACCCCTGTGGGAGCTGGCTTGCCTGCGATGCACACAACTCGGTCTCACAGTTGAACCGAGTCGATGCCATCGCAGGCAAGCCAGCTCCCACATTGACCGAGGACGTCCGTCAGGCCGCATTGATGGTCACCCACAACCCGGTGCGGCGGGTGATGTGGATCGGCAAGGTGCGCGCCAGGGTGTCGAGGATTTGCTGCGGGTTGTCCAGCCGGTACAGGCCGCTGACGCGCAAGCCGGCGACTGACGGATCCAGGCGCAACACGCCACTGTGATAGGGCCGCAATGCGTCGATGACTTCCGCCAGCGGGCGGTCGCGCACTTGCAGGAAGCCGTCGACCCACGCGGTGGCGCTGGCGGAACTGGCCTGTACCGGGCCGAAACCGGCGCGGTCGTAATGCACTGCATGCCCGGCGGCGAGTTGCAGGCGCTCGCCGCCGTGGCTGTCGATCTGCACGGCGCCGTTGAGCGCAACGACCTGGCCCTGCCCTTCGCGCTCGCGCAGCAGCAAGCGGTTGCCGTAGGCGCGCAATTGCGCCTGGTCGGTCTGGATCAAAAAGGGTCGGTTGCGATCACTGGCAACCTTGGCCAGCAACTCGCCTTCGCGCAGGCGCACCAGGCGCCGTTGCGGGTCGAACTGGATATCCGCCGCGCTTTGCGCGTTGAGCAGCAACTCACTGCCATCGGCCAGCGTGACGGTGCGACGCTCGCCGGTGCCGGTGCGGATATCCGCCGTCAACTCGCAGAGGCCCAAAGGTTTGTTCAGCAGCGCGGCGCCTATGGCCACGCCCGCGCCCGCCAGCGCGATCTGCAACACATGCCGGCGACTGGAAGGCGCCTCCAGCGCCTGCTGCAAGACTTTGCCGCTGACACCCTGGCCGAGTGGCACCTGGAACACGCCCAGGCGCGTTTCCAATTGCTGGCACAAGGCGTCATGACGCGGGTCGGCGGCGCGCCATTGGTGATAGCGCTGCCAGTCCGCCGCCGTGGCGTCCCCTGAGCGCAGCAGCACGTACCAGCGCGTGGCGCTGTTGATCAATTCGTCGTTCATTCCAGGCACAGCCGCAGGCAACGGTTGAGGGCGCGGGCCATGTAGTCGCTGACCGAACGCTGGGAAATGCCCAGTTCGGCGGCGATCTCGGGGTAGGTCAGGCCATTGAGTTGCGACAGCAGGAAGGTCGCCTTGACCTTGGCCGGCAAGCCGTCGAGCAGTTGGTCGATGGCTTGCAGCGCTTCAAGCATTTGCGCCAGGTTTTCGGGAGACGGCGCGGTGCAGGTTTCGTCGTTGTCCAGGGCATCGAGGTAGGCGCGATCCAGGTCACGCCGGCGCCACAGCTGGTACATCAGGCGTTGGGCGATGGTGGTGAGCAAGGGACGGGGCTGACGGATCGGCAGCACGCCCGGCGAACTCAGCAGTTGGACGAAGGTGTCGGCGGCGATGTCTTCGGCGTGTGCACGCGAATCGAGGTGGCGGTGCAAACGGCTGCACAGCCAGTCGTAATGACTGCGGAACAATCCGCCCACGTAATCGCTGTGAGAAGTGTCGGCGCCGGACATAGTGGCTCCATCTGAGTAGGTTGCGCGTTATGTCCGGTGTTCCGGTGGAGCGATCCTAACAAGGCTGCTTATTCTTTAATAATATTTAAAAGGTATTTTTATATAACCGATCGTTCCTACGCTCTGCGTGGGAATGTAGCCTTTGACGCTCTGCGTCAGTGCTTGAGAGGGTGACGCGGAGCGTCACGGGAGGCGTTACCACGCAGAGCGTGGGAACGATCAGCGCAGGTCGGCGTAGCCGGCGTTGGCGGCGTATTGCTGGTAGGCCAACAGCACGTGATAGTCGTCTTCGCTGGCGGGCAGTACTTCTTGGATGCCCAGGGTTTCGACCACCTGCGGCAAATCCTGCAACGCCAGGTTCATCGCCTCACGAATCCGGAGCACCTGTTCGTCGCTCAACTGCAGCGGCCCGATGTAGGGCAAGGTCGGGCTCGGCGCGCTGTGGGTGACGATGCGCAGCCCCGCCACTTCCTGCGGGGCGAACCGCGCGAGGTAGTCGTAGGTGACGCTGTCGATGGCGGCGAGGTCGGCGAGGTTTTCGCGTAGCCAGCGCAGGCTTTCGCGGTGGGCGCCGCTGCTGCCGAGGCTGGCGAAGAAACGCCCGTCGCGCTGCAATGGCGCAAGGCGTTCGCGCAGCAGGTTCATGCCGCTGTTGGAGTCGTAGCCGTTGATCACGCCGCGGCTGTTGTAGAAGTCGGCCAGGGCGACGCGCGGGTTGTCGTCGCGGGTCAGCAGCAGGCTGCAATGCTCGGCTTTGCTGCTGTGGGCCAGCTCGTAGCGTGGGCGACCAATCACGCGCACCTGGCCGCGCAGTTGGGTCATCAGCGGGTAGCCGCAGGTTTGCGTGACTAGCAGTTCGGGCGCCAGCCACAGGTCGTGCAGGTCGAGGTGGTCAGCGTTGCGACGGGTCAGGTTCAAGCGCTCGAAGATGCGCGCCAGCCACTGTTGATTGGCCTGTTGCACCGCTGCGGGAGCCACGTACATCAGCAGCTCGGCGTAGTGTTCACTCATGGTCGTCTCTCACGCAAAAGGGTGCCGCGGGCTGTCGATGGCCTTGAGGCCGTGGAGGCTGATCAACTGGCCGTAACCTTGCACCAGAAAGCCCCCGCTGCGCGCCACCCATTGTTCGCGGCGCGCGTGGTAGACCGTGGGCAGCAAGTACCAGGGCAGTTTCGGCAAGTCGTGGTGCACCAGGTGCAGGTTGTTATTGAGGAACAGCCAGGTCCACGGCCAGGACGCTTCGTTGAGGACGGTGCGCTGTTCCGGTTGCAGGTGCGGGCGGTGTTCATAGTAGGAACGGATCGACGCCAAGGACAAGGCCGGCGCGGTGACCAGAAGCAGGTAATGCCACACCGGCAAGGCGCTGTAGTGGGCGATAAAGCTGAGCATCAGCAGGGTCACGGCGCCGTGGCACACCCACATCGGCCACACCTGTGGCAGGCGTCGAAACTCATGCCGGGCCAGGCGGCCAATCGCCAAAGGCGCGGCCAGCAGGAAGCGGCCCAATACGGTTTTGGTCAGCCAATGCACGCCGCGTTTAAACAGCGCGCTGTTATCCCATTGGGATTGATTGAGGTAGCGGCTTTCCGGGTCGATGCCCGGCAGCGTCAGGTCTTCATCGTTGTGGTGCAACAAGTGGCTGTCGCGGTACAGCGTGTAGGGATACCACACGGCAAACGGTGCATAGCCGAGCAGTTTGTTTACGAGAAGGGAACGGGTGGGATGGCCGTGAAGCAATTCGTGTTGCACCGACAGCCACAGCGTCACCAGCGGAATCAGCAACAGCGTGCTCAGCCACACGCCCAGCCAGGGGCTGGCGAACATCACGCTGAACCAGCCGGCATACACGCCGATCAGCACAAGCCAGGTCGGCCATTCGGTTCTGGCAGTAAAACTGTGCGCCAGGGCTTCGATTTCCCGGCGATGGGTCAGATCAAGGTAGTTGGCCATCGGCAGCTCAGAGCAGGTGTTTCCTGCTCTGTGCAGCGAGACCCGAAAATCTTGCAGATCGTTTGGTTCTAAGCTTGTAACTCAGTGACCGAACAGGCCTGTCTCGGTTTTCTTGGCTTTCTTGTCGGCGCGTTTTTCATCGGCGGTTTTTGCCGGTTTCTTCTTCGCGGCTTTCTTTGAATCCATACCTTTGGCCATGATGCATGCTCAACTGAAGGGGATGTAACACTGGGTATACCACCTATTGCCCCGCAGAACGCGCTTATAATTCTCGGCCCTTGAAACCGCTGGCTTGAAGAGCATGCCCGAACTGCACATTGAACCGCTGGCAGAGCCGCTGTGGCCGCTGCTGAACAAGTTTTATCGCCGCCATGATTCGTCGATGAAGGCCATCAAAGGTGGGCGTTTATGGGTGGCGCGCGACGGTGAAATTGTGGCCGGGCTGTGCCTGAGCCCGGTGGTGGGTGGGCAGTGGCTGACCGGCGTGTTTGTCGACCCGGCGTATCGTGGCCAAGGGTTGGCGGCGCGCTTGATTCTGCAGGCGGTCGCTGACGTGGAAGGGACCGTCTGGCTGCTGTGCCATCCGGATTTGGAAGCGGTGTATCAGCGCATGGGGTTCACTCAAGACACGCTGTTGCCGCAATCCCTCAGCGAACGGTGGGTGCGCTACAAACGTAACAAGCCAATGATTGCGATGGGGCTTATAACCAACGCAAAGGTCGACCTCGGATAATGTGTGATCGGCCGGTAGAACGCCCATGCTAGCCTCGACGGCACAGTGGCCTCTTACAGGATGATCATGAAAACGACGCTTGCAGCTCTGTCCCTCACCGCCCTCCTCGCTCCCACTTTCAGCCAGGCAGCCGACGCGCCGATCAGCGCCAAGCAGTACGCCAGCGTGCTCGCCGGCAGTTGGCGCGACCCGGCCAACAGCGCGCGTGACGGCTATCGCCACCCGCAGCAGACGTTGGAATTCTTTGGTTTGGGCGCCAGGCAGACGGTGATCGAGATCACCCCGGGCGGCGGCTGGTACAGCGAAGTGCTGGCGCCGTTGCTCAAGGATCAAGGGCATTACATTGCCGCCGTGCAGGCCGCGAGTAGCAGCGCTTACGCCGCGACATCCGAACAGAACCTGAAAAAGAAATTCGCCGCCGACCCTGCGCGTTACGCCAAGGCTCAAGTGGTGGAGTTCGACCCCAAGGCTCCGGTGTTCGGCAAACCGGCTTCGGCCGACAGCGTGCTGACCTTCCGCAATGTGCATAACTGGGTTGACGCGGGCACCGCACCGGCCACCTTCAGCGCGTTCTACACGGTGCTCAAGCCCGGCGGGGTGCTGGGCGTGGAAGATCACCGCGCCAAGGACGGGGCGGATCTGCAAGCCATCAAGGACAGTGGTTACCTGACCACCGCGCAGGTGGTGAAGCTGGCGACAGACGCCGGGTTCAAGCTGGCGGGGCAAAGCGAGGTGAACGCCAACCCGAAGGACACCAAGGATTATCCGGGTGGGGTGTGGACGCTGCCGCCGGCGTTGAAGCTGGGCGAGCAGGACAAGGCCAAGTATTTGGCGATTGGGGAGTCGGATCGGATGACGTTGCGGTTTGTTAAACCGGCAAAATAGTCTGAGTTAACGCAGAACCCATGTGGGAGCTGGCTTGCCTGCGATAGCGGTGGGTCAGCCAACACAAGTGTGACTGTTAGACCGCTATCGCAGGCAAGCCAGCTCCCACAGGTTAACCCCAGTGTGCCTGGGTATTACTCGTCCGCGTTCGGATCCATGTCCGGAAACATCACTTCGATAAACCCGAACTTGCTGAAGTCGGTAATCCGCGACGGGTACAACCGGCCGATCAGGTGATCGCATTCATGCTGCACCACCCGCGCGTGGAAGCCTTCGGCGATGCGCACAATCGGTTCGCCCTTGGGGTCGAAACCCTCGTAGCGAATCTGCTGATAACGGTCCACCGCACCCCGCAGGCCGGGCACGGACAGGCAACCTTCATAACCTTCTTCCAGCACCGGGCTGAGCGGCGTGATCAACGGGTTGATCAGGATGGTCTGCGGCACCGGCGGCGCGTCCGGGTAGCGTTCACTGGCCTCGAAACCAAAGATCACCAGTTGCAGGTCAACACCGATTTGCGGTGCGGCCAGGCCGACGCCACCGACGTGTTCCATGGTCTGGAACATGTCATCAATCAATTGCCACAGCTCAGGGCTGTCGAACATCTCGGGCGGAACCGGTGGCGCAACGCGCAGCAGGCGCTCGTCGCCCATTTTCAGGATTTCACGGATCATCAATCAGACTTCGTCAGTTAGGGGCTTGGAGTGGTCCCGGCCGAGGCCTGAGACGTGCTGTTTTTCATTCGTATCCGAATGCTCGTCAAACTCCTTTTCCCCGGGGTCCTTGCCTTCCGCCGACATGTGTTCGATCACGGCATTCATCTCCGCGCCCAGCAGCAATACGGCGGCGGAAATATAGAAGTACAGGAGCAGGACGATGATCGCACCGATACTGCCATACATGGCGTTGTAGTCGGCGAAGGTTTTTACGTAGTAGCCAAAACCCAGGGAGGCGATGATCCACACCACCACGGCCAGTACCGAGCCTGGGGTGATGAAGCGGAATTTCTGCTCCACATCAGGCATCACGTAGTACATGAGGGCCACGGCGAACATCAGCAGAATCACGATCAGCGGCCAGCGCAGGATGGTCCATAAGGTGACGACGAATTCCTGCATGCCGATCTGCCCGGCGAGCCATTCCATCACTTGCGGGCCGAGCACCATCAATGCAGCGGCGGCCAGCAGCATGCCGGCGATGCCGATGGTGTAGAACACCGACAGCGGGAAGCGCTTCCAGATTGGCCGGCCTTCGACTACGTCATAAGCGGCGTTCATCGCGCTCATCATCAGGCGCACGCCGGCGGAGGCGGTCCACAACGCAATCACGATACCGACGGACAGCAAGCCACCCTTGGATTGCTGCAATTGGTCGATCACCGGGTTGACCTGCTCCAGCGCCTGGGGCGGCAACACCAGTTCCGACTGCATGCGCAGCCAGGTAAAGAAGTCCGGCAGGTGCAGAAAACCGATCAGGGCAATAAGGAACAACAGGAAGGGAAACAACGAGAACAGCATCTGGTAGGCCAGTGCCGAGGCATAGGTAGGCATTTCGTCATCGACGAATTCCGTGACGGTGCGCACCAGCACTTTGTGCAGTGGCAAGCCTTGCAATACCGGAAAAATCATAGCGTCTCCTTTCGCCGCAAAAGGGTTGAGGTCGTGGGCGACTCAGGGGCCGTTTTCTACATCAAAAGTAGCCTACTTGGCGACTTTGAAACAATTACCAGATTTTAGTTGCAAGCGACGACATAAAAACGGCCATCCGTGGATGGCCGTTTGGCTGCGCGTTGGCAGGCTTACTTGGTCGCTTTCTTTACCGCGTCCTTGGTATCGCCTACTGCTTTTTCAACCTGGCCTTTCTTCTCTTGCACTACGCCTTCAGCGCGCAGCTTGTCGTTACCGGTGACTTTGCCAACACCTTGCTTGATGTTGCCAACGAGCTCGTCTTTCAAACCTTTTGCCTTATCCGATGTGCTGCTCATGGTATTTCTCCTGGAACAATCGAGGTTTTTGGTCATTACGTAGAGATTGACCCGAGGCCGTTCGGCAGAGTTTCAATTATTTTTCAGCGGGCATTTCATCGCCGCCTGCAGGTTTGGCTTTATGTTTTGCAGCCAACCCACGAGAATGCCCGGCACATTCAGGCTATAACGCTGAATAACAGATCCCGTAGGAAGGTTATGAAACTCAATAAAGCACAGGCCATTGCCCGCAGAAACCTGGAACTGGGCGGTGCCGTACTCGGCGTCAACAACTGCCATTTCACCGACCTGGACCGCAAGCGCAACATCTGGTGGTTCGACCTGCCGGTGGGCCGTATTGCCGTGGGCCAGTACGAGTGGATTCACCTGTTGATGCACAACGCCGAGTCCGACCAGCTGCTGCACTTGAAGGTGCCGACGGCCTATCTGCGTGAAAAACTCGAAGGCTTGGTGGTGCGTAATGCGGGCAAGCGCAAGCCGGAGATCACCCTGGAGTTGAGTGCGGACAAGGATTCGTTCCTGAAGGATGTGCGCCCGACGGGTGCCGGGGTGAGCTTCGCGCAGTTTGCCCTGTAGGAATGCAGAGCAAAATGGATTGCATTTCAATCCTGACATTAAAAAACCCCGCAATCGCGGGGTTTTTTATGGGTTACTTTTTCAGGCCCAACTTCTTCAATTCTTCATCGCGCAACTCACGCCGCAGGATCTTGCCCACGTTGGTGGTCGGCAGCGCATCACGGAACTCAACGGCCTTGGGCACCTTGTAGCCGGTGACGTTGGCGCGCATGTGTTCCATCACCTGGTCCTTGGTCAGGGTTGCCCCTGGCTTGACCACGATGAACAGCTTGATGTGCTCCCCGGACTTGTCATCCGGCACGCCGATGGCCGCACATTGCAGCACGCCCGGCAGGCCCGCCAGCACGTCTTCCAGTTCGTTGGGGTAAACGTTGAAACCGGAGACCAGAATCATGTCTTTCTTGCGGTCGACAATGCGCATGTAGCCGTCAGGCTGGATGATCGCGATGTCACCGGTCTTCAACCAGCCTTCGCTGTCGAGGATCTCGGCGGTGGCGTCTTCGCGCTGCCAATAGCCTTTCATCACTTGCGGGCCCTTGACGCACAGCTCGCCGATCTCGCCCAGGGCCAGCTCGACGCCGTCATCGGTGATGACTTTGCACACGGTCGACGGCACCGGAATGCCGATGGTGCCGATCTGGATATTCTGGATCGGGTTGACCGTCGCCACCGGGCTGGTTTCGGTCATGCCATAGCCTTCGCAGATGTTGCAGCCGGTCACGTCTTTCCAACGCTCGGCGGCTGCCAACTGCAACGCCATGCCGCCCGACAGCGTGACTTTCAGCGCGGAGAAGTCCAGCTTGCGGAAGCCTTCGTTGTTGCACAGCGCCACGAACAAGGTGTTCAAGCCGACAAAGCCGCTGAACTTCCACTTCGACAGTTCCTTGACCATCGCCGGCAAGTCGCGCGGGTTGCTGATCAGGATGTTGTGGTTGCCGATCAGCATCATCGCCATGCAATGAAAGGTGAAGGCATAGATGTGGTACAGCGGCAGCGGCGTGATCAGGATCTCGCAACCTTCATTGAGGTTGGAGCCCATCAGCGCCTTGCACTGCAGCATGTTGGCGACCAGGTTGCGGTGGGTGAGCATCGCGCCCTTGGCCACGCCGGTGGTGCCGCCAGTGTATTGCAGTACGGCGACATCGCCGCTGGCCGGGCTGGCATCGTTGACCGGTTGGCCGTGCCCCTTGGCCAGCACGTCGTTGAACTTGATCGCCTTGGGCAAGTGGTACGCCGGGACCATCTTCTTCACGTACTTGATGACGCTGTTGATCAGCAGGCGCTTGAATGGCGACAACAGGTCAGCGACTTCGGTGACGATCACGTGCTTGACGGCGGTCTTGGGCACGACTTTTTCAGCCAGGTGCGCCATGTTCGCCAGGCAAACCAGGGCCTTGGCCCCGGAATCATTGAATTGGTGTTCCATTTCCCGCGCGGTGTACAGCGGGTTGGTGTTGACCACGATCAGGCCCGCACGGATGGCGCCGAACACGGCAACCGGGTATTGCAGGACGTTGGGCAGTTGCACGGCGATTCGATCGCCTGGCTTCAAGTCGGTATGTTGTTGCAGGTAGGCGGCGAAGGCGCCGGACAATTCGTACAGTTCACCGTAGGTGATGGTTTTGCCCAGGTTGCTGAAAGCCGGTTTGTCGGCGAAGCGCTGGCAGGACTGTTTCAGTACCGCCTGAATATTCTGATACTCGTCTGGATTGATGTCTGCAGCAATCCCGGCGGGGTACTTATCCTTCCAAAAGTCTTCGTTCATGGAAGCCCACTCCTCAGCGACGCGAATTCATCATCGCATTTGATGCGATTATTATTGGTGTATGTTTTTTTAGGTGAGTCTGGCGCTTTCAAGCAGGCCGAGAAGTCACAAAGCGCGCCGAGAGTAGCAGCTTTGCCAAGGGCCGCCTAGAGCCAAAAGAGGGCCCTACAGTCATAATCATGACTGTCCTACAATATTTGGTCACACTTTAAACCAGGGTAAAATCCCCCAGCAAAACGCTCTGGAATGGGCCTTACAGATCAACAAACAACAATGTGGGAGCTGGCTAGCCTGCGATTGCGGTCTGTCAGTCAATACATCCAGTGACTGGAACATCGCTATCGCAGGCAAGCCCGCTCCCACATTTTTTAAGCGCATTTCCTATCAGGCGATGTCGCGCAGCTCCCTGCGCAGAATCTTGCCCACCGGCGTCATCGGCAACGAATCACGCAACACAATGTGCTTGGGCACCTTGTAGCCGGTGAAGTTGGTCTTGCAGTACGCCTTCAGCTCTTCAAGGCTCACACCTTGCGTGCGCGCTACCACAAACAGCTTCACCGCCTCCCCGGTGCGCTCATCCGGCACGCCGATCACGGCGCAGTTGGCCACCGCCGGGTGCGCCATCACCACGTCTTCGATCTCGTTGGGGTACACGTTAAAGCCCGAGACGATGATCAGGTCTTTCTTGCGATCGACAATGCTCACAAAGCCATCGGTGTCGATCACCGCGATGTCGCCGGTTTTCAGCCAGCCTTCGGCGTCGAGGGTCTCGGCAGTCGCGGCCGGCTGCTGCCAGTAGCCCTTCATGACCTGCGGGCCTTTGATGCACAGCTCGCCGCGCTCGCCCAAGGGCAACTCATGCCCTTCATCATCGATGACTTTCATCGCGGTGCCGGGCACCGGAATACCGACGGTACCCAACCGCGACTGGCTGCCGTACGGGTTGGTGCTGGCCACCGGCGAGGTTTCAGTCAGGCCATAACCTTCGCCAATGGAGCAACCGGTCAAGGCCTTCCACCGCTCGGCCGTGGCCTTGATCAGCGCAGTGCCGCCGGAGTTGGTGATCTTGAGGTGGGAAAAATCCAGGGTCTTGAAATCCGGGTGGTCCATCAGCGCCACGAACAACGTGTTCAGCCCCAGCAGGCAGGAGAACCGCCACTTTTTCAGCTCTTTGATAAAGCCGCCGATGTCGCGCGGGTTGGTGATCAGCACGTTGTGGTTGCCGGTGACCATCATGCACATGCAGTTCGCCGTGAAGGCATAGATGTGGTACAGCGGCAGCGGCGCGATCATCACCTCCTGCCCTTCCTTTATCAGCGGCTGGCCGGCGTCGCTGACCTGGGACATGCACGCCCGCGCCTGCTGCATATTGGCGACGAGGTTGCCGTGGGTGAGCATCGCGCCCTTGGCCAGGCCGGTGGTGCCGCCGGTGTATTGCAGCACGGCGATATCGTCCAGTGTCACCGGATGCCGGGTCAGGCCCTGCCCCGCGCCCATGCGCAAGGCGCGTTTGAATGACACAGCACGTGGCAGGCTGTAGGCCGGGACCATCTTCTTGACTTTGTCGACCACGGTGTTGATCAGCCAGCCTTTGGCGGCGGGCATGAAGTCGCCCATCCTGGCTTCGATCAGGTAGTCGATCTCGGTGTCGGCGCACACTTCCTGCACCCGCGAACCGAACAGGTTGAGGTAAACCAGCGCGCGAATGCCGGCATCCTTGAATTGGTGGCGCATTTCGCGCGGGGTATACAGCGGGTTGGTGTTGACCACGATCAGCCCGGCGCGCAGGGCGCCGAACACCGCAATCGGGTAATGCAGCACGTTGGGCATCTGCACCGCGATGCGCTCGCCCGGCTTGAGGTCGGTGTGCTGCTGCAGGTAACCGGCGAACGCCGCACTCTGGCGCTCAAGCTCGGCATAGGTCAGGGTGATGCCCATGTTGCTGAACGCCGGACGGTCGGCAAAGGCCTTGCAGGACCGTTCGAAGACTTCGATCACCGACTTGTACGTGGTGAGGTCGATGTCATTGGGAACGCCCGCCGCGCGTTTGTCATTCCAGAAATCAGGTTGCATTATTCTTGTCCTCTTACCTGAGTGTGTCCGACCGCTGCAGTTATAAAAACGCATCTATAAAAAGCGGAGCTTTGGGGACGTTAGCAGCTATGGCCAAACAGGCAAATACATCCAACTGTGTCATTTATTGTATGAATCTTGCCCCTAACGTGTAGGCAGATACACCAGCCCCTGGCAGATGAGCTATACACTGCAACGACCCTGAGCAAAGGAAGCGCCATGAACCACAGCACCTTCTGGCTGACCGCGAATGACCGCAGCCGCCTGTACGTCAATCAATGGCTGCCGGAAGGCCAGGCCAAGGCCATGATCATGTTGTCCCACGGCATGGCCGAGCACAGCGGCCGCTATGCGCGCCTGGCTGAAGCCCTGTGCGCAGCCGGCTACGGCCTGTACGCGCTGGACCAGCGCGGCCACGGCCGAACGGCTGACGAAGGGACGCTGGGGCTGTACGCCGAAAAAGATGGCTGGAACAAAGTGGTCGGCGACCTGGCCAGCCTCAACCAGCACATCGGCCAGCAGCAACCGGGGCTGCCGATCATTCTGCTGGGCCACAGCATGGGCAGCTACATCGCCCAGGCCTACCTGCTGCACCACAGCGCCAGCTTGAATGGCGCGATTCTCAGTGGCTCGAATTTCCAGCCGATTGCGCTGTACCGCGCCGCCGCGCTGATTGCGCGGATCGAACGCGCACGCCAGGGGCTGCGCGGGCGCAGTGCGCTGATAGATTTTTTGTCGTTCGGCTCGTTCAACAAGGCATTCAAACCCAATCGCACCGCGTTTGACTGGCTCAGCCGCGACCCGGATGAGGTCGACCACTACATCAACGACCCACTCTGCGGTTTCCGTTGCACCAACCAGCTGTGGGTCGACCTGCTGGGCGGCTTGCAGCAAATCAGTAAAGCGTCCAATCTCGCGCAGATCGACCCGGGCCTGCCGATTTTAGTGATGGGCGGGGAATGTGATCCGGTGAGTGAAGGCAAGCGTCTCAAAAGCCTGGCCCACGCATTACGTGAGGCCGGCTGCCAGCACCTGCAATTGAATATCTACCCGCAAGCACGCCATGAAGTGTTCAACGAGACCAATCGTGATGAAGTCACCGCCGATGTACTGGCGTGGCTGGAGCAGGCTTTGACATTGCGCAGGCCGACTCGCTGCGAGTAATTTTTCGTTTAGAATCAGATAGTTAATTAATTACCGATTAGCCACAGGATGCACCTTTAGATGACTCAGGTTACCAACACCCCGTACGAAGCCCTCGAAGTCGGCCAGACCGCCAGCTACAGCAAGACCGTTGAGGAGCGCGATATCCAGCTGTTCGCCGCCATGTCCGGCGACCACAACCCGGTGCACCTGGATGCCGAGTACGCCAAGGCGACCATGTTCAAGGAGCGTATCGCCCACGGCATGTTCAGCGGCGCCCTGATCAGCGCGGCCGTTGCCTGCGAGTTGCCTGGGCCGGGCACCATCTATATCGGCCAGCAAATGAGCTTCCAGAAACCGGTAAAAATCGGCGACACGCTGACCGTGCGTCTGGAAATTCTCGAGAAGCTGCCGAAGTTTCGCGTGCGTATTGCCACACGTGTGTTCAACCAGCGCGACGAGTTGGTGGTGGATGGCGAGGCGGAAATTCTGGCGCCACGCAAGCAGCAAGTGGTGACACTGACTGAGTTGCCACCTATCAGCATCGGCTGATCAAATTTCAACATCTGCACAACGCAAAATGTGGGAGCGGGCTTGCCCGCGAAAGCGGTGTACCAGCCACCATAGAGGTTGGCTGATACACCGTCTTCGCGAGCAAGCCCGCTCCCACATTTGTTACACAGCAGGTCTTACGACTGAGCGCGAGCCTGGTTACGCAGGGCTTTCACCTGGTCGTGGTTGCGTTGTGCGCCGTGGAACTGACGCTCAACCAGTTCGCGAATACCCAGCAGGTTGTGCTTGTTGATCTTCTCGATCGCTTCCTTGTAGGCCTTCAGTGCGTGGTCTTCACCGCGCTCGGCTTCGTTCAACACGGCCTCTTCATCTTTGCCGGTCACCAGCGACTTCACGTCGACCCAGCCACGGTGCAGGGCACCCGCAACCGAACCGGATTCTTCCGGATCGCCGCCCAGCGCTCTGACTGCAGTTTGCAGTTCGGCAGCTGCGGTAGCGCAGTCGGTGGAGCGTTTCACGAACAGCGCTTTCAGCTCTGGGTGCTTGATGTCTTCAGCACAGGTGGCGAAGCCTTTCTGGCCGTCTTTGCTGGTCTCGATCAGGTCGTTAAGTACGGAGATCGATTCTTTATTGATGTCAGTCATTTTTCAATTCCTTGTGCGGGTTAAGAAACTTACCTTAATGATTGCAGCGCCCGTGCCAGGTTTTGAAAAACAAACTATTCCTTTATTTTCAATGACTTATAAATTATTGAACCATCTGTATGTACGTTATTTGCATGATCTGTCATTTGGCCTTCATGCAGAATGCCTGTATTTTCGATGACTTCGACTCACCTCACTGAAGCGCCATGAACCCCGAAAAACTCGAACTGCTGATCACCCGCGAAATGCCTTTCGGCAAATACAAGGGGCGGATCATCGCCGACCTGCCCGGCCCTTACCTGAATTGGTTTGCCCGTGAAGGTTTCCCCCACGGCGAGCTGGGCGGGTTGCTGGCGTTGATGCAGGAAATCGACCACAACGGCCTGTCGGAACTGCTGGAACCGCTGCGCGCCAAACACGGCAAACCCGCCCCTCGCCATTAAGAGCCCACGCCATGCCAAGGAATGCTGATAACGAACGTCACTGGCAAGCCATTGCCCAGCGCTATGAGCTGGAGCCCGGCCCGGTCAACCTGGAAAACGGCTATTTCGGGCGCATGAGCCGCGCGGTCCGCGCGCAGTACCTGGAGCATGTGGCGTTTATTAACCGCAGCAACTCGCTGTATGTGCGCCAGCGCTTTGAGCAGGGTGAAAACGTCGAGATCCGTCGCCAACTGGCGGCCCTGATTGATGCCGACCCCGAGGCGATCGCCTTCACCCGCAACGCCACCGAGGCTTTGCAATCACTCATCCGTAACTACAACTGCCTGCAACCCGGCGATCAAGTGCTGATCAGCGACCTGGAGTACGACACGGTCAAAGGCGCGATGCGCTGGTTGGCGGGCTATCGCGGTGTTGAGGTTATTGAGATTTCCCACACTCACCCGTCCACTTTCGACAGCCTGCTGCAGACCTACCGCGATACGTTCGCCCAGTACCCACGCCTCAAGCTGATGGCCCTGACCCATGTGACCCACCGCACAGGCTTGGTGATGCCCGTCGAGGCGATTGCCAAGGCCGCGCGCGAGCATGGCGTTGATGTGATCCTCGATGGCGCCCACGCCTTGGGCCAGATTGAATTCAACCTCGCGCAGCTGGGCATTCAGTTTGCGGGCTTCAACTTGCATAAATGGATCGGTGCGCCGCTGACGCTGGGCTTTTTGTACATCGCCCCGGAGCGCCTTGCGGATATCGACCCGGACATGGGCGAGTTTCACTACCCAGCCACCGACGTACGCGCACGCACGTCGTACAGCACGCCGAATTTTCCGGCGCTGATGACCTTGCCGCTGGTGCTGGAAGAACATCGCGCCTTGGGTGGCTCGGCCGCCAAAGGCGCGCGGGTCAATTACCTGCGCGATTTGTGGGTGAGCCAGGTGCGTGGGTTACCGGGAATTGAAGTACTCACCCCGGACGATCCACGGCTGTATTGCGGGATCACGGCGTTCAAGTTTGTTGGGCGGGATCAGCAGGTGATGGCGGATCGGTTGCTCGAGGATTACGGCTTGTTTACCACGACGCGCACGGGTGCGGCGTTTGGCACCTGTATTCGGGTGACGCCGGGGCTGGTGACAACGGCGGCGGATATCGATGTATTGGTCGACGCGATTACCGCACTGAACAACGATTAAAACTGTGGGAGCTGGCTTGCCTGCGATAGCGGTCTATCAATGAATACATCCCAAGCTGACCCACCGCCATCGCAGGCAAGCCAGCTCCCACACAAGCCCGTTCCCACCTTTGGATTTGTGGTTTTTTACAGGCAAAAAAAAGCGGTACACCGACCAAGTGCACCGCAAAAATGCCGTTAAGCACAGCAACAACGATTCGATAAATCAGCTCAGTCCAGCAGCGCCAGCGCCTGTGCGGTAACTTCCTGGATGCGGGCCCAGTCGCCGTTCTTGACCCATTCCGGGTCGAGCATCCAGCTACCGCCCACGCACATCACGTTTTTCAACGCCATGTAGCTCTTGATGTTGGCCGGGCCAACGCCGCCGGTTGGGCAGAATTTGACTTCGCCGAACGGGCCACCCAGGGCCTTGATCGCCGCGACGCCGCCGCTGACTTCCGCCGGGAACAGCTTGAAGCGGCGATAGCCCAGGCCATAGCCTTCCATGATGCCGGAGGCATTGCTGATGCCCGGCAGCAGTGGGATCGGGCTGTGCACCGAGGCTTCCAGCAGGTCGCGGGTAATGCCGGGGGTGACGATGAATTGCGAGCCGGCCACTTCGGCCGCTTCGAGCATGTGACGGTCGAGCACGGTGCCGGCACCGGTGCACAGTTCAGGGCGCTGCTCACGCAGGACCTGAATGGCCTTGAGGCCGAACTCGGAACGCAGGGTCACTTCCAGTGCGGTCAAACCGCCCGCTGCCAGGGCATCGGCCAGCGGCAGGATGTCCTGTTCGCGAGCGATGGTGATGACCGGCAGGATCCGCGCCTTGGCGCAGAGGCTGTCGATCAGGGCAACTTTATCCGCCATGGACACGGTCGGTTGAGGGCTTTTCATAGCGGCTGATCCTTGGCTCATGGGCACCAGTAAATCTCTAAAGTAGGTTGCAAAAACGCGCGAATCGGCATGGCAGCAACGTCGTCACTGGCCAGCGCGGCGCTCAAGGTGGTCAATTTCGAGCTGCCGGAAATCGACAGCACGGTGTAGTGGGCCGTGGCCAGCAACGCGCGACTCATGGTCAGGCGCTGGTGCGGCACGGTCGGCGCCAGCATCGGCCAGCAACGGCGGGTGCCGTCGGCCTTCAGTGCCTCGCCCAGGTTGGGGCTGTTGGGGAACAGCGATGCGGTGTGGCCGTCATCGCCCATGCCGAGTACCAGCACATCAATGGCGGGCAACTCTGCCAACTGGCGATCGGCCAGTTCGGCGGCGTCTTCAAGATTCGCGGCAACGTTGTACAGGCTGAGGAACTTGGCCTTGGCGGCCGGGCCTTGCAGCAAGTACTTCTTCAACAGGCCGGCATTGCTGTCGGCGTGTTCCACCGGCACCCAGCGCTCGTCGGCGAGGGTGATGGTGACCTTGGACCAGTCCAGGCCTTGCTTGGCCAGGTTCTGGAAAAACGCCACGGGGCTGCGGCCACCGGACACCACCAGGGTCGCTTCGCCACGTGCACTGATGGCCGCGCGCAGTTGCTCGGCCACGTCATTGGCCAGGCCGTCGGCCAGCAGCACAGGCGTGCGGTACTCATGGGCAGTGACGCCCTGAGGCAGTTTCAATTCAGATATCGCCATACCACGACCTCCCATCCCGCGTGATCAGTGCAATCGAGCTCATCGGCCCCCACGACCCGGCCGCGTACGGCTTGGGCGCATCACCGGATTTTTTCCACCCGGCGATCAACTGGTCACACCACTTCCACGCGGCTTCGATTTCATCTTTGCGAACAAACAGGTTCTGATTGCCGCGCATCACTTCCAGCAACAACCGCTCGTAGGCATCCGGAATACGGGCGCTGCGGTAGGTGTCGGAAAAATTCAGTTGCAGCGGGCCACTGCGCAGCTGCATGCCCTTGTCCAGGCCCTGCTCCTTGGTCATCACACGCAAGGAAATACCTTCGTCCGGTTGCAGGCGGATGATCAGTTTGTTGCTGATCTGCAGGCGCTGCTCGGGGGCGAAGATGTAGTGGGACGGTTCCTTGAAGTGGATGACGATCTGCGACAGCTTTTGCGGCATGCGCTTGCCGGTCCGCAGGTAGAACGGCACCCCGGCCCAACGCCAGTTGCGAATATCGGCACGCAGGGCGACGAAGGTTTCGGTATCGCTCTGGGTGTTGGAATTCTCTTCTTCCAGGTAACCCGGCACTGCCTTGCCGGCGCTGTAACCGGCGATGTACTGGCCACGCACCACTTGCGTGGTCAGGCCGTCCGGGCTGATCGGCGCCAGGGCCTTGAGCACCTTGACCTTCTCGTCACGGATGCTGTCGGCGGACAAGTCGGCCGGCGGGTCCATGGCGATCAGGCAAAGCAGCTGCAACAGGTGGTTCTGGATCATGTCGCGCAGCTGGCCGGCCTTGTCGAAGTAACCCCAACGGCCTTCGATACCGACCTGCTCGGCCACGGTGATTTCCACGTGGGAAATGTAATTCTGGTTCCACTGGGTTTCGAACAGGCTGTTGGCGAAACGCAGCGCAATAAGGTTCTGGACCGTCTCTTTGCCCAGGTAGTGGTCGATGCGGTAGGTGCGGTTTTCCGGGAAAAACTGCGCCACGGCGTCGTTGACCTTGCGCGAGGATTCCAGGTCCGAACCAATCGGCTTTTCCAGCACGACGCGGGTGTTTTCCGCCAGGCCGACCTTGGACAGGTTCTCGCAGATCGCGCCGTACACCGCCGCCGGGGTGGCGAAGTAGGCAATCAGGCGTTGTTCGGTGCCGGCGATTTCAGCCAGGGCCACGTAGTCGTCGGCCTTCATGAAGTCGACGTGTACATAGGTCAGCCGCGCCAGGAAACGCTGAGCGATGGCTTCGTCCAGTTCCTTGCCGACGTATTTACGCAGTTCTTTTTCGATATGCGCCAGGTGCTGCTGCTCGGAACCGGCTTCACGGGCCAGGGCCAGGATGCGCGTGTCGTCGTGCAGGAGCCCTGCGCCGTCCAGCTGATAGAGGGCAGGAAATAACTTGCGCAGCGCCAGATCACCCAACGCGCCAAACAGGGCAAAGGTGCAGGGTTCTACGGTTATCGAAGGCATGATGTTTGTTCTTTTATCAAGTTAAGCTACAAATACCTTTTTTCAAGGCATCACTCAAGGAAAAATGTAGTAATAACCACAACATTTTCCCAAAATATGCATTCCGAGTGGTGGTGTTCAGCTACCCTCAGTAGGATAGGCCACCGCAAAGGGCCACTCGTCGATTGGCTACCGCCCTTAATTTGCATCGTCGCCCGAAGGAAAGACTGAATGGACCGCGTGCGAAATCTTCTGGAACAAATCCGGAACCGCCTCGAAGAATTGAACAAGGCCGAGAAAAAAGTCGCCGAGGTCATCCTGCTCAACCCACAGCAGGCGACCCGCTTCTCTATCGCCGCCCTCGCCCAAGCCGCCTCGGTCAGTGAACCGACGGTCAACCGCTTCTGCCGTTCATTCGGCGTCAGTGGCTACCCTGAACTTAAATTGCAGCTGGCGCAAAGTTTGGCCAGTGGTGCGGCGTATGTCAGCCGTGCCGTGGAAGCCGATGATAACCCCGAGGCGTACACGCAGAAGATCTTCGGCAGCGCCATTGCCTCGCTGGACAGCGCCTGCCAGGCTCTGGACCCGGCCCTGATCAGCAAGGCCGTGGACCTGTTGATCCAGGCGCGGCAGATCCACTTCTTCGGCCTGGGTGCTTCGGCGCCGGTGGCCATGGATGCGCTGCACAAGTTCTTCCGCTTCAACCTGGCGGTCACCGCCCATGCCGACGTGCTGATGCAGCGCATGATCGCGTCGGTGGCGCACACCGGCGAGCTGTTCGTGATTATTTCCTACACCGGGCGTACCCGCGAGCTGGTGGAAGTGGCGCGTATAGCGCGGGAAAACGGTGCGTCGGTGCTGGGCGTAACTGCCGAGAACTCGCCATTGGCCAAGGCCAGTACGGTGAGCTTGAACATTCCGTTGCCGGAAGACACCGACATCTACATGCCGATGACGTCGCGGATCATCCAACTGACGGTGCTGGATGTGCTGGCCACCGGCATGACCTTGCGCCGTGGCGTGGATTTCCAGCCGCATTTGCGCAAGATCAAAGAGAGCTTGAATGACAGCCGGTATCCGGTTGGGGATGAGTTTAACTAGTTCCAGATCGTTCCCACGCTCTGCGTGGGAATGCATCCTGTGACGCTCCGCGTCACGAGCGGACGCAGAGCGTCCAAGGCGGCATTCCCACGCGGAGCGTGGGAACGATCATGCCCCAGCCCTTGCCTGCAAACTCAGATGCGCCCTCTCCCCCGGCGCCAAGCTGGCCCCGGCCATCGCCGACTCCACGCACACAAACCCCGCCGCCTCGTTAAAGCTCACGCCCAACAAAGGTCGGCTGCCCGGGTGCCACACCACCGTGTCGGCGCTGTCGCCGGTGTCGATGCACAGCTCGCGCTGCCAGGCATGGTCCTTGAGGTGTAATTCCCCGTCATGCTGGAACACCCGCTGGCAGCCGCCATCCACGCGGAGCTCGCCTTCCTGCTGGCAAACCTGGCGATTGAGCTGGTCATAACCTTGCGCGCCGTCGAGCCCAGACAGCGCTATCTCACCGACATTGCCGATACGCCAATAGGCGTGCAAAGCATGGCTCAACTGGCACGGCAACTCGTCCTGATGCTCGGTGCACAGGCGCAGTTCCAGGGTTTCGCCCAGGTGTGCGTGCAGGTCGACCTGCCAGTCGCACAGCTGCAATTGCCAGTGCAGGCGTACGCCATCGTCGTCGGCGCTGCTGTCGAGCAGCTTCCAGTCGATCAACCGCGCCCAGCCATGGGACGGCCACGCGTTTTCGCTCGGGTGGCGCCCATACCACGGCCAGCACACCGGCACGCCGCCACGGATGGCGCCGACTTGCGGCCACTTGGCCGCACACCACAGCCAGGGTTTCTGGCCACGCGGTTGAAAGTGCAGCAATTGCGCGCCCTGGCGACTGAACACCGCCTGGCACAGCGGATGGTCAATCACCAACACGTCGCGCATCTGAAAGCGCTCCCAGGCGAACACCGGTTGTTCGCGCAGGGATTTGAAAAAGCGTTGCAGCGGATGCTCATGCATGTGCCACGGTCCTGAAATTCAGTGTTGCTCAAGCTTGGTTACCCTGTGGGAGCTGGCTTGCCTGCGATGGCATCGCCTCGGCCATCCAGGCAGACCGCATCGTTCGCATCGCAGGCAAGCCAGCTCCCACAGGGGTAGTGCAGCGCGACCCAAAAAAAAGCGGATAGCCATGGCTACCCGCAAAATGCGCACAGAGAGAAGGAGCTTATCGCAACAGCGTTAGAACGTAGACTGAATTTTCAGGCCCGCCACTACCGCGTTGTCGACTTGTTTCACACCGCCTGGGTTGGCGACGTATTGCAGGTTAGGACGCACGGTCAGCCAGTTGGTAACGTGGATGCCGTAGTTGAGTTCGACGTTGTACTCAGTGTTACGCAGCGGTGCGTAGCCCGCTTGATCGTAATCAGTGAAGCCACCAGCCGCATTGAGCAACTCAGCGGTTTTCTTCACGTCACTGTTGGCGTGGATACGCGACACACCGATACCGACGTCATCCTTGGTACGCGAGTCGAATGGCCCTTTGTACACAAGCATCAACGACTGGTAGTTGTCGACCAGGTTGGTGTCTTTGTCGTGGAAGGTCACGTTGGCCGCGATGTTCAGACCGCGGGAAGCGTCGCCATTGTGCGTGGTGAGTTGTTGTTGCAGAACACCCCAGTAGCCGCTTTTGCTGCTGCGAACGCGGAAGGCTGCGCCGGTGGTGCCAGCATCACCGCCATTGACGTCTTCACGTACGTCGGTGGCATCGGCAGTACTCTTGTAGTAACCCACACGGTATTCGCCCGGCAGGCCATTGACCTTCGGCGACCAGACCAATTCCACCGGCAATACGGTGCCCTTGGTGCCGCTGCCGCTGAGCTTGAAGCCGTTGCCGTGCTCCAGCTGCGATGGGTTCTGGTTGTACGCACCGATTTGCGCATACAGCTCAGGCGTGATGTTGTACTTCACGCGGATCGCCGCCTGGCTGACAGGCCAGTTGTACCAGGTGTTTACATAGTTACCCACTTGCGAACCGCAGAACGACAGGTTCTGGAAGTCGCATGGGAAGGTGTTGAAGTCTTCGCCTTCACCGAAGTAACCGAGCTTCACGTCCAGCTTGTTGTCGAACATCTGGTGCTGGATCCAGAACTGGGTCAGACGCACCATGTGGCCACGGCCATCAACTTCTTGAGACGAACTCAAGGTGCCGGCACGCGGGTCACCAATACGGTCATTGGAGATGTTCGCGCCATTACGGTTGGTCAGTTGGATCTTGGCCTGAGTGTTATCCCAGCCAAACAGCTTTTGCAGATCCAGTGCTACGCCCAGACCGAACTGGTCAGCGTAACGGGCAGTTTTGTCGTCGTTGTAGCCGCCGCGAAGGTTGGCGCCCACTTCCCCAACGTAGTCAGCCTTGATGTCGATACCTTGCTCAATGAGCTTGGTCCGCTCGCCGCCCCAATCGCCCGTCATCCACTTGGAATCGGAGCTGAATGCATCGGCCGCCATCGCATTGGCGGACAATACCAGGGCTGCTGCTGCTGACAGTTGGCAGAGCAGCCGGGTGTTGTTGTGTTGCTTTTTCATCCCTACATCCTCGTCTTTATTGTTATTAAACTGTTTTTATCTAACGCGGGTTACATTTTTATCTAAAACAACAGGTTACCTGCTTCAGCGGCCTTTGAATTGGGCCACGTTGTCGGCATGCCCGTGTGCAGGCAATGATGCAGCAGTGCCCAAGCGTTCGCCGGTTTTGGCGTCGAACAGCAATACCTTGGCCGGGTCGAATTGCAGGGTCAGGGTCTCGCCCACCTGCGGTGCCACGTCGGGTGCCAGGCGGCAGCAGACTTTGGTGTCATTGAGTTGCACAAACACCAGGGTGTCCGGGCCGGTCGGCTCGGTGACCTGCACCTCAGCGCGAATGCTCGACGCGCTGTCGCCCTCGCCCGCCGCCAGCATGATTTGCTCCGGGCGCAGGCCCAGGATCACGTCGCGGTCCTCAAGACCGGCGTCCGACACGTTAAGCGCCAGCTCGCAACGGGCCTGGCCACTGTCGAGCAGCGCCACCAGGCGACCGTCCTTGCGTTGCAGGCGCAGCGGCACGAAGTTCATCGGCGGCGAGCCGATAAAGCTGGCCACGAATTGGTTGGCCGGGTTGTTGTAGATCTCTTTCGGCGTGCCGAACTGCTGGATAATGCCGTCCTTCATCACCGCCACTTTATCGCCCAGGGTCATCGCTTCGATTTGATCGTGGGTGACGTAGACGGTGGTGGTTTTCAGGCGCTGGTGCATCAACTTCATTTCGGTGCGCATCTCGACGCGCAGCTTGGCGTCGAGGTTGGACAGCGGTTCGTCGAACAGGTAGATCTTCGGCCGACGCGCCAGGGCACGGCCCATGGCCACACGCTGTTGCTGGCCACCCGAAAGCTGGCCCGGCTTGCGGTTAAGCAGGTGTTCGATCTGCAGCAGCTTGGCCACGCGCGCCACTTCGGCGTCGATGTCAGCCTGAGCCATCTTGCGGATTTTCAGGCCGAATTCGATGTTCTCGCGCACGCTCATGGTCGGGTACAGCGCGTAGGACTGGAACACCATGGCGATGTCACGGTCCTTGGGGCTCATGCCGCTCACGTCCTGGTCGCCGATCATGATCGCGCCGCCGGTGATGGTCTCAAGCCCGGCGATGCAGTTCATCAACGTGGATTTACCGCACCCCGAAGGGCCGACCAGAATCAGGAACTCGCCCTCTTTGATCGACAGTTCGATGTTCTTCAAGGTGTCGGGCAGGCCGGCGCCATAGGTCTTGTTTACATTGCGAAGTTCAAGCGTAGCCATGATTACCCCTTGACCGCGCCGGCCGTGAGGCCGCGCACGAAATACTTGCCTGCGATCACATAGACCAGCAGGGTCGGCAGCCCGGCGATCATCGCCGCCGCCATATCCACGTTATATTCCTTGGCCCCGGTGCTGGTGTTGACCAGGTTGTTCAGCGCCACCGTGATGGGCTGCGAGTCGCCGCTGGAGAACACCACACCGAACAGGAAGTCGTTCCAGATCTGAGTGAACTGCCAGATCAGGCAGACCATGATGATCGGGGTCGACATCGGCAGAATGATCTGACGGAAGATGGTGAAAAAGCCTGCACCGTCCAGTCGTGCCGCCTTGATCAGCGCGTCAGGAATGCTCACGTAGTAGTTACGGAAGAACAGTGTAGTAAACGCCAACCCGTAGACCACGTGCACAAACACCAGGCCCGTGGTGGTGCTGGCCAGGCCCATCTTGCCGAGGGTGAACGAGGCTGGCAGCAACACCGTCTGGAACGGCAGGAAACAGCCGAACAACAGCAGGCCGAAGAACAACTGCGAGCCTTTGAAGCGCCAGAACGACAGCACGTAGCCGTTCAGCGCGCCGATGGCGGTTGAGATCAGCACCGCCGGAACGGTGATCTTGATCGAGTTCCAGAAGTAACCGTCAACAGTGGCCCAGGCCTTGACCCAGCCGATGCCGGTGACCACGGTCGGCCAGCTCAGCAGGTTGCCGGTGCTGATGTCTTCCGGGGTTTTAAAGCTGGTCAGCAGCATCACCACCAGCGGCACCAGGTACAACAGCACAGCGAGGATCAGCACCGCGTAGATCGCGACGCGACTCAGGCTGATGGAAGGTTTGGAAGCGAGACTAGTCATTACGCTTGGTCCTCAGCTCGGAGTACAGGTAAGGCACGATGATCGCGAGGATCGCGCCGAGCATCAGGATTGCACTGGCCGAGCCCATGCCCATCTGGCCACGACTGAAGGTGAACGAGTACATGAACATCGCGGGCAGGTCGGAGGAGTAGCCCGGGCCGCCAGCGGTCATCGCCGCGACCAGGTCGAAGCTCTTGATCGCAATGTGCGCGAGGATCATCACCGCACTGAAGAACACCGGACGCAGGCTTGGCAGCACCACGCTCCAGTAGATACGCGGCAGGCTGGCGCCGTCGATCTGGGCGGCACGAATGATCGATTGATCAACGCCACGCAGGCCGGCGAGGAACATCGCCATGATGAAGCCCGAGGCTTGCCATACGGCGGCAATCACCAGGCAGTACACCACGCGGTCCGGGTCGATCAGCCAGTCGAGACGGAAGCCTTCCCAGCCCCAGTCACGCAGAAGTTTGTCCAGGCCCATGCCCGGGTTGAGCAGCCATTTCCAGGCCGTACCGGTCACGATCATCGAGAGCGCCATCGGGTACAGGTAAATGGTGCGGATAAAACCTTCGCGGCGGATTTTCTGGTCGAGGAAGATCGCCAGGGTCACGCCAATCACCAGGGTGATACCGATAAACATCCCGCCAAAAACCGCCAGGTTCTTGCTCGCTACCCACCAGCGGTCGTTGTCGAACAACCGCGCATATTGCGCAAGACCGGCCCATTTGTAGCTTGGCAGGAACGTGGAATTGGTGAACGACAGAACGAACGTCCACAGGATGTAACCGTAGAAGCCCACCAGCACGATGAACATGCTGGGCGCAAGCACCAGTTTAGGGAGCCAGCGCTGCAGTGCATCGAACGGCGAGGCCTTGCTGAACACAGCAACAGAACTCATGGGAAAATCCAGTACAGAGAAAAAGGACTACAGGAACAAACCTTGTGAGGGGTCAGGGGGTTTCCCCCCACAAGGATCAGCCGTGCTAACCGTTACTTCGCAGACTTGATCGCAGCGCCGAGTTTCTTGGCGGTGTCGGCCGGGTCGGCTTTCGGGTCGTTGATGTAGTTGGTCACGACATCAAAGAACGCACCTTGCACAGCCAGGGTGGTGGCCATGTTGTGCGCCATGCTTGGCTGCAGGCCGCCGGTCTTGGCGTCAGCCAGGAAGTCCTTGGCAGCGGTCTGGGCGCAGGAATCGAAACCGAGCTTGTCCATTTCATTGAGCATGTCGGTACGAACCGGGATCGAGCCTTTGTTGATGCTGAAGACTTTCTGGAAGTTCTCACCCAGCACGACTTTGGCGATGTCCTGCTGACCGGCAGCAGTGCCTTTGTCTTTCTGCTTGAACACCGCCAGGGAGTCGATGTTGTAGGTGAAGGCTTTGTCGGTGCCAGGGAAGGCTACGCACTCGTAGTCCTTGCCGGCGACTTTCTTGGCGGCGGTCCATTCGGACTTGGCCCAGTCACCCATGATCTGCATGCCGGCCTTGCCGTTGATGACCTTGCCTGCTTCGAGGTTCCAGTCCTGGCCTTTGCCGTCAACGTCCATGTAGGTCGCGACTTTCTTCAGCTCAGTCAGGGCCTTGACCATTTCCGGGCCGGTGAGCGCGCCGTTATCCAGGTCGACCAGGGCTTTCTTGTAGCCATCGGCGCCCATTACCGACAGGACTACCGCTTCGAATACGGTGCTGTCCTGCCAAGGCTGGCCACCGTGGGCCAGCGGAATGAAGCCCGCGGCTTTCAGCTTGTCGCCGGCTGCGTAGAATTCTTCGAGGGTGGTCGGGTTTTTGGTGATACCGGCTTTCTTGAAGACTTCCGGGTTGATCCACAGCCAGTTCACGCGGTGGATATTGACCGGTACGGCGACGTAGTCACCTTCGTACTTCACGGTGTCGGAGACTTTCTTGTCGAGCAGGGAGTCCCACTTCTCGTCCTTGGACACTTGTTTCAGGACGTCGGTGTCGAGCAAGCCAGTCGATGCCCACTCCTGGATGTCGGGGCCTTTGATCTGGGCCACGCCCGGTGGGTTACCGGCCACTGCGCGGCTTTTCAGCACAGTCATGGCCGTGGCACCACCGCCACCTGCGACGGCACCGTCTTTCCAGGTGAAGCCGTCTTTCTCAACTTGGGCCTTCAGGACATCTACAGCCGCTTTTTCACCGCCGGAGGTCCACCAATGCACAACTTCAACCGTCCCTTTCGAGTCGGCGGCAAATGCACTGAGGGGAAACAACGAGGCAATGGAAATAGCGACGGCGAGGCGATTAATCGCGTTCATCTGAGTACCTTTTCTTGTTGTTATGCATGCAAGTCTAGAGCTTGCGCTGCACGGAGTTTAAACAGGGATTTTCCGGGCGCAGGTAACAAAGGGACGTACAAATGTCACCACTTGGTGACATAAAGGCCCCGACCCAACGCACTGGTCATGCTGGGTGACAAGGGTAGCGCAGGCAGCACCACCGCTTGCCAGGCGTGATAAAGGTCCGGTTTACCGCCCCAGATCTTGCTGCTGGGCTGGTTGTGCGGGCTGAGTTCGTGATGCCAACTGCCGTGGATACGGTCGATGAAGTGAGTTTCGCAAAACTCCCAGAAGCGCCGATACCAGGTTTCGTAATGCAGCTCACCGGTACGTTTGAGCAAGGCCTGTGCGGCGGCGCTGGCCTCGGCGTGGGTCCAGTGCAGGCGTTCGCGCACCACCGGGCGATGGTTCCAGTCCAGGGTGTAGACAATGCCGGGAGCACCGTCCACCGCCCAGGCGTATTCGCAGGCACTGGCGAACAAGCCTTGGGCGTCGGTTACCAGCCAGTCCGGCGTGGCCAGACCGGCTTGCAGGCGTGCGGCTTCCAGGTGCAGCACCAGCCGCGCCCACTCAAAGCCGTGACCGGGGGTGATGCCATACGGGCGGAAGCCATCGGCGGGGTTGTCTTCGTTGTAGCTGAGCAGCGGTTTCCAGTGGGCGTCGAAATGCTCGATGACCATAAACTGATTGCCGGCTGCGTGGCTGTGGATAACCCGCTCGACGATACGCAGCGCGCGGTCCAGCCAGCGCGTATCACCGGTGACATCCGCCAGGGCCAGGAACGCCTCGGTGGCGTGCATGTTGCTGTTGGCGCCGCGATAAGCCTCCACACCCGTCCAGTCCTGGGCAAAGGATTCGAGCATGACGCCCTCTTCCTCGCTCCAGAAAAACTGGTCGATGATGTGCACGGCGTCGTTCAACAGATTTTGCGCACCGGGCGCGCCGGCCACCACTGCCGAGCTGGCCGCCAAGGCGACGAATGCATGCAGGTAAGCCGCTTTGCCACGGTTGCCATCAAGCGCGTGAGGCGCAGCAAACCAGCCACCGTGCTCGCTGTCGCGCAACGGGCCACTGAGCGCCGCAACGCCGTGCGCCACCAGCTCGGCATAACCGGGCAGCCCCATGGCGTGGGCCATGGCGAAGCTGTGGGTCATGCGGGCGGTGTTCATGGTTTCGGCGTGGGCGTCGGCCGGGAGTTGGCCGTTGTCATCGAGGTTGCCAAAGCCGTCAGAAAGGCGTGAAGCCTTGGCGAATGCCAGCAGGCGCTGGCCTTCGGTGGCAAGCCAGGAGTGATGGGCAGGTGCGTTCAGCCAACTGCTGGCAGGCAGTGGTTGGGTGGTCATAAGTAGCCCTTATTATTTTTTATGGGATGACAGGAGTCTAAACAAGGGCGCGTTGGGGGCAAGTAACGAAGGGGAGGGGAAATGTCACTGGGCGGTGACATTTACCAAAACGATCGTTCCCACGCTCTGCGTGGGAACGCAACCTCGGACGCTCCGCGTCCAGCAGACGACGAATGGCTTAAGCTCCACGCAAGGGTGACGCAGAGCGTCACGGGATGCATTCCCACGCAGAGCGTGGGAATGATCAGGTCCGTGTACTACTGCCCCAGCGGCCTGATCTTCGCGGGCGCGTTGAGCTGTTGTTGCAGGTTCTGCACCTGGCTCTGCAAGGTGGTGATATTGCGCGTGGTCTGGATGCGGAACACGTCGAACTCTTTATTGGTCGGCGCATCACTGTTAACCGGCTGGCTGTCCTGCGCGCTTTTGAGCACCACCAGGTCTTGCTCGATACGGGCAATCGCGGCGCTCGGGTTGCCCTGTTTCTTCAGCGCGGCCACGTCGGCGGACAGCTCCTTGACGTCACCTTGCGCCGCCTTGAGCGTTGCCACCGCCTCGGTCAGCGCCTGCACCTGGCCTTGCAGCTTGCTGTTGGCGTTCGACAGGTCGGTGGTGCTGGCGGTCATTTGTGCCAGGCGCTGGTCCAGTTCGGTGGCTTGACCGGCGACACCGACCTGCTGCTTGCCTTGCTCCTGCAACTGCGCTTCCAACTGCTTGATCTGTAATTTCAGCGCTTCACTGCCGTTGTTCACGTTGGCTTCGCTGGCTACCACCTTGCCGGAAATGTCCTGCAGGCGCCCCGCCGCTTCCTCGCTGATGCGCGCAAAACTTTCCTGGGTGGCGACCAATTGCTGGCCCATCAGGGAAATCTGCTGGAAGCTCCACCAGGCAAGGCCCGCAAAGGCGATCAGCAGCGCGCCGACCAACGCCCACAACGGGCCGGTGCTGGCGCTCTTGACCTTGACCACAGGCGTATTGCGCGAGCGCACCGACGTGGCCGGGCTTGGCTCGAAATCATCATCGTCCCCGATGTCGGCCCGCAGGCTGGGAACGTTGTCGAAGTCGTCTTTAGCATCGTTACGCATGAATCAACCCTGAATCGGTGAGATGGCTACCTTAAAAAAAGCCGAGCGACCGCAGTATAAACCGCGCCTGCGCCGCACTGATCGACCCGGAACCGCGGATTCGGTTCCCGAAGTGTTGCTGGGTGTGAGCTTACTGGCGCCCCGGATCCTGGGCGCGCCACCAGCTGCAGAACTCATCGAGCGCAGTCCACAGGCTGACCTTGGGCTCGTAGTCCAGATAATGCCTCGCCCGGCTGATGTCGAGGGTGAAATCTTTGTTCATCACCTGCATGCCCAAGCGTGACAACGCCGGCTCCGGGCGCCCTGGCCACATGGCGCAGAATGCTTCGTTCAACGCCGCCACGCTGTAGGACAAACCGTAAGAGCGATAACGCGTGACTTGGGGCATGTCCATCTGGCGCATCACGTAGTTGACCACATCCCACACCGGCACCGGCGTGCCGTTGCTGATGTTGTAGGCCTTGCCCAACGCCGAGCCGGTCGCGAGCAAACTGCTCAGCAGCGCTTCGTTGAGGTTGTGCACGCTGGTGAAGTCGACCTTGTTCAGGCCGTCGCCGACGATCGCCAGGCGGTTCTTGCGCTGCATTTTCAACAGGCGCGGGAAGATGCTCATGTCACCGGCACCGGTGACGAAACGCGGGCGCAGGGCCAGCACTTCCAGGCCGAATTCCTGGGCACCGAACACCTTTTGCTCCGCCAGGTACTTGGTGGCCGCGTACGGGTGCTTGAAGCGCTTGGGCACTTGCTCTTCGGTCAACCCGAGGTGGTCGCGCCCATCGAAGTAGATCGACGGCGACGACAGGTGCACCAGGCGCCCGACGCGCTGCTTGAGGCAGGCCTCGACAACGTTTTCGGTGACCAGCACGTTGCCTTGATGAAAGTCCTGATACTTGCCCCATAGCCCGACAGCGCCGGCGCAATGCACCACCGCTTCGACATCGCGGCACAGGTCGCGCACCAGGTCGGCGTCATTCAAATCACCCTGGATAAACTCGGCGCCACGCCGTACCAGATGTTCCACACCTTCGGCACGCCGCCCGTTGACCCGCACGTCCAGGCCCTGCTCCAGGGCGAAACGCGCAAAGCGCCCGCCGATGAAGCCGCTTGCGCCGGTGACCAGAATTTTCATGTATTACCCCGTGTTCTTTCGTTTTTCATCGCTGTTGCGTTGACGCCCGCCATCATTCCAACGGCACCAACCATTGGCCACACGCCTGGGCCAGATGATCGGTCAACAAGCCCAATAGCTGCCCGCCACTGCGCCAATGATGCCAGTACAGCGGCACGTCGATGGGCTTATCTGGCAACAACTCGACCAATACGCCGGTTTCCAGCTGGTCGCGCACCTGTAATTCCGGGACCAGGCCCCAGCCCAGGCCGGCTTCCGTCAAGCGGATAAAGCCTTCGGAGGATGGGCATAAATGGTGTTCGAAACCGCCGTCCACGCCGAGGGAAGCCAGGTAACGGTGTTGCAGGAAATCATCCGGGCCAAACACCAGTGCCGGCGTGCGCGCCAGTTGATCGGCACGCACGCCGCCAGGGAAATGCCGGGCAATAAAGGCCGGGCTGGCCAGCGCCCGGTAGCGCATGGCGCCGAGCAGCAGGCTGCGAGCGCCCGCCACCGGGCGCTCGCTGGCGCAGATACAGGCCGCCACTTCACCGGCGCGCATGCGCTTGAGGCCGACGGTCTGGTCCTCTACCACCAGGTCCAACAACAAACGCTGCTCGGCGCAAAAGTCGCTGACGGCCTCGGCCCACCAGGTGGCCAGGCTGTCGGCATTCAGCGCGATGCGCAGGCGCTCGGGCATGCCTTCTTCATCCAGCGCCGGCACCTGGCTTTGCAGGTCGCGCTCAAGCAGCCGAACTTGTTGCACATGGTTGAGCAGGCGCCGGCCGATGTCAGTGGGCGTCGGCGGCGTGGCCCGCACCAGTACCGGCTGGCCGATGCGCGCTTCGAGCAACTTGATGCGCTGGGAGATCGCCGACTGCGACAACCCCAGCACCTGGGCGCCGCGCTCGAAGCCGGCTTGTTCCACCACCGCTGCCAGGGCAGAAAGCAATTTATAGTCGAACATCAGTTTCTCTAATGGGCGATCAGCAATATTGGTTTTTCTTATACAGCTTAGCCCGTAAGAATGACCAGCATCGCTTCTCTCTCTATTAAGGAACTTCACATGGCTGGCGAAACCGCCCTGGCAACCCTGCTGCGCAGCATGAGCCCGCAGTTGAATGACGGCGATTATGTGTTCTGCACACTGCCCGACAATCGTATCCCCGACGGTTGCGACGTCATCGGCAGCTTTCGCGAACAGGAAGGGCTGACGCTGATTCTCGAGCGTCAGCAGGCGGAGCAAGCGGGGCTGGCCTTTGACTACGTCGCCGCGTGGATCACCTTGAATGTGCATTCGGCCCTGGAAGCCGTGGGCCTGACTGCGGCGTTCGCCAGTGCCCTGGGCAAAGCCGGTATCAGTTGCAACGTGATCGCCGGCTACTACCACGACCACTTGTTTGTCGGCCGCAACGATGCCGAGCGGGCCATGGATGTATTGCGTCAACTGGCCGCAAACGCGGAGTAAAAATTATGTGGCAAAGCTATGTGAACGGCCTGTTGGTGGCCCTCGGCCTGATCATGGCGATCGGCACCCAGAATGCTTTTGTGCTGGCGCAAAGCCTGCGACGTGAACACCATTTGCCCGTGGCGGCGCTGTGCATCGTGTGTGATGCAATTTTGGTGGCGGCCGGGGTGTTCGGCCTGGCCACGGTGCTGGCACAGAACCCACTGCTGCTGGCGATTGCGCGCTGGGGCGGCGCGGCGTTCCTGTTGTGGTACGGCACCTTGGCGCTGCGCCGGGCGTTTTCCAGGCAGAGCCTGGAACAAGGCGAACACCTCAAGGTACGCTCCTTGCGCGCCGTGCTGCTCAGTGCCCTGGCGGTGACGCTGCTCAATCCGCATGTCTATCTGGATACCGTGCTGCTGATTGGCTCATTGGGCGCTCAACAAACCGAACCCGGCGCCTATGTGGCCGGTGCCGCCAGCGCCTCGTTCCTGTGGTTTGCCACGTTGGCACTCGGCGCCGCGTGGTTGGCACCCTGGTTGACGCGCCCGGCGACCTGGCGGCTGCTGGACTTCCTGGTGGCGGCGATGATGTTCAGCGTGGCCTACCAATTGATCAGTGCGTGAGGAATATTCCAAAACGCTCTGGAACCTCTATCCCACACAGTTGTTGCGTGGTTATGCCGCAACCCCGGTGCTATGATCCAGCCCCTGCGCCGCAAAGAGTACAAACTCCCCGGCGCTTGTTTGGCCGCCCGTGATCGGCCTTGCGCTCACCGCAACTGACCTGATTAGGAGAATCATCATGGCTTTCGAATTGCCGCCGCTGCCCTACGCACACGATGCCCTGCAGCCGCACATTTCCAAGGAAACCTTGGAATACCACCACGACAAGCACCACAACACCTATGTCGTGAACCTGAACAACCTGGTGCCAGGCACCGAGTTCGAAGGCAAGACCCTGGAAGAAATCGTCAAGTCTTCTTCGGGCGGCATCTTCAACAACGCCGCTCAGGTCTGGAACCACACCTTCTACTGGAACTGCCTGGCGCCAAACGCCGGCGGCCAACCTACCGGCGCACTGGCTGAGGCCATCAACGCTGCGTTCGGTTCGTTCGACAAGTTCAAGGAAGAGTTCACCAAGACGTCCGTCGGCACCTTCGGTTCCGGTTGGGGCTGGCTGGTGAAAAAAGCTGACGGTTCCCTGGCCCTGGCCAGCACCATCGGCGCCGGCAACCCGCTGACCAGCGGCGACACCCCGCTGCTGACCTGCGATGTCTGGGAACACGCTTACTACATCGACTACCGCAACGTGCGTCCAAAGTATGTGGAAGCGTTCTGGAACCTGGTCAACTGGAAGTTCGTGGCTGAGCAGTTCGAAGGCAAAACCTTCACTGCCTAAGCAACGCTTGCAGTAAAAAGAGCCCGGCAATTGCCGGGCTTTTTTATGGGCGATGAAAAATTGGCCGGGGGCTTGGAACTCAGAGCGTGGATCGTGCCACGCATTCAATGTGAGGAATTCGCCTCTCTTAACTGTCGGAGAAATTACAATGTCCATTACCGCATTAGCAGCAGCAATCCCACTTGTTGGCGCACTCGCGCCCTTGGCGGGCCAGGCCATGAACGCTGTCACTCAACTCGCCAAGACGGTAGGCGACTTGGCCAATTCTCAAAGCCAGCGCGGGGGTCAGATCGCGAACGCAGACACCCACAGCAACCACCACGCTATGAATTATTCGCAACCAAACGCTGGAAGCAAGAGCGTCAACGTCAACATCTCGTAAACCCAGGCGCCCCTCACCTGCAGAGTCACTTCGGGCAGGCGGACGCGAATCCGCCTGCCCCTACGCCCCTCAAGCTCACTGCCAAACCTGCCGATGCCCTAATGTTCCTTTGACTGCCACCCCCAGATTGCCAATACTCATGGCATATTGAGGCCACCCGCATGGAACAAGGAATGCCCCTTTGAAGCTGGAACTCAAAAACAGCTTGTCGGTGAAGTTGCTACGGGTTGTGCTGCTGTCGGCATTGATCGTGGGCGTGGCGCTGAGCGCGGCGCAGATTGTTTTCGATGCCTACAACACACGCCAGGCTGTGGCCGGTGATGCCCAACGCATCCTCGACATGTTTCGCGACCCCTCGACCCAGGCTGTCTACAGCCTTGACCGCGAGATGGGTATGCAGGTGATCGAAGGCCTGTTTCAGGACGACGCCGTGCGCATGGCCTCCATCGGCCACCCCAACGAAACCATGCTCGCGGAAAAAAGCCGCGACTTGCAGCAATCCCCGACCCGCTGGTTGACCGACCTGATTCTGGGTCAGGAACGCACCTTCACCACATCGTTGGTCGGCAAAGGCCCGTACAGCGAGTACTACGGCGACCTGAGCATCACCCTCGACACGGCCAACTATGGCAAAGGCTTTCTGGTCAGCTCGGTGATCATCTTTATTTCCGGCGTGCTGCGCGCCCTGGCCATGGGCCTGGTGTTGTACCTGGTCTATCACTGGCTGCTGACCAAGCCGTTGTCGCGGATCATCGAGCACCTGACGTCGATCAATCCGGACCGGCCCAGTGAACACAAGATCCCCCAGCTCAAAGGCCACGAACGCAACGAGTTGGGGCTGTGGATCAACACCGCCAACCAGTTGCTCGAATCCATCGAACGCAATACGCACTTGCGGCACGAGGCCGAATCCAGCCTGCTGCGCATGGCCCAGTACGACTTTCTCACCGGCCTGCCCAACCGCCAGAAATTGCAGGAACAGCTGGACAAGATCCTCATCGACGCCGGCCGCCGACAGCGCCGAGTCGCGGTGTTGTGCGTAGGCCTGGATGACTTCAAAAGCGTCAACGAACAGTTCACTTATCAGGCCGGCGACAAACTGCTGCTGGCCCTGGCCGACCGTTTGCGCGCCCACAGCGGCCGCCTCGGCGCCCTGGCCCGGCTGGGCGGCGATCAGTTTGCGCTGGTGCAGGCCGACATCGACCAGCCTTACGAAGCCGCCGAATTGGCACAAAGCATTCTTGATGACCTGGAAGCCGAATTCGCCCTTGAACACGAGCAGATTCGCCTGCGCGCCACCATCGGCATCACGCTCTTCCCGGAAGACGGCGACAGCACCGAGAAGCTGCTGCAAAAAGCCGAACAGACCATGACCCTGGCCAAGAGCCGCTCGCGCAACCGCTATCAGTTCTATATCGCCAGCGTCGACAGTGAAATGCGTCGGCGCCGCGAACTGGAAAAAGACCTGCGCGATGCCCTCAGCCGTGACCAGTTTCACCTGGTCTACCAACCGCAGATCAGCTATCGCGACCATCGCGTGGTCGGTGTGGAAGCGCTGATCCGCTGGCAGCACCCGGAGCACGGCCTGGTGCCGCCCGACTTGTTTATCCCGTTGGCGGAACAGAACGGCACGATTATTCCGATTGGCGAATGGGTGCTGGACCAGGCCTGCCGGCAACTGCGCGAATGGCATGACCTGGGCTTCACCACCTTGCGCATGGCGGTCAACCTGTCGACCGTGCAACTGCACCACACCGAGTTGCCGCGCGTGGTCAACAACCTGATGCAGATTTACCGCCTGCCGCCGCGCAGCCTTGAATTGGAAGTGACTGAGACCGGCCTGATGGAAGACATCAGCACCGCCGCCCAGCATTTGCTGAGCCTGCGGCGTTCCGGGGCGTTGATCGCGATTGATGATTTCGGCACCGGCTATTCGTCCTTGAGCTATTTGAAAAGCCTGCCGCTGGACAAGATCAAGATCGACAAGAGCTTCGTCCAGGACCTGCTCGATGACGACGACGATGCAACCATCGTGCGCGCCATCATCCAACTGGGCAAAAGCCTGGGCATGCAAGTGATCGCCGAGGGCGTGGAAACCGCCGAGCAGGAGGCCTACATCATTTCCGAAGGCTGCCACGAGGGCCAAGGCTACCACTACAGCAAACCGCTGCCGGCCCGGGAACTGGCGGCGTTTTTGAAACAGTCCGAGCGCAATAACGCGGCGATTCTCTGAAATAGCAAAACGATACTAAATATTTCCCGCGTATAACCCTTTACACAAAATGCAAATCTTTCGCATTATGTCGCAGCTTTTTTGCGCTCCCCCGCGCGCCCTATCAACAACCGAAGCAGGATGTTCGCCATGATTCGTATGCCCCTGGCCACCGCCAGTCTGCTGGCCATTGCCATTTCTCTCGCCGGTTGCGGCGAAGGTAAAGACGACAAGGCCGCCGCAAACCAGGCGCCGACCCCGGCTGCCAGCACCACCGCTCCAGCGGCTGCCACCCCTGCCGGCCAGGTCGACGAAGCGGCCGCCAAGGCCGTGGTCGCGCATTACGCTGACATGGTGTTCGCGGTGTACAGCGATGCCGAATCGACGGCGAAAACCCTGCAAACCGCAATCGACACCTTCCTCGCCAACCCCAACGACCAAACCCTGAAAGCGGCCCGCACCGCTTGGGTTGCCGCTCGCGTACCGTACCTGCAGAGCGAAGTGTTCCGTTTCGGCAACACCATCATCGACGACTGGGAAGGCCAAGTGAACGCCTGGCCCCTGGACGAAGGCCTGATCGACTACGTCGACAAATCCTACGAACACGCCCTGGGTAACCCAGGCGCCACCGCCAACATCATCGCCAACACCGAGATCCAGGTCGGCGAAGACAAGGTCGACGTCAAAGAGATCACCCCGGAAAAACTCGCCAGCCTCAACGAGCTGGGCGGTTCCGAAGCCAACGTCGCCACCGGCTACCACGCCATCGAATTCCTGCTGTGGGGCCAAGACCTCAACGGCACCGGCCCAGGCGCGGGCAACCGCCCTGCCTCCGACTACCTGACAGGCGAAGGCGCCACCGGTGGCCACAACGAGCGTCGCCGCACTTACCTGCGCGCCGTGACCCAACTGCTGGTCAGCGACCTGGAAGAAATGGTCGGCAACTGGAAACCCAACGTCGAAGACAACTACCGCGCCACCCTGGAAGCCGAACCGGCTACCGACGGACTGCGCAAAATGCTGTTCGGCATGGGCAGCCTGTCCCTCGGCGAACTGGCCGGTGAGCGCATGAAGGTTTCCCTGGAAGCCAACTCGCCGGAAGACGAGCAGGACTGCTTCAGCGACAACACCCACAACTCGCATTTCTACGATGCCAAGGGTATTCGTAACGTTTACCTGGGCGAGTACACCCGCGTCGACGGCACCAAGATGACCGGCGCGAGCTTGTCGTCGCTGGTGGCCAAGGCTGACCCGGCTGCCGACAGCGCACTGAAGGCCGACCTGGCGTCGACCGAAGCGAAGATCCAGGTCATGGTTGATCACGCCAACAACGGTGAGCACTACGACCAACTGATCGCCGCAGGCAACGATGCAGGCAACCAGATCGTGCGTGACGCCATCGCTGCGCTGGTCAAGCAGACCGGTTCGATCGAAGCGGCTGCAGGCAAACTGGGCATCAGCGACTTGAACCCGGACAACGCTGATCACGAATTCTGATCCGTGCCGCGTTGAATGAGGCGACCTTTGGGTCGCCTTTTTTGTACCCTTCCTGGCATCATCAGCCACCACAAAACCCTTGTGGGAGCGGGCTTGCTCGCGAAAGCGGTGTACCCGTCGACAGATATATTGGCTGACCCACTGCTTTCGCGAGCAAGCCCGCTCCCACATTTTACCGCGTCGCCTTTGAGCCTTCGGTTTACGTAGGTAGAATGGCGCCTCTACCTGTCATCCCGAGCACACTTCATGGCGTTGCCGACCCTACGCATCATCGGTTTCATCATCGGCATCTTCCTGATCACCCTCGCGATCGCCATGGTCGTCCCGATGGCCACGCTGGTGATCTTCGAACGCACCAGCGACCTGCCCTCGTTCCTCTGGGCCAGCATGATTACCTTTCTCGCCGGCCTGGCGCTGGTGATCCCCGGCCGCCCCGAACACGTGCACTTGCGCCCCCGCGACATGTACTTGCTCACCGTCAGCAGTTGGGTGGTGGTGTGTGTGTTCGCCGCGCTGCCGTTTTTGCTGACCCAGCACATCAGCTACACCGACTCTTTCTTCGAAAGCATGTCCGGCATCACCGCCACCGGCTCAACCGTATTGAGCGGGCTGGACAGCATGTCACCGGGCATCCTGATGTGGCGCTCGCTGCTGCACTGGCTCGGGGGTATCGGCTTTATCGGCATGGCGGTGGCGATCCTGCCGTTGCTGCGCATTGGTGGCATGCGCCTGTTCCAGACCGAATCCTCGGACCGTTCGGAAAAGGTCATGCCGCGCTCACACATGGTGGCGCGGCTGATCGTGGCGGCCTACGTGGGCATTACCATCCTCGGCAGCCTGGCGTTCTGGTGGGCCGGGATGGGCTTGTTCGATGCGATCAATCACGCGATGTCGGCGATCTCCACCGGCGGTTTTTCCACCTCGGATGAATCCCTGTCCCACTGGAAACAACCGGCAGTGCACTGGGTGGCGGTGGTGGTGATGATCCTCGGCAGCTTGCCGTTCACCTTGTATGTGGCCACGTTGCGCGGCAATCGCCGGGCGCTGATCAAGGATCAGCAGGTGCAAGGTTTGCTGGGTTTATTGCTGGTGACCTGGCTGGTGCTCGGCACTTGGTACTGGTGGACGACCGATCTGCATTGGCTGGACGCGCTGCGTCATGTGGCGGTAAACGTCACCTCTGTAGTGACCACCACCGGCTTTGCACTTGGGGACTACAGCATCTGGGGTAACTTCTCACTGATGCTGTTCTTCTACCTGGGCTTTGTCGGCGGCTGCTCAGGCTCCACGGCGGGCGGGATCAAGATCTTCCGTTTCCAGGTCGCCTATATATTGCTCAAGGCCAACTTGAACCAGCTGATTCACCCACGCGCGGTGATCAAGCAGAAATACAACGGCCACCGCCTCGACGAAGAGATCGTGCGCTCGATTCTGACCTTTTCGTTCTTCTTCGCCATCACCATCTGCGCCATCGCCCTGGCCCTGTCGCTGCTCGGGCTGGACTGGATGACCGCGTTGACCGGCGCCGCCAGCACCGTCTCGGGCGTGGGCCCGGGTCTGGGCGAAACCATCGGCCCGGCCGGCAACTTCGCCAGCTTGCCGGATGCGGCCAAGTGGATCCTGTCGTTCGGCATGCTGCTGGGCCGGCTGGAGATCATTACAGTCTTTGTTCTGTGCATTCCGGCGTTTTGGCGCCACTGACCGTTGACGCTTCGAGCAACCGCGCCCGGTATTCGCCAGGCGTGGCATCGAACCAACGGCGGAACGCGCGGAAAAAATTGCTCGGGTCGGCAAACCCCAACAGGTAGGCAATTTCCAGCAACGTCATGCTCGGCTGCGCCAGGTATTGCTCGGCGAGTTCGCGGCGGGTGTCGTCGAGCAAGGTCTGGAAACTGGTGCCCTCCTCCTGCAAACGCCGCTGCAAGGTGCGCTGGGACAGGTGCAAGGTCTGGGCGACCACTTCGCGCTTGGGCTCGCCCTGGGGCAACAGGCGGCACAGCACCTGGCGGGCCTTGTGGGTCACGCGGCTCTCGGAAAACCGCGCCAGGTATTCACCGGCAAACCGATCATGCAACAGCGCCATGGCCTCATTGGCCGTGGGCAGCGGCGCCTCCATGTCAGCCTGCTCGAAAATCAGCGCGTCATACGGCGCATTGAATTCCAGCGGCGCATGGAAGGCCTGTTTGTAAGGCGCGAGGTCCGCCGGTTGATCACCTTGCAACACGACTTTGCGCGGTTGCAGGGTGCGCCCGGTCAACCAGCCGCACAGCGCCAAGGCACTCGCCAGCGACGCTTCGGCGCTTTGCCGGGTGGGCGGCAGGTGGTCGCCATGCACCGTCAGAATCAGCGCATAGCCTTCGGGTAGCAGGCGGAAGCTCAGGTCGGCGCTTTCGGCAATGATGCGCTGGTAGCGCACCAGGCGCATAAAGCCTTCCGCGAGGGTGTTGCTGGACATCAGCGCGTAACCGGCCACATGAAACGAGGCCGGGCGCACCACTTTGCCCATGTTCAAGCCGATTGCGGGGTTGCCCGACAACTCCACCGCCCGCTGCCACAACCTTGTCATGGAGTCCTGCGGAAAACGCGCGTCGGGATCACTGAGGGCGGCGTAGTCCAGGCCCAGTTGCTTGAACAAGACGCGGCAATCCAGGCCGTCCATTTCCAGCGCCTTGACTATCCCCATCGCCCAGCTTGCAGAAGTTGTTCGTTCGCTCATGGCGTCTTCTTGAAAAAAGCAGGCTCAAACGGCAGCCAGGAAGCCAAGGATACTAAAGTGGCATCTATTGTCACTGGCTGTTACCACTGATCACTCTAGACTCAAATAAGCTCCCCGCCGAACATCTGTTGGGCGGCATCACCACCCAAGGGCCGGCTACCGTGGAAAATATCAAACAATTCAATAGCTTCGCCGAGTTCTACCCTTACTACCTGAGCGAGCACGGCAACAGCACCTGCCGGCGCCTGCATTTTATCGGCACCACGTTGGTGATCGGTATTCTGGCCTATGCGATTGGCAGAGGGTCGTTGGGCCTGTTGCTGGCCTTGCCAGTCGCCGGCTACAGCTTTGCCTGGATCGGCCACTTCTTCTTCGAAAAGAACCGCCCGGCGACGTTTCAACACCCGTTCTACAGCTTGTTGGGCGATTTTGTGATGTACCGCGACATGATTTTGGGCAAGGTGCCGTTCTAGGGCGCCTTTTTAGCCTGTGACTTCTTGTCACTTGCTTAAAAAATGAAAATTCGTACATCCGTCGACATAAAATTCTTTTTGTCATTTTCAGTGCTGTATCCTGCCAAGGCTTTTTGAGAGCGCGCAATCACACTGCGATTGATAAACAGATCTTGCGAGGAGCGACGACGATGCACGAGATACCTAATCTCCCCTTCCCAAGCCTGCACCCAACTGAGCAGCCAGCACCGCAGCAGGCCAGTAGCAAACAGCCTGAGACCAAAGAAGCACAACCAGTCGACAGCAAACGCCAGGACTGACGCCGTACCAGACCGTGTGGAAAGCGCACCATTGAGCGCTTTCCACACTGCCTGAATCACCCGAGATACCCGCCATGACTGATACCCTCCACGACACCCCCGACGCCGCTGTACTCGACGCTGCCTTGCAGATGATCGAAGTCTGGAACCGCCTCAGCGCCGACAAACAAGCCTTGCTGCTCAAGCGCTTCGGCACCCAGGAAAACGCCCTGGCCGCCCTGGTCACCACGCAAATGCTCGCGCCTGCCAAACCCTGATCTGTACCTGATCTGAAGTTTTTGCTGGTTTGCCGCCCCACCCGGCCCTCGCGCCGGTATCATTAGCAGCCTATCTTTACCTGCTGCGACAGTGGACCTCTCCCATGCCAGATACCCAGCGCCCCATGGCGGTCACGCTGCAAGTCGTTTCCATCGTGCTGTTCACCTTTATCGGTTACCTGAATATCGGCATTCCCCTGGCTGTGTTGCCGGGCTATGTCCACAGTGAACTGGGCTACGGCGCGGTCATCGCCGGCCTGGTGATCAGCGTGCAATACCTGGCCACGCTGCTCAGCCGCCCGTATGCCGGCAAGATCATCGATAACCTGGGCAGCAAGCGCGCAGTGTTGATCGGCTTGGTCGGCTGCGGCCTGAGTGGCGTGTTCATGTTGCTGGCGGCGTGGTTTTCCAGCCTGCCGGCCGTCAGCCTGGTAAGCCTGCTGATTGGCCGACTGGTCCTGGGCAGCGCGGAAAGCCTGGTAGGTTCAGGCGCCATCGGCTGGGGCATTGGCCGGGTCGGCGCAGCCAATACGGCCAAGGTCATCTCATGGAACGGCATCGCCAGTTACGGCGCGTTGGCCGTCGGTGCACCGCTTGGGGTGGTGCTGGTCAGCCACTTCGGGTTGTGGAGCATGGGCGTCAGTATCATTTTGCTGGCGGTGCTGGGCGTGCTGTTGGCCTGGAACAAAGTCGCGGCGCCGATTGTGGCCGGTGTGCGCCTGCCGTTCATGAACGTGCTGGGCCGCGTATTGCCCCACGGCTGCGCGCTGGCGCTGGGCTCGATCGGCTTTGGCACCATCGCCACATTTATCACCCTGTATTACACCACCCAGCACTGGGACAACGCGGTATGGGCCCTGAGCCTGTTCGGCGCCAGCTTTATCGGTGCACGCCTGCTGTTCGGCAATTTGATCAACCGTATCGGCGGCTTTCGCGTGGCGATTGCCTGCCTCTCAGTGGAAATCCTCGGCCTGCTGTTGCTGTGGCTGGCGCCGGATGCGCACTTGGCACTCGCCGGTGCGGCGTTGAGCGGATTTGGCTTTTCCCTGGTGTTTCCGGCGTTGGGGGTGGAGGCGGTCAACCTGGTGCCAGCGTCCAGCCGCGGTTCGGCAGTGGGAGCGTATTCGCTGTTTATCGACCTGTCGCTGGGCATCACCGGCCCGCTGGCCGGTGCGGTGGCGGCAGGCTTCGGCTTTGCCTCGATCTTCCTGTTCGCCGCCCTCGCCGCCGCCGGCGGCCTGCTGCTGAGCCTGTACTTGTACCGGCAAGCACCCAAGGCCCGCGAGGCGCGCGACGCCTAGAAGTCGACCTTGCCGCGCCCAGCCTTGATGCTGCCGCGCTTGGTCTTGGATTCGAGCCGACGCTTCTTCGAGCCCAGCGTCGGTTTGGTCGGGCGGCGCTTCTTCTCGACCTTGGTGGCGCTGAGGATCAACTCCACCAAACGTTCCAGCGCATCCGCGCGGTTCTGTTCCTGGGTCCGGTATTGCTGGGCTTTGAGCACCAATACGCCTTCACTGGTGATCCGGCTGTCACGCAGCGCCAGCAGCCGCTCCTTGTAGAAGTCCGGCAATGACGACGCCGGAATATCAAACCGCAAGTGCACTGCGCTCGACACCTTGTTGACGTTCTGCCCACCGGCGCCCTGAGCGCGAATGGCGGTCAGCTCGATCTCGGCATCGGGCAGGTGCACATTGTTGGAAATAACCAGCATCACTGAAAAACCTTAGGCAACGGACAAGCCCAACTCGGACAACAACATCGACGCCTGGGCTTTGGAAATCACGGCGCCTTTGAACAGTTTGGCATCATTGAGGCGAAAACCGCTCAAATCCGCACCCCGCAGGTCGGCCCCGGCGAAATTGGCGCCGTTGATGCGCGCATGGGCGAGGCTGCAATCGATCAGTTCGGCCTTGCGAAAGTCAGCATCCGACAAGTCGCTGTCGGAGAAATCCAGGTTGTTCAGCACGGTACGGGCAAACGACAGGCCGGACAAAAATGCACTGTTGAGCCGGGTTTCGCTGAAGCTCAAGCCCAGCGACGCACAATGGGTGAAGTTGGCGCCGGTCAGCTTGCAGTGGGCAAAACCGGCCTGGGACAGTTTGCTGCGCTGCCAGCGAGTGTTATTCAGGTCGCAGCTGTGGAACTGCGCTTCCAGCAGGTTTGCCGCCTCGAATATGGCGTGGGCGGCGCGGCAACTGTTCCACTGGGTGCCTTCAAGGCGCGAACCGAGAAACGAGGTCTGCACCAGGATGCAACGCTCGAACACCCAGTGGTCCAGCACCATCCGCGACAGATCGGCCCCACTCAAGTCGACGCCAATCAGGCGCAACGGCCCGCTGTGCTGGTCGATCAGGTCTTCCAGCGCATCGCGTTGCAAGCTGCCGCCGTCGATATCGGTGTGCTGCATGGGGCCTCCGGGCAAGTATCGATGAAAAACCAGGGCGCGAGTCTAACCTGCCCGCGCCCACAAAAAACCCGGCACGGCGCCGGGTTTCTTGTTTACGGGAAGCGTCCTACTCCAGAACCGTCCTCGTTGCGCTCAAAGCCGCTTGCGCCTTCTTGTTCTTGATCCAGTAGCACAGCCCCATAAACGCCACCCATACCGGAATTGCGTACACCGACACTTGAATCCCCGGAATCATCAACATGACGACCAGGATGAACGCGACAAACGCCAGGCAGACGTAGTTGCCGTAGGGATACCACAGCGCCTTGAACAACGGCACCTGGCCGGTGCGGTTCATGTGCTGGCGGAACTTGAAGTGGGAGAAGCTGATCATCGCCCAGTTGATCACCAGCGTGGCCACGACCAGCGACATCAGCAGTTCCAGCGCATGTTGCGGGATCAGGTAGTTCATCAGCACGGCCACCAGGGTGATCGCCGCCGACGCGAGGATCGAACGCACCGGCACGCCGCGCTTGTCGATCTTCGCCAAGGCCTTCGGCGCATCGCCCTGCTCAGCCATGCCCAGCAACATGCGGCTGTTGCAGTAGGTGCCGCTGTTGTACACCGACAGCGCCGCAGTCAGCACCACGAAATTGAGGATATGCGCGGCGGTGTTGCTGCCCAGCATCGAGAACACCTGCACGAACGGGCTGCCGCTGTAGGCATCGCCGGACGCGTTGAGGGTCGCCAGCAGGCTGTCCCACGGCGTAAGCGACAACAGCACCACCAGTGCGCCGATGTAGAAAATCAGGATGCGGTAGATCACCTGGTTGATCGCTTTTGGGATCACGGTGCGAGGCTGGTCGGCTTCGGCGGCGGTAAAGCCGAGCATTTCCAGGCCGCCGAATGAAAACATGATGATCGCCATGGCCATCACCAATCCGCCCACGCCATGGGGGAAGAAACCGCCGTGGTCCCACAGGTTGCTCACCGAGGCTTGTGGGCCGCCGCTGCCGCTGACCAGCAAATAACTGCCCAGCGCAATCATGCCGACGATGGCAACCACCTTGATAATCGCAAACCAGAACTCGGCCTCACCGAAGACTTTGACGTTGGCCAGGTTGATCAGGTTGATCAGCACGAAGAACGCCGCCGCCGAGACCCAGGTCGGGATCTCCGGCCACCAGTAGTGCACGTATTTGCCGACCGCGGTCAGTTCGGACATGCCCACCAGGATGTACAGGATCCAGCAGTTCCAGCCCGACAGGAAGCCGGCGAAACCGCCCCAGTACTTGTGGGCAAAATGGCTGAAGGAGCCGGCGACCGGCTCTTCGACGATCATTTCGCCAAGCTGGCGCATGATCATGAAGGCGATAAAGCCGCAGATGGCATAGCCCAGGATCATCGACGGGCCGGCGGATTTGAGCACCCCGGCCGAGCCCAGGAACAGGCCGGTGCCGATGGCGCCACCGAGGGCGATCAACTGGATATGCCGATTTTTCAGGCCGCGTTTCAGCTCGCCTGAAGAGGAATGGGGTCCACTCATGAAAAGGGTCTCACGCAAGGTTTGATGATGTTGAATGCACGTTGCTGTCTTGAATCTCGACTCAAGCAGCGCCGCTCAAACCCCAGCGCAGGCACCAGGAGTACAGCGTCTTTCTAACGGTCATGCGTCACCTGTTTGTTTTTATCTGTGACGAAATCGAACCCGCCCGGCTCGTGGTCGGACGGAGTGATCAGGGTCGGTAAACCCTGGGTCTTGGCCTTTTGCGTGGATACGCAAGGGGGGTCACAGTAAAACGCGGCGCATTGTACATCGCTCAACAGCTTCTGGCCGCCCCCGCAAAGCGTCCGCGACAAACTGTCAGAGATTCCTTACAGCCAGACAACCCCCAGTAAGTCCTGGACCAGAGCGTAAAGTTGTCGTTACACCGCGTAAAACCAGCGTTACAGACAGCTCAAACCCTCATTCACCAGAAAATTGTCAGTGGCAAAAACCTGATCAATCGTTTCAGCCAGCTCACTGTTTTTTCTAAAAAAAATCAAACCGCAAAAAACAGAAGAAAAAATCCAAATGAAACCGTGTCAATAAATTTTTTGCATTCTGAAACACTCTCGCCTAGGTTCTTGCACTTGCCCAGCGAAGCCCGCTGGCAAGCCGTTCTCAAACAACGTCCTCTAGGAGATACACCATGCAAGCACTGGAAAACGACCTGGAAACCGAACTGCAACTCGACGATTGGTTTGAAGCGCCGACCCATGAGGCCGCCGTTGAAATGATGCAAGCCGATGCCGTTGTGCCGTTCGGCACCGCGATGTGGCCTTTCTAACACCCGGCAGGCATCCGGCAGGTGCTGTGCACGGCACCTGCCCCCTTACCCAAGGCACAGAAGGACACACGTCATGGACAAGGCCCGCGCCGTCGAACACTTTCTCTACTACCTCGCTCACCACCCGGCCCTCAGCGGCCTGAGCCGCCCTACCGTGCTGCTGGGCCATACCGAACGCTACGACGCCATCGCCCAGGCAATCACCCACGGCAGCGCCGCCCGTTTCAATTTCCAGGTGCAGCGCCTGGACCTGGCCGCCAGCGACACCCTGGCCGACGCCATTGAAGCCTGCGACCTGTACCTGTTTCTCTACGATTCCTCGACCCTGCCCAACCCACGTGCCGAAGGCCCGGACTTTATCCGCGCACTGCAAGGCGTGATGGCCGAGCATTGGAAGAAATCCCTGCTGTTCAAGGATTATGGCGACTACTTCTACGACACCTTCAGCGTCGAGCCGCAGCGCATTGCCGACCTCAACGCCACTTTGATCCGGCGCATGTCCCAAGCCAACGTGCTGAGCTTTACCGACAAACACGGCTCACGCCTGGAAGCACCGATGAGCAGCATCAAGAAGTGGACCAACATCAACGGCGTCGGCAACCACGACCTGGCGCCGGGCGAAATCGCTACCCACAGCGAGGCCATCAATGGCCAGGTAAGGTTTGTCGGCACCTTTCTCAGCACCATCCCGTTTGCGCGCAAATACGGCGTGCTGCAATCACCGCTGGAACTGTGGATCGAGAACTCGACCATTTGCAGCGTGGCCAGCGATGTACCGGGGCTGGCGGATGACTTCAACAAATACCTGAATGCCAACCCGTCCAACCGCCGCGTGGAGGAGTTGGGGATTGGCACCAATGAAGGGGTCAAGGATTTGTATGCGCGCAACGCCGGCTTTGAAGAGCGCCACTGCGGCTTGCACCTGGGCCTGGGCGGCGGGCAGAAAGGCAGCCATCACCTGGATTTGATCTTTGCCAGCGGCGTGTTGGCGCTGGATGACAAGCCGGTGTTTGATGGGACGTTTGCCTTTTAGAACCCGACTACTTAGAACCCAACTACCAAAAACAATGAAGCCCCATGTGGGAGCTGGCTTGCCTGCGATAGCCTCACTGTGGTCTGCCTGACATACCGAGGTGCCTGCATCGCAGGCAAGCCAGCTCCCACAAAGGCCAGCTCCCACATTGGAACGGGTTACCAAATCCAGACCAAAAAAAACGCCAACCCTAGGGTTGGCGTTTTTTTATGCCGCACTTACATCACTGCGGCTTCTTGCGACCAAAACCAGGACGCTGACCGGAACCGGCCGGGGCGCCACGGCGCTTGCCCGACGGCTCGTCGGCGACCAGTTTCGGGCCAGGGCGCTTATTCGCCGCAGGCTTGGCTGGGCGCTTGGTGCTGGCGTTGTCGGCTGGGCGATCGGATGCCGGAGCACCACGGCCTTCACCACGATTGCCGCGACCACCGGCTGGCGCGTCACCGCGTGCAGGGCGCGGCGTGCGTGGCGCACGCTCACCTTCCTGGCGCGACGGCGCTGTTGGGCGACGCTCGCCTTCGATGTGCGGCTCACGGGAAATACGACCACCGGTCGCCGGTGCATTCAACGCCGGGCGCAGGGTGCGGGCCACACGTTCGGTGCGGGCCACAGGGCGCGACGATTTACGCTGCATACGCTCAAGTTTGTCTTTGCTCTTGGCGTTCATCTGCGGCATCGCGACCGGCGTCAGGCCCACTTCGGCGCTGAGGATGTCGACTTCGTACTGGCTCATTTCGCGCCAGCGGCCCATCGGCAGGTCGGAGTTCAGGAACACGGGGCCGAAACGCACGCGCTTCAGGCGGCTGACCACCAGGCCTTGGGATTCCCACAGGCGACGTACTTCACGGTTACGGCCTTCCATCACCACGCAGTGATACCAGTGGTTGAAACCTTCGCCGCCGGGTGCCTGCTTGATGTCGGTGAACTTGGCCGGGCCGTCTTCTAGGACCACGCCGGCTTTCAAGCGCTCGATCATCTCGTCGTCGACTTCACCACGTACACGCACGGCGTATTCGCGGTCCATCTCGTAGGACGGGTGCATCAGGCGGTTGGCCAATTCACCGTCGGTGGTGAACATCAGCAAGCCGGTGGTGTTGATGTCCAGACGACCGATGTTGATCCAGCGGCCTTCTTTGGGCTTGGGCATCTTGTCGAACACGGTCGGACGGCCTTCCGGGTCGTCACGGGTGCAGATCTCGCCGTCGGGCTTGTTGTACATGATCACGCGGCGCACCGATTCGGCGGCCTCTTCACGCTTGATGACCTTGCCATCAATGGTGATTGCATCGTGCAGGTCGACGCGCTGGCCAAGGGTGGCTTCAACGCCGTTGACCTTGATGCGCTTCTGGGTGATCCAGGCTTCGACGTCGCGGCGCGAGCCCACGCCGATACGCGCCAGCACCTTTTGCAGTTTTTCACCTGCTGGGCCGATTTCCTGGCTGTCGTTCTGGTCTTGGTCGTTCATCTTAAGCACCTCCCGGTGGGTCGATTCAGGCGTGGCCTGAAGAATGTTGAAAGCTGGGCTTTGGGCGAATAGGTCGCCAAAGGGTCGCGAATCATACGCGTATGGCGCGCGTTGCGCATCACAGACTAGTCGATAAGGCCCCAGTCATTTGCTTTTCCGCCGACCGGTGGCGCCCAGAGCCAGCAATCTCAGCTCGGCTTCGGCCAAAACTGTGCGTTTGTCGACTTTGTCGAGTTTCTTCCAGGCACGGATTTCGCGCTTGCTGCGGCCACAGCCGACGCAAATGTCATCGCTGAATTTGCAGATGCTGATGCAGGGGTCTTTGGTGGAACTCATTTGAATCCTCCCTGGGAGCTGGCTTTTCTGTGGGAGCTGCCTTGTGTGGGAGCCGGGCTTGTGTGGGAGCTGGCTTGCCTGCGATGGCATCATCTCGGTTTAAACTTTGAGACAGAGGCGCCTGCATCGCGGGCAAGCCCGGCTCCCACACAAGCCAGCTTCCACAGGGTTTCCAGTGTCTGGCAGACCGGGTCAGTCCTCAAACTGGCGGCGCTCGGCCTCGATCGCTTCAGCCAGCGCCCGGGCTTCATCTTCCTCGTCGCTCAAAGGCGGCTGTTCAAGAGCGGCAACGGCGGCCAGGAGTTTTTCACGGGCTTCCGCCACGCCGAGGATATCTTCCTCAGGCTCTGCTTCAGCTTCGACTTCAGGCTCAACTTCAACGTTCACTTGGGTTTCCGGCTCGGCCGCACCATCGCGCAACAAATCATCGAAGTCGGTCTTGATGCCCTGCTCCATGTCGTCCAGTTCCAGCAACAAGGTGTGGAAACTGGTTTCGTCTTTCGGTTCTTCCGGCTCGGCGGTGGCGTCGGCCAGTTCCTGCAGGCTGGCCGGGACCGGTGCGTCGTCGAAGTCCAGCACCGGCTCGGCTTCCATCTCGCGCAGTTCGGCCAACGGCGGCAGGTCATCGAGGTTTTTCAGGTTGAAATGGTCGAGGAATACCTTGGTGGTGGCGAACATGGCCGGCTTGCCGGGCACGTCGCGGTAGCCGACGATGCGGATCCACTCGCGCTCCAGCAGCGTCTTGACGATATGGCTGTTGACCGCCACGCCCCGCACATCCTCGATCTCGCCCCGGGTGATCGGCTGGCGATAGGCGATCAGCGCCATGGTTTCGAGCATCGCCCGCGAATAACGTTGTGGGCGCTCTTCCCACAAGCGGCCGACCCACGGGGAAAACTTCTCACGGATCTGCAGGCGATAACCCGACGCCACTTCGCGCAGCTCAAAGGCGCGGCCGTCGCAGGATTTGCGCAAAATCTCCAACGCCTTCTTGAACACCGGCGGTTCAGGGCGCTCGGCCTCTTCAAAGAGTTCGAACAGGCGCTCCAGGGATTGCGGTTTACCCGAGGCCAGGAGAAAGGCTTCCAGCAGCGGCGCCAGTTCGCGGGGTTCAGTCAAATTCATCGATTCAGCTCTTTATTCGGCTCGCGCCCGCACGTGGATAGCCGCAAAAGGCTCATTCTGGACCAGCTCGACCAAGGATTCCTTGACCAGCTCAAGGATCGCCATAAAGGTCACAACCACCCCCAGGCGCCCTTCTTCTTTGGTAAACAGCTCGACAAAGGGTACAAACCCGCCGCCCTTGAGGCGTTCGAGCACATCGCTCATGCGCTCACGGGTCGACAGCGCCTCGCGGCTGACCTGGTGGCTTTCAAACATATCGCCACGGCGCAGAACCTCAGCCATGGACATCAGCAATTCTTCCAGGCTGACGTCCGGCAGCAGCTTGCGCGCCCGCGCTTCCGGGGCGTCGAGCTTGGGCACCACCACGTCACGCCCGACGCGGCTCAAGCCGTCAATGCCTTCGGCAGCCGCTTTGAAGCGTTCGTACTCTTGCAGGCGACGGATCAGCTCGGCGCGCGGGTCGTCCTCTTCGGCTTCGATGGTCTCCGAGCGCGGCAACAGCATGCGCGACTTGATCTCGGCGAGCATGGCAGCCATCACCAGGTACTCGGCGGCCAGCTCCAGGCGCACCGACTGCATCAGCTCGACATACCCCATGTATTGGCGGGTGATTTCCGCCACCGGGATATCCAGGATATTGATGTTCTGCTTGCGGATCAGGTACAGCAGCAAGTCCAGCGGGCCTTCAAAGGCCTCAAGAAAGACCTCCAGGGCGTCCGGCGGGATGTACAGGTCCAGCGGCATTTCCATGACCGCCTGGCCATACACCATGGCAAAAGGCAGTTCCTGCTGGGCGCCGGCCTGGCTGTCGACGGTTTCCACGACCGACATTCAGGCCTCGACCATAAACGGCGTCGGGTCGCCGCAGCCCACACGCACCACTTCCGGCTCGCCGTCGGCCAGGTTGATCACGGTTGAAGCCTTGTTGCCGCCGTAGCCGCCATCAATGATCAGGTCGACGTGTTTTTCCAGCAGGCGGCGCATTTCGTAAGGGTCGTACAGCGGCTCTTCTTCACCGGGCAGGATCAACGACACACTCATCAACGGCTCACCCAGTTCCGCCAGCAACGCCAGGGCAATCGGGTGCTCCGGCACGCGCAGGCCGATGGTGCGCTTCTTCGGGTGCAGCAACAGGCGCGGCACCTCGCGGGTGGCATTCAGGATAAAGGTGTAGGGCCCCGGCGTGTGGGCCTTGAGCAGGCGGAAGGTGCCGGTGTCGACCTTGGCGAACAGCCCCAGTTGGGACAAATCGCTGCAGATCAGCGCAAAGTTGTGGTTCTTGTCCAGGTCACGCAGACGTCTTACACGTTCAACCGCGCTTTTATCGCCGATCTGGCAACCAATCGCGTAGGACGAATCCGTTGGGTAGATCACCACGCCACCGGCGCGGATGATCTCCACGGCCTGTTTAATCAGGCGCGCTTGAGGGTTTTCCGGATGAATCTGGAAGAATTGACTCACGTGTTCTACCTGTTCAGACGGTGGCAATAATGGGGTCATGCTTGAATCGCCCCCACAACAGCGGCAGGTCTTCCGGGACTTGGCGGTACTCGCCAATCTCGGACCAGCCGCCTGGGCCATGAAAATCACTGCCGGCACTGACCAGCAGACCAAATTCGCGGGCAAGAATCGCCAGGCTACCCACCTGTTCGGCGGGTTGGTGCCCGTTGACCACTTCGATTGCGTGGCCGCCCGCTCCAATATAGTCGCCAATCAGCTTGCGGCGCTTGCTGCGGGTGAAATCGTAATGCCAGGGATGCGCCAGGCTGACCCAGGCCCCCGAGGCCCGCAGGGTGCCGACGGTGTCTTCCAGGGTCGGCCAGTGTTGCTTGACGTCACCCAACTTGCCGGCGCCCAGCCATTTGCGGAACGCTTCGGCGCGGTCCTTGACGAAACCTTCACGCACCATCCAGTCGGCAAAGTGCGGCCGGGCCGGTGCATTGCCGCTGTCGCCCAGTTCCTGCTGGATGGCGCGAGCGCCGTCGAGCGCATTGGGCATGCCCTTAAGGCTGAGTTTGCGGCTTATTTCTTCGGACCGCAGCCAGCGGCCATCGTGCAATTGGGCGATGGCGGCGACCAGCGCCGGGGCGTTTTGATCAAAGCCGTAGCCGAGCACATGAATGGTGGCGCCGCCCCAGGTGCAGGACAATTCCACGCCGTTGACCAGTTGCATGCCCAGGGCCTGGGCCGCTTCGCGGGCCTCATCGAGGCCTTCGAGGGTGTCGTGGTCGGTCAACGACAGGACTCGCACGCCTTTTTCAAACGCACGCGCAACCAGTACCGCGGGCGCCAGGGCGCCGTCGGAGGCCGTGCTGTGGCAGTGCAAATCAACATTCACGGGAGTGTGTAACCTCAAGTCAGCTGGCGCTTTCGCTACCAAGGATGTTTGTTATTATGCCGCCACATCCAGCTTCTGGCTCTTACTGTGAAACAATTCATCGACTTCATCCCGCTGTTGCTGTTTTTCATCGTTACCAAACTCGACCCCAGGGTCATCGATATCGCCGGTCACGAACTGACGTTCGGGGGCATCTACAGCGCCACCGCCGTGCTGATCATCAGCTCTATCGTGGTCTACGGCGCCATCTTCATCTCCCAGCGCAAGCTGGAAAAAAGCCAATGGCTGACCCTCATCGCCTGCCTGGTCTTCGGCGGCCTGACCCTGGCCTTCCACAGCGAAACCTTCCTTAAATGGAAAGCCCCGGTGGTGAACTGGCTGTTCGCGCTGGTGTTTATCGGCAGCCACTTCATCGGTGATCGCCTGCTGATCAAGCGGATCATGGGCCATGCGCTGACATTGCCGGACCCGGTGTGGACGCGTTTGAACGTGGCCTGGATCGTGTTTTTCCTGTTCTGCGGCGCCGCCAACCTGTTCGTGGCCTTTACCTTTCAAGCCTACTGGGTCGACTTCAAAGTCTTCGGCAGCCTGGGCATGACCGTCTTGTTCCTGATCGGCCAAGGCATCTACCTGTCGCGCCACCTGCATGACACCGCCCCTACCACGCCGAAAACAGAGGACTGACATGCTCTACGCCATCATTGCTACCGACGTTGCCAACTCGCTGGAAAAACGCCTGAGCGTGCGCCCGGCGCACCTCGAACGCCTGAAAGTGCTGCAAGCCGAAGGCCGCCTCGTACTGGCGGGCCCGCACCCGGCGGTCGACAGCAATGACGCGGGCGCGGCGGGTTTTACCGGCAGCCTGATCGTTGCCGAGTTCGCCTCGCTGGCGGATGCCCAGGCCTGGGCCAAGGCCGATCCGTATATCGCGGCGGGCGTCTACGCCGATGTGGTGATCAAGCCGTTCAAGCAAGTCCTGCCTTGAACGCGCTTTCTTTAATAAAGCCGCGCCGAGCCTAATCGGTTCGGCGCGCTCCTAATTGCTCATTATTCTCGGTAACCTGCCGACAACGTTCTGAATATTCGTGTGGAATCAGGAGTTCCGATGCGCTTACGTCAGTTGTGTCTGTTGGCAGTGTTAACGATCGGGGCTGCGGCCCACGCTGAAGAAACCTCGAACACCGGCAGTTCCACGCCCCTGTCCTTGAGTGCCGGCAGCCAGATCACCGAATTGCAGCAGCGCTTGAAAGAAAGCGAACGCCTGCGTGAAGAACTGAGCAAGCAACTGCAAACCGCAGACGCTGCCCGCGAAAGCGCCCAACTGAGTCGCTTGCGCCAAGAGAACCAACGCCTCACCCAGCAACTCAAAGAAACACAGGGCGGCGCCTTGACCCGCTGGCTGACCGAGCAACAGCAATGGTTTGTCACCGGTGGCGCCGTTGCACTGATCGCGTTGCTGTGCGGAATCTTCGCCAGCGGTGGGCACCGTCGCCGTCGACAATGGCTAAATTGAGTGAGTCATGAGCGAGCTGTTACTGATAGATGATGACCAGGAGCTCTGTGAGCTGCTGACCAGTTGGCTAAGCCAGGAAGGTTTCCAGGTGCGCGCCTGCCACGATGGCTTGAGCGCGCGCAAAGCCTTGGCCGACAGCGCCCCGGCGGCCGTGGTACTCGACGTGATGCTGCCCGACGGCAGTGGCCTGGAGTTGCTCAAGCAATTGCGCAACGACCACCCGGAACTGCCGGTGCTGATGCTCTCGGCCCGTGGCGAGCCACTGGACCGCATCCTCGGCCTGGAACTGGGCGCCGACGATTACCTGGCCAAGCCCTGCGACCCACGCGAGCTGACAGCGCGGCTGCGCGCCGTATTGCGCCGCAGCCACCCGGCTGCCGTGTCGACGCAGTTGGAGCTGGGTGACCTGTGCTTCAGCCCGGTGCGTGGCGTGGTGACGATCGATGAACAGGAATTCGCCCTCACCGTCTCCGAAAGCCGCCTGCTCGAAGCCTTGCTGCGCCAGCCCGGCGAGCCGCTGGACAAGCAGGAACTGGCGCAGATCGCCCTGGGCCGCAAACTGACACTCTATGACCGCAGCCTGGACATGCACGTCAGCAACCTGCGCAAGAAAATCGGCCCACACCCGGATGGCCGGCCACGGATCGTGGCGTTGCGCAGTCGCGGCTACTACTACAGCCTTTAAGCTGCTTAAAGAGGGTTCCCACGCTCCGCGTGGGAACGCCGCCTGGGACGCTCCGCGTCCCGTTGCGCATGGGTGACGCAGAGCGTCACGGTATGCGTTACCACGCGGAGCGTGGGAACGATCAACTCACCCGCCTTGAACGTTTTGTCAGCGCCCACCAAAAACCTCTTTACCCAAGCTTTACCCACACCTGACCGCCGCTGACCTTGATCTCCGTAATCTACTCACATCCGGACTCACCGGAATAGAGACAGGAGAATCACCATGCGCAAGACCCTTATCGCTTTGATGTTCGCCGCTGCCCTGCCCACCGTTGCCATGGCCGCAGCGCCAGAAGGCCCAGGCCCGATGGGCGGCCCTGAAGGCCACATGATGGGTGGCCCGGGCCACGGTGGTGAACACGGTCCGCGTGGCAAAGGCGGCCCCTTCAGCCAGCTCGACCTGAGCCGCGAACAACGCGAGCAAATCGGCAAGCTGATGGGCGAACAATGGCACGGTCGCAAAGAGATCGTCCGCAAGTACCTGGACAAACTGCCCGCCGCTGACCAGCAAGCCATGAAGAACGAAATGGCTGCCGCCAAGCAGAAAACCCAGGCTGACATCCGTGCCGTGCTGAAACCCGATCAACAGAAGAAATTCGACGAGATCGTCAAGAAACAAGCCGAGCGCCGTGCCGAGTGGAAGGAATTCCAGGCCTGGAAAGCCCAACAGCCGCAAAAAGCGCAATAATGCGTTAGCTTCACTCCCCAGCCCAGTGGCTTACGCCGCTGGGCTTTTCCTGCTTGAGGGTTTCCTGTGCGTTCATTGTTCTGGCGCATCCTGGCCAGTTTCTGGCTGGCCATCGCCCTGGTTGCCGGGTTGTCGATCCTGCTGGGGCATATGCTCAACCAGGACGCCTGGATTCTCAGCCGCCACCCTGGCCTCAACAACTTGGCGCAGGAGTGGACGCAACTCTACGAAGCCCAGGGCGAGGACGCTGCCCAGGATTTGCTGCAACAACGCAAGCGCCAGTACCACATCGACGTGCAAGTGCTGAATGAAAGCGGCGATCCGGTGGTGCGCGGCACCTTCCCACGGCGTGCGGCGGCGTTTGAGGCCCGGCAGAATGACAGCAAGGACGGCCACCTGCCCTGGCGCCGCCTGACCGCTGAGTACACCAGCGAAAAAACCGGTGACACTTACCTGCTGATCTACCGCATCCCGCACCCGGAACTGGACGAATGGCACCGCAGCAGCCTGACGTGGCCGTTGAGCGCGCTGGCGATTGCGCTGGTGGTGTTGACGCTGTTCAGCCTGCTGGTGACGCTGTCCATCACCCGCCCGCTCAGCCGCCTGCGCGGCGCGGTGCATGACCTCGGCCAGGCCACCTACCAGCAAAACAGCCTGGCGAAGTTGGCCAACCGGCGCGATGAGTTCGGCGTGCTGGCTACTGATTTCAACCGCATGGGCGCACGCCTGCAAAGCCTGATCGGCAGCCAGCGCCAGTTGCTGCGCGACGTGTCCCACGAGTTGCGCTCGCCGCTCGCCCGGCTGCGCATTGCCCTGGCCCTGGCCGAACGCGCCAGCCCCGAAGAGCGCGAACGACTCTGGCCACGCCTGACCCGCGAGTGCGACCGCCTGGAGGCGCTGATCAGCGAAATCCTGGTGTTGGCCCGCGTCGATGCCGACAACGCCAGCGCCGAAGACATCGACCTCAACCCGCTGCTCAAGACCCTGCAAAAAGACGCCCAGCTCAGCGCGCCGGAGCAGGTGGTGCAACTGAACGCCGAGGCCGACCTGCACCTCAAGGGCTGGCCCACCATGATCGAGCGCGCGGTGGATAACCTGCTGCGCAATGCCCAGCGCTTTAACCCGCCGGGGCAGCCGATAGAAATGCACGCCCATCGCGCGGGTGAAAGAATCTTCATCAGCGTGCGTGACCACGGCCCAGGCGTTGACGCCGAACACCTGAGCCAACTGGGTGAGCCGTTTTACCGCGCCCCCGGGCAAACCGCCCAGGGCCACGGTTTGGGCCTGGCCATCGCGCGGCGCGCCGCCGAACGCCATGGCGGCAGCCTGATCCTGGCGAACCATGCCGAGGGTGGCTTTATCGCCAGCATCGACTTGCCGTTGGAGCCGGGAGTTGTCACACCGGTGTGATGATCTTCTATAGTGGCCCTTCTCTAAACGGAGGGCCTTTGATGACTGACCTGCTGACACCCATCCAAGCCGCACTCGATCTACCGCACACCGCGCTGACCTTCAGCGAAGCCGGCGCCCTGCCCTCGACCTTTGCCGTGACCGAACTGGCCAGCGCCAGCCTCGGTGCCGCCGGCCAGGCCGTCGCTCAACTGATCCAGCAACAAACCGGGCGCTTGCCCAGCGTCAGTGTCGACCGGCGCCTGGCCTCGTTCTGGTTTTCGTCCTCGCTGCGCCCGGTAGGCTGGCAAACGCCGCCGCTGTGGGACCCGGTAGCCGGCGACTACGCCTGCGCCGATGGCTGGATTCGCCTGCACACCAATGCGCCACACCACCGTGCCGCCGCCGAGCGGGTGCTGGGCAAGGTCAATGACCGCGCCGAGATGGCCAGCAAAGTCGCGGCCTGGAATGCGGCCGAACTGGAGCAGGCGATTGTCGATGCCGGTGGCTGCGCGGCGCAGATGCGTTCGTGGCAAGCCTGGCAAACCCACCCTCAAGGGCTGGCGGTGAACGCAGAGGCATTGGTGCAGCGTGAGACCTTCGACACCACCACCGACAAACCCTGGCTTGGCTCGGTGGCGCGGCCACTGGCCGGCATCAAGGTGCTGGACCTGACGCGCGTATTGGCCGGTCCCGTGGCCAGTCGTTTTCTCGCCGGGCTCGGCGCCAATGTGCTGCGCATCGACTCACCGAGCTGGAACGAACCCGGCGTAGTGCCGGAAATGACCTTGGGCAAACGCTGCGCGCGCCTCGACCTGAAAAGCCACGAGGGCCGAGAGGTGTTTGAAAGCCTGCTCAAGGACGCCGACATTCTGTTCCACGGCTACCGCGCCGACGCCCTTGAACAACTGGGCTACACCGCCACGCAGCTGCAAACCCTCGCCCCCGGCCTGATCGACGTGAGCCTCAATGCCTACGGCTGGAGCGGCCCGTGGCGTAACCGTCGCGGCTTCGACAGCCTGGTGCAGATGAGCAGCGGGATAGCCGACGCGGGCATGGCCTGGAAGCAGTCGGATAAACCGGTGCCGCTGCCGCTGCAGGCGCTGGATCACGCCACCGGGTATTTGATGGCGGCCAGCGCGCTTCAGGCATTGAGCGAACGCTTGAAATCCGGGCGCGGCGGGTCGGCGCGGTTATCGTTGGCGCGTACGGCGAAGTTGTTGGTGGAGGCCGGGCAAGTGCCGGAGCAGCCAGCGTTGCGGGCCGAAGAGCCGGGCGATCAGGGCTTGGTGGTGGAGCACACGGCCTGGGGCCAGGCCCATCGCCTGCTGGCGCCGGTGAGCATCAGCGGTACGCCGTTGCAGTGGGATTTGCCGGCCGGGGAATTGGGCTCGCATCGGGCTCAGTGGTGACTTGAGATTGCAATCGCAGGCAAGCCAGCTCCCACAGTTAACCGAGTACCGTTCAAACAACTCAGTCAACTGTGGGAGCCGGGCTTGCCCGCGATGAGGCCCTCACAGGCGCTGCGCCGCTAAAAAGCCCAGCATTGCCGCCCAGTCATAGGACAGCTGATACGCCCATCTCACAACGACAACACCCCGCTATACAACCCATACGCCGCCAACCCCGCGCCTGCGACCACGCAACTGAAAATTCCTTTTTCCAGGTGGGTAAACAACGGCTGGCCTTGCTCGCGTTTAGCCAGGGCAAACAGGATCACGCCCGGCGCATACAGCAGCGCCGAGAGCAGCAGGTATTTCAAACCGCCGGCGTACAGCAGCCAAACGGCGTAGCCAAGCGCAACCAAGCCGACCAGTAAATCCTTGTAGCGTTGGCGCTGGGCGCCGTCATAGGTTTCGCCGCGCCCGCTGAGCAGCACCGCATACGCCGCCGACCACAAGTAGGGCACAAGAATCATCGACGAGGCCAGGTAGATCAGCGTGGTGTAGGTGCTGTGGGAAAACAGCGTGATCACCAGGAAGATCTGGATCATGACATTGGTCAGCCACAGCGCATTGACCGGCACGCGGTTGGCGTTTTCCTTTTTCAGGAAGGCCGGCATGGTCTTGTCATGGGCGGTGGCGTAGAGAATTTCCGCACACAGCAGCGCCCAGGACAGCAAGGCGCCGAGCAACGACACCGCCAGGCCAATGCTGATCGCCATCGCGCCCCAAGGCCCGACGATATGCTCCAGCACACCGGCCAGGGACGGGTTTTGCAATTGCGCCAGTTGCGGCTGGCTCATGATCCCCAGCGACAACACATTCACCAGCACCAGCAGCGCCAGCACGCCGAGAAAGCCGATCACCGTGGCGCGGCCGACGTCCGAGCGTTTCTCGGCGCGCGCCGAATACACGCTGGCGCCTTCAATGCCGATAAACACGAACACGGTGACCAGCATCATGTTGCGCACCTGATCGACCACGCTGCCGAACTGTGGATTGCCCAGGCCCCAGATATCGCGGGTGAAGATATCCGCCTTGAACGCGACGGCGGCGATCGCGATAAACATCAGCAACGGCACGATCTTCGCCACGGTGGTGATCTGGTTGATGAACGCCGCCTCCTTGATCCCCCGCAGCACCAGAAAATGCACGGCCCACAACAACAGCGACGCGCAGCCGATGGCCACCGGCGTATTGCCCTGGCCGAACACCGGGAAGAAGTAGCCGAGGGTGCTGAACAGCAACACGAAGTAACCGACATTGCCCATCCAGGCACTGATCCAGTAACCCCACGCAGACGAGAAGCCCATGTAATCGCCGAAACCGGCCTTGGCGTAGGCATACACCCCGGAATCCAGTTCGGGTTTGCGGTTGGCCAGGGTCTGGAACACGAAGGCCAGGGTCAGCATGCCGACGGCGGTGATGGCCCAGCCGATCAATATCGCGCCCACTTCGGCACGTGCGGCCATGTTCTGCGGCAAGGAGAAAATCCCCCCGCCGATCATCGAGCCCACCACCAGCGCGATCAGCGTGCTGAGCTTGAGTTTTTGGGCCGGTTGGGACATGAAGACTCCAGATAAAAATAGTTTGAGCTGACAACCGTGCACTCAACTAATTAATTCAGCGAGTGTAGCGTTTATTAAAGACAGCGATAAAACCCTCACGCTCAATAACGTAATGGCATGACATTTTATAAAGTTTAGATTTATTTAAAATTTAAAGGCGGCAGGCACTCTGCCACCTTCTAGCTATTAGGCAATCCGGCCCGAAATAGTTTGCACATTCAGCAAAAAGGGCTAGTTTCGAAAGTCCACTCAAACGCACCAAATAATTAACCACAACGCCGAGCCGCTCTGGGACGCGACTTTACGAGGATCAGTATCGCCCGCGAATCTTACCCCTAAGTCATTAATTCACAATGGAATGTGCCAATGAAGTGATCTGAGTCAGCTGTTTGATTAGCGCACAGACTTATTCTGTGGTCTCTCTTCTCCTGCATTGGAGTCATGCAATGTCTGAATCTCCCGGAAAACTTCGATTAGGCGCGCTGGTTGCACTGGTCGTGGGCTCAATGATTGGTGGCGGGATCTTCTCACTGCCGCAAAACATGGCCGCCAGCGCCGATGTGGGTGCGGTGTTGATCGGTTGGGTGATTACCGCCATCGGCATGCTGACCCTCGCCTTCGTGTTCCAGACCCTGGCCAACCGCAAGCCTGATCTCGACGGCGGCGTGTATGCCTACGCCAAGGCGGGTTTCGGCGACTACATGGGTTTCTCATCGGCCTGGGGCTACTGGATCAGCGCCTGGCTGGGCAACGTCGGTTATTTCGTTTTGCTGTTCAGCACCCTCGGTTACTTCTTTCCGATTTTCGGCGAAGGCAACACGCCGGCGGCGGTGATTGGCGCGTCGGTACTGCTGTGGGCCGTGCACTTTCTGGTGCTGCGCGGGATCAAGGAAGCCGCGTTCATCAACCTGGTGACCACCGTCGCCAAAGTCGTGCCGCTGGTGCTGTTCGTGTTGATCGCGGTGTTCGCGTTCAAGCTGGACATCTTCACCGCTGACATCTGGGGCGTGAAAAACCCCGACCTGGGCAGCGTGATGAACCAGGTGCGCAACATGATGCTGGTCACCGTGTGGGTGTTCATCGGTATCGAAGGCGCGAGCATCTTCTCCTCCCGTGCGGAAAAGCGCAGCGACGTGGGCAAGGCCACGGTGATTGGTTTTATCACCGTGCTGCTGTTCCTGATGCTGGTGAACGTGCTGTCTTTGGGGATCATGACCCAGCCGGAACTGGCCAAGTTGCAGAACCCGTCGATGGCCGCCGTGCTTGAGCATGTGGTCGGCCACTGGGGCGCGGTGCTGATCAGCGTCGGCTTGATCATTTCCTTGCTGGGTGCACTGCTGTCGTGGGTGCTGTTGTGCGCGGAGATCATGTTCGCCGCCGCCAAAGACCACACCATGCCGGAGTTCCTGCGCAAGGAAAACGCCAACCATGTGCCGGCCAACGCCCTGTGGCTGACCAATGCCATGGTCCAGATTTTCCTGGTGATCACGCTGTTCTCCGCCAGCACTTACCTGTCGCTGATCTACCTCGCCACCTCGATGATCCTGGTGCCTTACCTGTGGTCGGCGGCTTACGCGTTGCTGCTGGCGGTGCGCGGCGAGACCTACGAAAACGCCCTGCGCGAGCGCAAGAAAGACCTGTTTATCGGCGCCATCGCGTTGATCTACGCGGTCTGGCTGCTCTACGCCGGCGGCGTCAAATACCTGCTGCTTTCCGCCCTGCTGTATGCGCCTGGCGTGATCCTGTTCGCCAAGGCCAAGCATGAACTGGGCAAACCGATTTTCACCAACGTCGAGAAGCTGATTTTTGCCGCAGTCGTCATTGGCGCCCTGGTGGCTGCCTATGGCCTCTACGACGGCTTCCTGACTCTGTAACTTTTGTTCACTGGAGGATCTGTAATGACCACGGAAAAAGTGAAGTACGGCGTACATTCCGAAGCCGGCAAACTGCGCAAAGTCATGGTGTGCTCCCCAGGTTTGGCCCACCAGCGGCTGACCCCCAACAACTGCGATGAACTGCTGTTCGATGACGTGCTGTGGGTGGCCCAGGCCAAGCGTGACCATTTCGACTTCGTCACCAAAATGCGCGAGCGGGACATTGATGTGCTGGAAATGCACAACCTGCTGACCGACATCGTCGCCATCCCCGAAGCGCTGGACTGGATCCTGGAACGCAAGATCACCGCCAACACGGTTGGCCTGGGCCTGGTCGACGAAGTCGGCTCGTGGCTGCGCAGCCTGGAGCCGCGCAAAATCAGCGAGTTCCTGATTGGTGGCGTGTCGGCCGATGACCTGCCGAGCAGCTTTGGCGGCAAGACCATCGAGATGTTCCGCGACTTCCTCGGCCACGCCAGTTTCATTCTGCCGCCGCTGCCCAACACCCAATTCACCCGCGACACCACCTGCTGGATCTACGGCGGTGTGACGCTCAACCCGATGTACTGGCCGGCGCGACGCCAGGAAACCCTGCTGGCCTCGGCCATCTATAAATTCCACCCTGAGTTCACCAACGCCGATTTCCAGATCTGGTACGGCGACCCTGACCAGGAACACGGCGCCGCCACGCTGGAAGGCGGCGACGTGATGCCGATTGGCAATGGCGTGGTACTGATCGGCATGGGCGAACGCTCGTCCCACCAGGCCATCGGCCAACTGGCGCGCAACCTGTTCAAGAACAAAGCCGTGGAACGCGTGATCGTTGCCGGCCTGCCGAAATCCCGCGCGGCGATGCACCTGGACACAGTGTTCAGCTTCTGCGACCGCGACCTGGTCACCATCTTCCCCGAAGTGGTCAACCAGATCGTGCCCTTCACCCTGCGCCCGGATGAAAGCAAGCCGCACGGCATCGACATCCAACGGGAGAAAACCAACTTCCTCGAAACCGTCGCCGCCGCCCTCAACCTCAAGGCCCTGCGTGTGGTGGAAACCGGCGGCAACAGCTTCGCCGCCGAACGCGAGCAGTGGGATGACGGCAACAACGTGGTGGCCGTGGAGCCTGGCGTGGTGATCGGTTACGACCGCAACACCTACACCAACACGTTGCTGCGCAAGGCTGGTGTGGAAGTCATCACCATCAGCGCCGGTGAACTCGGCCGTGGCCGTGGCGGCGGCCACTGCATGACCTGCCCGATCATCCGCGACCCAATCGACTACTAAGGAGATTCCATCATGGCTTTCAACATGCGCAACCGCAGCCTGCTGTCGCTGATGCACCACACCACGCGCGAGCTGCATTACCTGCTGGACCTGTCCCGCGACCTCAAACGCGCCAAATACACCGGCACCGAGCGTCCGCACCTGCAAGGCAAGAACATCGCGCTGATCTTCGAAAAAACCTCGACCCGCACCCGCTGCGCGTTCGAAGTGGCGGCCCACGACCAGGGCGCCCACGTCACCTACATCGACCCGGTGTCGTCGCAGATCGGCCACAAAGAAAGCATGAAAGACACCGCCCGCGTCCTGGGCCGTATGTTCGATGCCATCGAGTACCGTGGCTTTGAACAGGAAATCGTCGAAGAGCTGGCCAAGTTCGCCGGCGTGCCGGTGTTCAACGGCCTCACCGCCGAATTCCACCCCACCCAAATGATCGCCGACACCCTGACCATGCGCGAGCACAGCGACAAGCCGCTGCATGACATCAGCTACGCCTATCTGGGCGACGCGCGTTACAACATGGGCAACTCGCTGCTGATGATCGGCGCCAAGCTGGGCATGGACGTGCGCATTGGCGCGCCAAAAGCGCTGTGGCCACACGAAGATTTCATCAAGCAGTGCCAGGCGTTTGCCGAAGAGAGCGGCGCGCGTATCACCATCACCGAAGACCCGAAAGAAGCAGTGAAAGGCGTGGACTTCATCCACACCGATATCTGGGTGTCGATGGGCGAGCCGGTGGAAGCGTGGGACGAGCGCATCGAGCAACTGCTGCCGTACCAGGTCAACGCCAAGATGATGAAGGCCTCGGGCAACCCTCGGGTGAAGTTCATGCACTGCTTGCCTGCGTTCCATAACAGCGAAACCAAGGTCGGCAAGGACATCGCTGCACGCTACCCGAACCTGGCCAATGGCGTGGAAGTGACCGAAGAGGTGTTCGAGTCGCCAGCCAACATCGCGTTTGAGCAAGCGGAAAACCGCATGCATACCATCAAGGCGATTCTGGTGTCGGCGCTGGCGGATATCTAACCCTCACACTGATCGTTCCCACGCTCTGCGTGGGAACGCAGCCCGTGACGCTCCGCGTCACAAGAGCGGACGCAGAGCGTCCAGTGAGGCATTCCCACGCAGAGCGTGGGAACGATCAACTTCAGAAGGACATTCTTTATGCGCATCGTCGTAGCCCTGGGCGGCAACGCCCTGCTCCGCCGTGGTGAACCCATGACCGCGGACAACCAACGCGCCAATATCCGCATCGCCACCGAACAGATCGCCAAGATCCACCCCGGCAACGAGCTGGTGATTGCCCATGGCAATGGCCCGCAAGTCGGCCTGCTGTCGCTGCAGGCGGCGGCCTACACCAGCGTGTCGCCGTACCCGCTGGACGTGCTGGGCGCCGAAACCGAAGGCATGATCGGCTACATCATCGAGCAGGAACTGGGCAACCTGCTGGACTTCGAAGTGCCGTTTGCCACACTGCTGACCCAGGTCGAAGTGGACGCCAACGACCCGGCGTTCAAGAACCCGACCAAGCCCATCGGCCCGGTGTACGTCAAAGCCGAAGCCGAGAAACTCGCCGCCGAAAAAGGCTGGGCCATCGCCCCGGACGGCGACAAGTACCGCCGCGTGGTCGCCAGCCCACGCCCCAAACGCATCTTTGAAATCCGCCCGATCAAGTGGCTGCTGGAAAAAAGCGCCATCGTCATCTGCGCCGGTGGTGGCGGCATCCCCACAATGTATGGCGAAGACGGCAAGCTGCGCGGCATTGAAGCGGTGATCGACAAAGACCTGTGCTCATCACTGTTGGCCGCGCAACTGGACGCCGATTTGCTGGTGATCGCCACCGACGTCAACGCGGCCTTTATCGACTTCGGCAAGCCGACCCAGAAGGCGATCGGCCAGGCTCACCCGGACGAAATGGAAAAGCTCGGCTTCGCCGCCGGTTCCATGGGCCCCAAGGTGCAAGCCGCCTGCGAGTTCGCCCGCCAGACTGGCAAAACCGCCGTCATCGGTTCACTCTCGGACATCGAAGCCATTGTCCAGGGCAGCGCTGGCACACGCATCAGCACGGCAACACCTGGCATCACCTACCTGTGAAGTAGAGGAGAAACGCCTATGGCCACCTTTGAACCCGGTCACCTGCACGTCGAACGTCACGCGCTCAACAAGGATGATTACAGCTACAACCTGTGCATCGACTACGAAGTCAGCCAGGACCCAAAGGAAGGCAAGGGAATGCTCTTCAAGCTGCACGGCTCGGTGCAGGGCAAGGACCTCAAGGAGGAATTCTTTTTGCCCAAGGACCAGGCGTTTGATTTCGCCCGGCATGCGATGAACATCGCGCAAAAATATGGCATGCCGAAGGTTGCGACGCTCAACGGCCAGATGCATAAGCAGTACGACTTGATGTTTGAGGATGTACGGCATCAGCTGGATGTGAAGGCGGGCGATCCGGTAAAGCCCGAGCACCTGGAATAACAAGTTTGCACTGACACAACACCATCAGTGTGGGAGCGGGCTTGCTCGCGAATGCGGTCTTTCAGTCAATAAATTAAGAGACTGGCACACCGCATTCGCGAGCAAGCCCGCTCCCACATTTTGATCTCCATCCGCTCCAAGGCATACTTGCGGCCTCTCGCTTTGCAGATTTGTCAGCCACCCCATGCGTATCCACGTCAGCTTCATCGACCGCGTCGGCATTACCCAGGAAGTCCTGGCCTTGCTCGGTGGGCGCAATCTCAACCTGGATGCGGTGGAGATGGTGCCGCCCAACGTCTACATCGACGCGCCGACTCTCAGCGCCGAGGTCCTCGAAGAACTGCGTGATGCGCTGTTCAGCGTGCACGGCGTGCAAGCAGTCACCGTGGTCGACATCCTTCCCGGCCAGCGCCGCCACTTGCAACTCGACGCCCTGCTGGCCGCGATGACCGACCCGGTATTGGCCCTGGACAGCGCCGGCAAGATCCTGCTGGCCAACCCGGCGTTGATCGCGCTGTACGGCCGCGAACCGGCTGGGGAAAGCATCAGCGAACTGTTCAATGACCCGGCGCTGCTGGAGACCTTGCTGGAGCATGGCTTTCGCCTGCCTTTGCGCGAAATCAGCGTCAACGGCCAGACCTTTTTGCTCGACGCCACGCCCATCACCGACGCCGGCGCCTTGCTGACGCTGTACCAGCCCAACCGCATCGGCGAGCAATTGTCGGCGCTGCACCATGACCATGCCGAAGGCTTTGATGCGCTGTTGGGCGAGTCCCCGGTGATCCGCACCCTCAAGGCGCGTGCGCAACGAGTGGCGGCACTGGACGCACCGTTGTTGATCCAGGGCGAAACCGGCACCGGCAAAGAGCTGGTGGCGCGGGCCTGCCATGCGATCAGCGCGCGCCACAGTGCGCCGTTTCTGGCGCTGAACTGCGCGGCGTTGCCGGAGAACCTCGCCGAGAGTGAACTGTTTGGTTATGCCCCCGGCGCCTTTACCGGTGCCCAGCGCGGCGGCAAGCCGGGGCTGATGGAACTGGCCAACCAGGGCACGGTATTTCTTGATGAGATCGGCGAAATGTCGCCGTACTTGCAGGCCAAGCTGCTGCGCTTTCTGAATGACGGCAGCTTCCGGCGCGTGGGCGGCGACCGCGAAGTGAAGGTCAATGTGCGCATTCTCAGCGCCACCCACCGCGACCTGGAAAAAATGGTCAGCGAGGGTACTTTCCGCGAAGACCTGTTCTACCGCCTCAACGTGCTCAACGTTGAAGTGCCGCCGCTGCGTGAACGCGGCCAGGACATCCTGCTGCTGGCCCGCTACTTCATGCAGCAGGCCTGCGCGCAGATCCAGCGCCCGGTGTGCCGCCTGGCGCCCGGCACTTACCCGGCGCTGCTGGGCAACCGCTGGCCGGGCAATGTGCGCCAGCTGCAAAACGTGATCTTCCGCGCCGCCGCCATTTGCGAAAGCAGCTTGGTGGACATCGGCGACCTGGACATCGCCGGCACCTCGGTAGCGCGCCAGAGCGACGGCGAAGTCGACAGCCTGGAACAGGCGGTGGAAGACTTCGAACGCAGCCTGCTGGAAAAGCTCTACGCCAGCTACCCCTCGACCCGCCAACTGGCGAGCCGCCTGCAGACTTCGCACACGGCAATTGCGCATCGGCTGCGCAAGTACGGCATTCCCAACAAGCTCTGACTGAATAAACGCGGTTCAAATGTGGGAGCTGGCTTCTGTGGGAGCTGGCTTGCCTGCGATACAGGCACCTCGGTCTTTCATCTAAACCAAGGTGATGCTATCGCAGGCAAGCCAGCTCCCACACAAGCCTACTTCCACATGGACGGCACTCCAGATTTTGGTCTGAGAACGACATCCAGTGTACTGAAAGCGCTACAGCGTAACGATATCGATACAACCCTGTTTTTTACGCGCCATGCAAGGCTTTGATCCACATAGGCTTTTTTTCACAGGCCCAGCTGTAGCGAAATCGCTACGGCAAAAACTTCCAGCGCCCTAACCAATTTTACTAACCTATTGATTTATAAATAATTAATAACGTTGGCCGCGATATTGCTAAGCAACTCCCCATTATTCCAATCCCGTCCACCAGACGAATCTGGCCTTGAGGAGTTTCCATGAGCGAGTTGCGTTTCACTGAAGATCACGAGTGGCTGCGCGCCGAAGCCGATGGCAGCGTCACCGTGGGTATCACCGCTTTCGCGCAGAACGCGCTGGGTGATGTGGTTTTCGTGCAACTGCCTGAGTTGCAGTCCTACGCCAAGGGCGCAGAAGCCTCCACCGTTGAGTCGGTCAAGGCCGCGAGTGGCGTGTACATGCCGCTGGACGGCGACGTTCTCGAAGTTAACGACAAGCTCAGCGACAGCCCGGAACTGGTCAACGAAGACCCGATGGGCGAAGGTTGGTTCTTCCGCTTTAAACCCGCCGATGCCAGCGCAGTGGCTAAGCTGTTGGATCAGGATGCGTACGACCGCCTGATCAAAGCCAACGCTGAAGCCTGAGGAGCGCGCCATGACCGTTAATCTCACTACCGCCAACGAATTCATCGCCCGCCATATCGGCCCGCGCCAGGAAGACGAGCAGCAAATGCTCGCAAAGCTGGGCTTTGACTCGCTCGAAGCCCTGAGCGCCAGCGTGATCCCGGAAAGCATCAAGGGCACCAGCGTGCTCGGCCTGGAAGACGGCCTGAGCGAAGCCGAAGCCCTGGCCAAGATCAAGGCCATCGCCGGCAAGAACCAGCTGTTCAAGACCTACATCGGCCAGGGCTACTACAACTGCCATACGCCGTCGCCGATCCTGCGCAACCTGCTGGAAAACCCGGCCTGGTACACCGCCTACACCCCGTACCAACCCGAGATTTCCCAAGGCCGCCTGGAAGCGCTGCTGAACTTCCAGACCCTGATCAGCGACCTCACCGGCCTGCCGATCGCTAACGCCTCCCTGCTCGACGAAGCCACCGCCGCCGCCGAAGCGATGACCTTCTGCAAGCGCCTGAGCAAGAACAAGGGCAGCAACGCCTTCTTCGCCTCGATCCACAGCCACCCGCAAACCCTCGACGTGCTGCGCACGCGTGCCGAGCCGCTGGGCATTGACGTGGTGGTGGGCGATGAGCGCGAGTTGACCGACGTCAGCCCATTCTTCGGCGCCCTGCTGCAATACCCGGCCAGCAACGGTGACGTGTTTGATTACCGCGAACTGACCGAGCGCTTCCACGCCGCCAACGCCCTGGTCGCCGTGGCCGCTGACCTGCTGGCCCTGACCCTGCTGACGCCTCCGGGCGAGTTCGGCGCCGACGTGGCCATCGGCAGCGCGCAACGCTTCGGTGTGCCGCTGGGCTTTGGTGGCCCGCACGCGGCGTACTTCTCCACCAAGGATGCGTTCAAGCGCGACATGCCGGGCCGTCTGGTCGGTGTGTCCGTCGACCGTTTCGGCAAGCCGGCCCTGCGCCTGGCCATGCAGACCCGCGAGCAACATATCCGCCGCGAGAAGGCCACCAGCAACATCTGCACCGCCCAGGTGCTGCTGGCCAACATCGCCAGCATGTACGCCGTGTACCACGGCCCGAAAGGCCTGACCCAGATCGCCAACCGTGTTCATCACCTGACCACGATTCTCGCCAAAGGCCTCACCGCGTTGGGCCTGAAGGTCGAGCAGGAACACTTCTTCGACACCCTGACCCTCAACACCGGCGCCCAAACCGCCGCCCTGCACGACAAGGCCCGCGCCCAGCGCATCAACCTGCGTGTGGTGGATGCTGAGCGTCTAGGCCTGTCGGTCGACGAAACCACCACCCAGGCCGATATCGAAGCCTTGTGGTCAATTTTCGCCGACGGCAAGGCACTGCCCGCCTTCGCCGAGGCTGAAAGCACGCTGCCGGCCGCGCTGCTGCGCCAGTCGCCAATCCTCAGCCACCCGGTGTTCAACCGTTACCACTCCGAAACCGAGCTGATGCGCTACCTGCGCAAACTGGCCGACAAGGACCTGGCGCTGGACCGCACCATGATCCCGCTGGGCTCGTGCACCATGAAGCTCAACGCCGCCAGCGAAATGATCCCGGTGACCTGGGCCGAGTTCGGTGCCCTGCACCCGTTCGCCCCGGCCGAGCAAAGCGCCGGCTACCTTGAACTGACGTCCGACCTGGAAGCCATGCTCTGCGCGGCCACCGGTTATGACGCGATCTCGCTGCAACCGAACGCCGGTTCCCAGGGTGAATACGCAGGCCTCTTGGCCATTCGTGCCTATCACCAGAGCCGCGGCGAAGAGCGCCGCGACATCTGCCTGATCCCGTCGTCGGCCCACGGCACCAACCCGGCGACCGCCAACATGGCCGGTATGCGCGTGGTGGTCACTGCCTGCGACGCACGCGGCAACGTGGATATCGAAGACCTGCGCGCCAAGGCCATTGAGCACCGCGAGCACCTCGCTGCACTGATGATCACCTACCCGTCCACCCACGGCGTGTTCGAAGAAGGCATCCGCGAAATCTGCGGGATCATTCACGACAACGGCGGCCAGGTGTACATCGACGGCGCCAACATGAACGCGATGGTTGGCCTGTGCGCACCGGGCAAGTTCGGCGGCGACGTGTCCCACCTGAACCTGCACAAGACGTTCTGCATTCCCCACGGCGGTGGCGGCCCGGGCGTTGGCCCGATTGGCGTCAAGTCGCACCTCACGCCATTCCTGCCCGGTCATGCGGCCATGGAGCGCAAGGAAGGCGCGGTATGCGCGGCGCCGTTCGGCAGCGCGAGCATCCTGCCGATCACCTGGATGTACATCAGCATGATGGGCGGCGCGGGCCTCAAACGCGCTTCGCAGCTGGCGATCCTGAATGCCAACTACATTTCCCGTCGCCTCGAAGAGCACTACCCGGTGCTCTACACCGGCAGCAACGGCCTGGTGGCGCACGAATGCATCCTGGACCTGCGCCCGCTGAAAGACAGCAGCGGCATCAGCGTCGACGACGTGGCCAAGCGCCTGATCGATTTTGGCTTCCACGCGCCGACCATGTCGTTCCCGGTGGCCGGCACGCTAATGATCGAGCCGACTGAAAGTGAATCCAAGGAAGAACTGGACCGCTTCTGTGACGCCATGATCGCCATCCGCGAAGAAATTCGCGCGGTGGAAAACGGCACCTTGGACAAGGACGACAACCCACTGAAAAACGCGCCGCACACCGCCGCTGAAATCGTCGGTGAATGGAGCCACCCGTACAGCCGTGAACAAGCGGTGTACCCGGTTGCGTCGCTGATCGAAGGCAAGTACTGGCCACCGGTTGGCCGGGTCGACAACGTGTTTGGCGATCGCAACCTGGTGTGTGCGTGCCCGTCGATTGAGAGCTACGCGTAACACTGACTGACGGAACAGGGTCAAGTGTGGGAGCTGGCTTGCCTGCGATGGCATCACCCGGGTCTACCTGATAGACCGGGGTGTCTGCATCGCAGGCAAGCCAGCTCCCACCTGGACCTCTTCCACAGTCAGGCCGAGTACACCCAACACATAATAAGAAACCGGAGAACAACCATGTCCCTCAGCGTGTTCGACCTGTTCAAGATTGGTATCGGCCCCTCCAGCTCCCACACCGTTGGCCCGATGCGTGCCGCCGCCCGATTTGTCGAAGGCCTCAAGCGCGACAACCTGCTTGGCGTCACCACCGGCATCAAGGTGGAACTCTATGGCTCGCTGGGCGCCACCGGCAAAGGCCACGGCAGTGACAAGGCCGTGCTGCTGGGCCTGGAAGGCGAACACCCGGACACCGTGAATACCGAAACTGTCGCCGCACGCCTCGCGCAGATGCGCAGCGATGGTCGTTTGAACCTGCTCGGCGAACACAGCATTGCGTTCAACGAGAAAGAACACTTGGCGATGATTCGCAAACCCCTCGCCTACCATCCCAACGGCATGATTTTTCGTGCCTTCGACGCCGCCGGCATTCAGATTCGCAGCCGCGAGTACTACTCGGTCGGCGGCGGTTTTGTGGTGGATGAAGACGCGGCCGGCGCCGACCGGATTGTCGAAGACACCACGCCGCTGACCTTCCCTTTCAAACACGCCAAGGACTTGCTGGGCCATTGCGCCACCTACGGGCTGTCGATCAGCCAGGTGATGCTGACCAATGAAAGTGCCTGGCGCCCGGAAGCCGAGACGCGCGCTGGCTTGCTGAAGATCTGGCAAGTGATGCAAGACTGCGTGGACGCCGGTTGTCGCAACGAAGGGATTCTGCCCGGTGGCTTGAAGGTCAAGCGCCGCGCCGCTGCTTTGCATCGCCAGCTGTGCAAGAACCCCGAGTCAGCGCTGCGCGACCCGCTGTCGGTGCTCGACTGGGTCAACCTGTACGCGCTGGCCGTCAACGAAGAAAACGCCAACGGCGGGCGTGTAGTCACGGCGCCCACCAACGGTGCGGCCGGAATTGTGCCGGCGGTGCTGCATTACTACATGCGCTTTATCCCCGGCGCGAACGAGGACGGCGTGGTGCGCTTTCTGCTCACTGCCGCCGCCATCGGCATTTTATACAAGGAAAACGCCTCGATCTCCGGCGCTGAAGTCGGTTGCCAGGGCGAGGTCGGCGTGGCCTGTTCGATGGCGGCCGGTGCGTTGTGCGAGGTATTGGGCGGCAGCGTGTCCCAAGTCGAAAACGCCGCCGAGATCGGCATGGAACACAACCTCGGTCTGACCTGCGACCCGATTGGCGGGTTGGTGCAGGTGCCGTGCATCGAGCGCAATGCGATGGGCTCGGTCAAGGCGATCAATGCGGTGCGCATGGCCTTGCGCGGCGATGGGCAACATTTTGTGTCCCTCGACAAAGTCATCCGCACCATGCGCCAGACCGGCGCCGACATGAAAAGCAAATACAAGGAAACCGCCCGTGGCGGTTTGGCGGTCAACATTATCGAGTGCTGACGCCTAACAGCGCGTCCGCACGTTTTTCAGGAGCTGAATATGTCCACCGAAACCCTGTTGAAAACCCCACTGCATGCGCTGCACCTCGAATTGGGCGCACGCATGGTGCCCTTCGCCGGTTACGACATGCCGGTGCAATACCCGCTGGGCGTGATGAAGGAACACCTGCACACCCGTGAACACGCCGGGTTGTTTGATGTGTCGCACATGGGCCAGATCCGCCTGACCGGCGCAAACGCCGCCAAAGCCCTGGAAACCCTGGTGCCCGTCGACATCATCGACTTGCCGGTTGGCATGCAGCGCTACGCCATGTTCACCAATGATCAGGGCGGCATTCTCGACGACCTGATGGTGGCCAACCTGGGCAACGACGAACTGTTCCTGGTGGTCAATGCCGCCTGCAAGGACCAGGACCTGGCGCACCTGCGCAAACACATTGGCGAGCAGTGCAGCATCGAGCCACTCTTCGAAGAACGTGCCCTGCTCGCCCTGCAAGGCCCGGCAGCGGTGAAGGTACTGGCGCGCCTGGCACCTGAAGTGACCAAGATGACGTTCATGCAGTTCGCCACCTTGCGCCTGTTGGGCGTGGACTGCTACGTCAGCCGCTCCGGCTACACCGGTGAAGACGGTTTTGAAATCTCTGTGCCCGCTGCCAATGCCGAGAGCCTGGCGCGCAGCCTGCTGGCCGAAACCGAAGTGCAGGCCATCGGCCTGGGCGCGCGTGACTCGCTGCGCCTGGAAGCCGGCCTGTGCCTGTACGGCCACGACATGAACACCGACACCACGCCGATTGAAGCCAGCCTGTTGTGGGCAATCTCCAAGGCCCGGCGCGCCGACGGTGCACGTGCCGGTGGCTTCCCGGGTGCCGACCGGATCTTCACCCAGCAACAAGCCGGTGTGAGCCGCAAGCGAGTCGGCCTGCTGCCCCAGGAACGCACCCCGGTGCGCGAAGGCGCAGAAATCGTCGACGAACACGGCACCGTGATCGGCAGCGTGTGCAGCGGCGGCTTTGGCCCGACCCTGGGCGGCCCGCTGGCCATGGGTTACCTGGACAGCGCGTTCATTGCACTGGACACCGAAGTGTCTGCGTTGGTGCGTGGGAAAAAGGTGCCATTACGTGTAAGTAAAATGCCATTTGTACCGCAACGTTACTACCGTGGCTGATTGACTGTTTCTATAAGTAACGCGGTTGCGTTAACGTGCACTAAACTGTAACGCAACCGCCATAAAACAGTGCATTGACGATAGGCAATGTAATAGGCCCGCGCCTATAACAAGTGATCAACTCTATCGAATAAGCGGGATCCACTTTGTTGCTCAAACAGTCACGAAGCCAAGCAAAACCTGGGCTTTTGGCAGGGCTTGTTTTTTCTCCATTAGTTGGCGTAAAGTTTGTTCACTGTGTTTGCATGGGTCGCTTTGAACCTGGACCTGGGCAGTAGCCAAAAGTTTGCTACAACCCGTTCGACGTCTCTTACTTTCCTGCAACTCAGCCCAGTACTCTTTCGTGTGAAAGGGGCTGTCATTAATTTTTAGCGTCAAAGGAAAGAAGAAAATGTCAGATCGTCAGAGCGGTACCGTCAAGTGGTTTAACGACGAGAAAGGGTTTGGTTTTATCACTCCAGAAAGCGGTCCGGATCTGTTCGTGCATTTCCGCGCTATTCAAGGCAACGGCTTCAAGAGCCTGAAAGAAGGCCAGAAGGTCACTTTCAAAGCTGTGCAAGGCCAGAAAGGCATGCAGGCTGACGAAGTACAAGCAGAAGGCTGATCCTTGCTGCGACAAAAAGCCCCTGATGGTGACATCAGGGGCTTTTTTATGTGCGTTTGCTCGTAAAATGGCTTTTTTCTCTAGAGAGACTGCCATGTCCAAACCCCTGCTGAGCCCCCAAGGCGACTTCCCCGCCGTTGGCCTGGGCCGTCGCCTGGCAGCGATGTTCTATGACTTTCTGCTGTGCACCGCCCTGCTGATCGTCACCGCGTTTATCTACAAGCTGGTGTGGATGGCGTTTATCGGCGAAGCCAAGATGCGCACGCTCACCGAATCCGGCGCGCTGGACGGTGACCCGTTGCTGTCGACGATTTTGTTTTTTGTATTGTTTGGTTTTTTTGCCAAGTTCTGGACCTATTCCGGGCAGACCCTGGGCATGCAGGTGTGGGGCGTGCGCGTGCAGAACGCCGATGGCTCGCGGATCAGCCTGTGGCAGGCGCTGCTGCGCTTTGTGGTGTCGATTGCGTCGTGGTTGTGCATGGGGCTGGGGTTTATCTGGTCGCTGTTTGATAAGCACAAACGCAGCTGGCATGACATTTATTCGGATACGCAGTTGGTGCGGATTCCGAAGCAGAAGAAGTAACTCCAGAAAGAGTGGAGATCCAAATGTGGGAGCGGCGGTGCGACGATTCGACTTGCTCGCGAATGCAGTGTGTCAGTCGATACATCTGGTGACTGATCCACCGCATTCGCGAGCAAGCCCGCTCCCACATTTTCTTACCGTGCTCGCCTCAGATCAGGCGTTGCCGGCCAGTTTCAAGCGCGCAGCCTGGGTGAAATCCAGCATGCGCTTGAGCGGCCTTACCGCCTGCGGAATCACTGACGGCTCAACAAAGATCTCATTGCTGCCCTCACGCAAACATTGCAGCGTGCGCTCCAGCGTATTCATTGCCATCCACGGGCAGTGTGCGCAACTGCGGCAGGCTGCGCCGTTGCCGGCGGTCGGCGCCTCAACGAAGACCTTGTCCGGGCACAACTGCTGCATCTTGTAGAAGATGCCGCGGTCGGTGGCGACGATAAAGGTCTTGTTCGGCAACCGCTGCGCTGCGGCAATCAGTTGGCTGGTGGACCCTACGGCGTCCGCCAGCTCGATCACCGCCGTGGGCGACTCCGGGTGCACCAGGATCGCGGCGTCCGGGTACAGCGCCTTCATGTCTTCGAGCTGCTTGGACTTGAACTCTTCGTGGACGATGCACGCGCCGTCCCACAGCAGCATGTCCGCACCGGTCTGGCGCTGAATGTAAGTGCCCAGGTGCTTGTCCGGGCCCCAGATAATCGTCTCGCCGTTGTCCATCAGGCTTTCGACGATTTCCAGCGCGCAGCTTGAGGTGACGACCCAATCCGCCCGGGCTTTGACCGCCGCCGAGGTGTTGGCATACACCACCACGGTGCGCTCGGGATGCTGGTCGCAAAACGCCGAAAACTCATCCACCGGGCAGCCCAGGTCCAGAGAGCACGTGGCTTCCAGGGTGGGCATGAGGATGCGTTTTTCGGGGGTGAGGATTTTGGCGGTCTCGCCCATGAAACGCACACCGGCGACCAATACGGTCTTGGCCGGGTGGGCAGCGCCGAAGCGCGCCATTTCCAGGGAGTCGGAGACACAGCCGCCGGTTTCTTCGGCCAAGGCCTGAATCACCGGGTCGCAATAGAAGTGGGCGACCAGCACCGCGTCCTGAGCCTTGAGCTCGGCGGCGATGGCGGCACGCAGGCTCGCCTCTTCTTCGGCGCTCAGCGCCTTGGGCTGCTTGGCGTCGAGGTGGGCTTGGACCAGTAGGCGTTCGGAAATTTGCGTCATGTTCGCAAGACCTGCAGGCGCAGTAAGCGCGAAAGTCGAGTGTACCACCGGCTCTGGAGCCCTTCGGGCGCCGCCGGACGAAGTGATTGTGTTCATCAAGCACGGGTGAAGCTGCGCAAGGCTACAGAATATCGAATGGATTCAAAAGCCTAATCTGGCCTGCGCAGGCACGCTCACCGGGCAAAAAAAACGGGAAGGCGCATCACTGGGCCTTCCCGCTTTGATCACGCCGAACGTCAGCGCATCAGCACATCCGGATCGTTCTGCAACAGGATCGAGTCATGCATGTTGGCCAAGGCATCCTTCAAGGTTGACTGCTCCAGGGCATCCTTGGACTTTTTGCTCGCCTGGGCGGCGTGCTCAAGCAGCGTCAGGTAGTCGCGCCTGATGGAGGCTTCCTTCGGCACCACGCTGTCTTCCACCCGGTTGCCCATCACGTACTTCTGCGTGTGGGTGTTCTGGGAAGCCGATTGGGTAACGGACGCATTCGTCAGTCGGCCGTCTTTATAGGCGAAGGTTGCGGTGCTGCTGGCCTTGTCCTGCACTTGCACATACAGGTAATTCTGCGATTCGCGAGAGCCGTCAAAAACCGGCGGTTTGCCACCGTCGAGGCCTTTATGGAAGCTCGCCGACAGCAGCGATTGCTGGTTCTGGGTGACGCTGCGGTCGCCCGTGCTGCGGCCATTGACCTGGGTATTCTGCGACACGCTGTAGGAAAAACCCTCAACTTCCGACCGACGTATCGAATTGGGCGCGCCCGCCGCCTGTTTGATCGAGGCCTTGAAGTCAGCCAGGCCCGTCAGCAAACCTTTGTCGGTCGGGTTATTCGTCAGAGGGTTTGCAGTGCCAGCCCCGGGCGGATAGTTGCTGTTCATGGCGCTGAACGCGTCCTTGAACATGGCCATCAGGTCCGCGTTGGCACTGCCGCGCCGCTCGACGCGGTCGAACTGCGCCAGGTAGGTTTGCAGCGCCTTGGCCTGCTGCTTGGCATTGCCGAGGATCGCCGCGTTTCTCAGGTCCACCGTGAGGTCAATCTGACCCGCCGGGCCACTCATGCGCGTGGTACGGCTCTCGCTGTCGGCATGAAAGGCCAGGGTAATGTCCTCTTCGTTCGAGGCTTTCACTTTGGCATTGAGGTCCACCGACGACAGCAGCTTGGCGTCGAACTGAGTCAGCCTGCTCAAGTCGAGTTTCGGCGGCACGGCGGTCAGCCCGTCGACCGAGGCCTGGAATGCGCCGCCCAACTGGCCGACGGCCTTGAGTTCATCGGCGGTCAACTCCCCGCCTTCTACGGTGGCCTGTACGCCCAGGCCATCTTTCTGGCTGGACAGGCTGAACGTCACCGTCTTGCCGCTGGCAGTCTTGATGCTGAGGCTGACTTGGTTGTCGGCCTTGCTGTGCAGCAGCGTCTGGTCCGCCTTGATTGCATCGGTGTCGCCGGCGCGGTCAGCGGTGGTGTTGAGCAGCGACTGGGAAATCGCGGCACCGCCACCTTTGGTGAATTGGTCTACCAGCGCAGCGCCCAGCCCACTGTAGCGGCCGGCCGTAGTGACCGAGTGGAAGCCGGAGTTGATGACCCAGGTGATCGAATCATCGCTGTTGTTTTCCCAGGTCCGCACGCTTTCCTGGCCGGGCAACAAGCCGTTTCGAGAATAGGTATCGACGACATCGGCTGCCGGATTGCCAAGGCTGACCACTGCCGAAGGCCGCGTCGGTGAGACGTCGACAGTGTTCGCCAGGGTGGCGGGAGGCGCGGTGGTCGCAGCCCGAACAATAAGGGGATTGGTCGCGATAACAGGCGTTAACGTAGTCATGACAGTCCATGTCTTAAAAGCTGAGTAGCTTTCAATCTAACCAACACGCACCGTAAATGACAGCATTGATGTCAACAAAACTGGCAAAGAGCCATGCCAAAAAACTGGCTCTTCGCCGGATTGCATCGATCAGAAGCGGTAAGTCACCGAACCACCAAACCCATTCGCGCTGTTTTCATACTTGGCGTCGTAGTTCAGCGCTAACTGAGGGTTGTTGTCGCGAACCTTGATCGGTTCTTCCTTCAGGTAGGAATAGGCCACGTCAAAGGTCAGGTTATCCACAGGCGTCCAGCCGGCACCCACGCTGAATACGGTACGGTCGCCCGTAGGAATACGTACAGAACGGTCGGTGTTGTTGGTGGGCGTCTCGTCCACCGAGAAGCCGGTGCGCAGCACCAGTTGTTTGTTGAGCTGATACGACAGGCCGATGGCATGGGACCACGTGTCGTGCCAGTGCTGCTCTTCGGTGATGGAGCCCAGGCCTGCCAGCTCAGCCGTAATATCCGACACGCCGGCGTTGTTCACCGTGATTTTCTTCAACTGGCTCCAGCGCGTGTAGGTGCTGCCCACGTAGAGGGTCAAGGCATCGGTCAACTGGTGAGTGACCGAGAAGTCCACGGAAGAAGGCGTGGTGACATTCAGCTTGGCGTCATACTTTTGCGGCCCGCCGTCCAGCAGGTCGGACAGCACGCCCGAGGCTTGGGTATGGCCGCTCAGGTGATACACCACTTGCGAATGGTAGGTGACGCCGATGCGGGTGCTGTCCAGCGCCTGCACCAGGATACCGGCGTTGAAACCCATCGCGGTGTCGTCGCCCTTGATCTTCACCGCTTCGGTGCCGAGGCCGAACGCCGGGACTTTGGAGTCCAGCTCGCCGCTGATCTTGTTGAAGGTCGGGCCGAAACCGACCGACACCTTGTCATTGAACGCGTAGCTGACGGTCGGCTGCACGGTGGTGACTTGAATCTTGCTCTTATTGCCAAAGCCATTGCCCTGGAAGCTGTGTTCATAGTCGGTCACCAGGCCAAACGGTGCGTAAACCCCCAGGCCAAACGCCCAGTGCTCATCGATCGGCGTGACCAGGTAACCCATCGGCACGGCAATGCCAGGCACCATGTCGCCCTTGTTGGTGCCGGGGTTATCGACGCCGCCCTGGCTGGAGCTGGCGTCCTTGATATTGGTTTTGGCATCGAGGTAAGTCGCGCCGATGCTGACTTCATTGTGCTTGAGGCGGGACATGCCGGCCGGGTTGCCGAACACCGTGCTGGCGTCATCGGCCGAGGAAGAACGCCCGGCGTAGCCCGTGCCCATTGAACTGACGCTTTGTTCATTGAGCGCAAAACCACCGGCGAGCAGTTGTGTGGAGGCGAGCGAAACGGAGAGCGCCAAGGCGCCTTTAAGAGTTTTGTTATTCATTATTAGGACTCGAATTATTGGGCAGCGCTGGGAAAACTACCAACCTTCGAGCGGAGCGTTTATGAAGAGTTTTTCATCTGCTGGATTGTCCGACAATCCCAAGCATTTCAAGGACTTTGGCGGTTTTTAGGCTTCACTTTATGACCTTTTAATCTGTTCGTGACCGCCCGGTTTTATCCGGCGTGCGCTTGCGCTATAAACGCCCCGATTAAGCGATTTCGCTGCAACAATCAAAAACGATCTTCGTACATCCGCCGTCTCATCCTCCCCGAAGATACGTGGCTTATCAGGCGTGCGCCTGCACCTTCGCACTAAAAATGTGCATTTATTTCCTGAATAACGCGGCATTCCTCACGTTTTATGTAATAAATCCTACAGCCGATGTAACAATCCGTTTAAAGATGACTCAAGTGCGGCATACCCTGAGCTCACGGTTTGGCTCAGGGGCATGAATTGTGTGTATTTCTACGTTAAGGATGTCGAGTGCCAAACCAGCCCTCAACCCAACGCCTTTGCTGTATCCGCAGATGGAGTGTCGCCCTGCTCTGCCTGTGCGCGTTGCCGGTGGCCGCCGCCGATGGCCCGCAGCCCGGCCAGGAAACCCTGCGCTTGCAGCAGCAACAACAGCGCGACTTGCAACAGTTACAACTGGAGCAGCGCCAGCGGCAGATGCAACGCGGCAGTTTCGGTACTCAACCGGCCACGCCGGCCTTACCCAACGCTGTCGACAAAGATGAACGCTGCTGGCCGCTCAGCGGTACACGCCTGGCCGGGGTCACGCTGTTCAACAGGGCCGAACTGAACAAACGCATCGAGCCCTACGTGGCGCCGTGCATGGGCGTCACCCAGATCAACCGCCTGCTGGCCGAGATCACTCAGCTGTATGTGGAGGCCGGCTATATCGCCAGCCGCCCGTACTTGATCAGCGCACCGGCCGCCGGGCTGCCGCTGGATATTCACGTCGAAGAAGGTTACCTGGAAGCCATCGAACTGGCCGACCAGAGCCTGCCCGTGTCGTTAACCGGGGCATTTCCCGGAATGCTCGGCCAGCCGCTGAACCTGCGCGACCTGGAGCAAGGCCTGGACCAGCTCAACCGCCTGCGCTCGGTGGACCTCACCGCCGACATTGCTCCCGGCAGTGAACCTGGCGCCTCGCGCATCATCCTGCGCTCGCGCAGTACGGCCTCGCGCTGGGCCTTGGGACTTGGGCTGGATAACCTCGGCAGCGCCGGCACCGGGCGTGATCGCAATGCGATCAACCTGAGCCTGGACAGCCCGCTGGAGCTCAACGATTCGCTCAACCTGAGCTTCAGCGACACGCTCAACCACGGGCCGCGTTACAGCCGCAGCAACAGCCTGTTTTATGCCATCCCATACGGTTACTGGACCTACAGCCTGTTCGCCAGCCATGCCGAATACCGCTCGCCGTTCAAGCTCAGTCGCACCACCTTGTATAACAGCGGCCGCACCGATCAGGTCAGTTTGCGCACCGACCGGGTGCTGTGGCGCGACCAGGGCCATCAACTCAGTGCCAACCTGCAACTGGCCTACAAGGACGTCGACAGCTACCTGCAAAAGGTCCGCCTGGGCATCCAGAGCCCAACACTGACCGTGGCCGAGGCGGGCCTGAATCTGTTCTGGCTCAACAGCGCGGTGTGGAACCTCGACGTCAATTACGCCCAAGGCCTGACGTGGTTCGGTGCTGATCGCGATGCCGAGCAAACGCAAAAAAACCTGCCCCAGGCGCAATTCCGCAAGTACCGCGCCAACCTCACCCAATGGCGCAACGGCCAATGGCAGGGGCAACCGTGGCAATGGCAGAGCCAGCTGTCAGCGCAATACAGCCCGGACGCCTTGCCCGCCATCGAACAACTGCTGGGTACCGACGACTCGGCGGTGCGTGGCTACCGCGAATACAGCGCGTCCGGTGCCATCGGTGCGGTGTGGCGCAACACCTTGCGCCTGCCGCTCAACAGCGACCTGCCGATAAAAATCACCCCGCGCCTGGGCCTGGACAACGGCTGGGTCAAGCGCGAACACGGCGCCCAGGGCCAACGCCTGAGTGGCGCCAGCGTCGGGCTCAACCTGAGCTGGAAGAACCTGCAGCTCGACCTCGATTACCAACGCAGCCTCAACACACCCACAGGGTTTGGCCAGGAGCCGGAGGTGTGGCTGACGCGCCTTAGCGTGCAGATTTGAGCTTGCAGAGATGAGCTGACACATGATTAGCCTGAAATAACCGCCGTACCTGAGCACTACACCAGCGTTGCACCGAACAACGCACGTCGTAGATCAGCCAACACAGAGCGAATTTATTATGCCGACTGCCACACACACGTTTCACCTTTCCCCTCAGGGCAAACTGCGCTGGGCCATCGCCAGCCTGCTCCTGCTGCCGCAGCTGGTGCTGGCCGGTGGCGTGACCGTCGTTGAAGGGCCTGGCGGCACGCCGCAGCTGCAAAACCAGGGCGGCGTGCCCATCGTCAACATCGTCGCGCCGAATGCCGGCGGCCTGTCCCATAACCAGTTTCTGGACTACAACGTCGACCGCCAGGGCGTGGTGCTGAACAACGCTTTGCAGGCGGGCCAATCGCAACTCGCCGGGCAGTTGGCAGCCAACCCGCAGTTCCAGGGCCAGGCCGCCAGCGTGATCCTCAACGAAGTGGTGAGCCGCAACGCCTCGGCCATCAACGGCGCCCAGGAGATTTTTGGCCGCGCCGCCGATTATGTACTGGCCAACCCGAACGGCATTTCCGTGAACGGCGGCAGCTTCATCAACACCCCGAATGCCAACCTGGTAGTGGGCCGCCCCGAGCTCAACGACGGCAAGCTGCAAGGTTTGAACACCCGCGATGCAAGCGGCCAATTGACGGTGCAAGGCCAGGGCCTGCAAAACGGCGCGGGCTCGATCCACCTGATCGCGCCGCACATCGACAGCGATGGGCGCCTCAGTGCGCGGGATCAATTGAACCTCACGGTCGGCCGCAATCAGGTCGACTACGCCAGCGGCCAAGTGCGTCAGGTCGACCCGGCGAGCAAGACCCAGGACCAGCGCATCGACGCCCGCCTGTTCGGCGCGATGCAAGCCGGGCGTATCAATATCATCAGTACCGCCGAAGGCGCCGGCGTGCGTGTGGGCGCGGTGCAAGTGGAAGGCCGCGACGGCGTGAAGGTCAGCTCGGCCGGCGACCTCGACATCCGCGGCCAGGTGCACGCCGACAGCCTTGAGGCCACCCGCGCCGGCGTGCACAGCCGCCAGGGCGACGTTGACTTGCACAGCGCCAAGGACTTGAGCCTCGCCGCTGCGGACGTCAGCGGGCGCAACGTCAAACTCGACGCCAGCCGCAACCTGACCCTCAGCAGCCTGGAAAGCCGCAAGCTCCAGGAAAAACGTGAACAGTGGAACAACAGCAACTTCCTGTTCACCTACGAAACCTATGACCGCACCACCACCGACAAGGACTCGCGCCAGCACGGCAACCATGTCGTCGCGCAACAGAATGCCGCGCTGTCGTCCGGCGCCAACACCACGATCACCGCCAGCAAAGTCGAAGCGGGCGACGCCTTGCGCGTCAACAGCGGCGCCGACCTGCAGGTGAACGCTGCCACCGAAACCCATGAAACCCGCGATCAAGGCAACCACCGCAAGCACCTGTGGAAGGCCAACTGGGACAAATCCAGCAGTGAACAACGCAGCGTCACCAGCAGCCTCAAGGCCGGCAAAACGCTGGACCTGACCAGCCAGCAGAAACTGCAGTTGCAGGGCGCCGAGCTGAAATCGGCGGGCGACATTCAATTGGCCGGCCGTCAGGTGGACATCGGCAGCGCCAGCCGCACCCAGCGCAGCAGCGATAACGCCTACGCCGGCGACCTCACGGGCGGCAGCTTCTTCGGCAAAAGCGGCGACGGTGACAAGGGCAAAACCTTGAACACCGGCAGCAAGGTGAATGCCGACGGCAAGTTGATCGTCAAGGCCGATGACGTGCGCATCAGCGGCAGCCAGGCGCGCGGCGGCAAACAGGCCAGCGTGATCAGCGACAAAGGCTCGCTGGTGATCGACGGCGTACAAGACACCTCCCACGACAATAGCTACAGCAACGACAGTAAGTTCTTCGGCATTACAAAGGATGAAAGCCGCAAGAACCTCAAGGACAGCACCACCGTCGCCAGCAACCTGCGCTCGGACAGTAACCTCAGACTGCAAAGCGCCAAGGACATCGAAGTCAGTGGCTCTCAAGTGGCTGCCACAGGTTTATTGCAGGCGCACGCCAAGGGCGATATCAAGGTCGCTTCGGCGCAAAACACCTCCAGCGATACCACCAGCACTCACACCCGTGGTTTCGATGGCTACGCCAAGGAAACCACCGAAGGCAGCCGTCAGTACCGCGCGGGTGTCACCTACGAAGATCAACAGCAAACAGCTAAGACCGACACCACCCGGCAGCAGGCTGCCAGCCTCAGCGGTGGCAGCCTGGCCGTCACCGCGGGTGGCGATGTGAGCATCAAGGGCTCTGAGCTCAAGGCCACCCAGGGCGACGCGACCGTGAGCGGCAAAAACGTCGAGCTGCTGGCGGCGGATGACAGCACCCGCAACCAAACCGATACGACCACCACTGCGGGCGGCGTGTACTACACCGGTGGCCTGGACCGGGCCGGCAATGGTGCGCAATTCAGCCATCAGAGCAGCGATGACACCCGCAACAAAACCACCGCGCAAACCAGCAATGTAGCGGCGGCCGGCAAGCTGACGATCAACGCCGGCAACACCCTGACCAGCCAAGGCGCGCAGGTCAAGGCCGGCTCCGAGTTGCAGGTCAACGCTGCCCAGGTCGATAACCAGGCGGCGCATAACACCGAGACCAGCACCCACAAGGAGAATGGCTGGACCGCCGATGTCGGCGCCAATGTCGAATACAAAGGCATCACCCGGCCGATCGAAAAAGCCGTCGAGGGCGTGGCCCAGGCCAAATTCCATCAGCCAGGTTTGCTCGATGCGTTCGAGCAGCCGAATGTCGGGCTGGATGTGGAAGTCGGTCATACCCAAAAGACCCGCACACAGCAGGACAGCACCGCGGTGGTCAGCCAGTTCAGTGGTGGAACAGTGCAGGTCAATGTCGCCAACACCCTGAAGGATCAAGGCACTCAATACCGCGCCAGCGAGGGCGGGCTCAAGATCAATGCCGGCGAGCACCTTGCCACCGCAGCCGCCAACACTCACAGCAGCAGCGAGCAAGGCGTGGACGCTAAGGCGGGCGTGCGGGTTTACACCACCACGGGTGAAGACTTGAACGTGCGCGGCAGCGGCACCGGCGGCAGCAGCGATGTGCGCGAATCAAGCAGCACGGCGGTGGTCGGCAGCTACGCCGGGGCTCAGGGTGTGAGCATTCAGACCCAAGGCGATGCACGCTATGAAGGCAGCCACTTCAACGGTGGCCAGGCAGGCGTCAACCTCAAGGCCGGAGGCGAATTGGCACTGAACCAGGCCAGCGATACCCAAAACAAAACCGACAACAGCCTGCGCGGCAGCGGCTCGTTGACGGTGGGCACAGCGCCGGGCAGCAATGGTACGAACGTGAACCTGGGTGCCGGCGTTCAACTGGATAACAAACGCCTCGACACCCAGGACAGCCAGGCACGTGTCGCGACGCTCCACGGCAGCGGGCCGATCCAACTGAGCAGTGGCGGCGACATGACCCTGCAAGGCACTCAGATCGGCAGCAGCACCGCGAAGACCGGTGACATCAGCCTCAACGCCGGCGGCAAATTGAACCTGCAAGCGGCCACCGAAAACCATGTCAGCAGCGGCAGCAACCTGGGCGGCGGCTTGACGGTGGGAGCCGGCAAGACCAGCAGTGCCGAAAGCAGCGGTACAACCGGCAGCCTGAGCGCCAACTTCAACATCGGCAAGGTTTCCGAGAACGATCAGGGCGTAGTGGTCGGGCAATTGCACAGCAACGGCAACGTTACCCTCGCCAGTGGCGCTGACGCGGCGGATGCCATCCACCTGCAAGGCACCCAGGTAGTGGCCGACAGGGTCAACCTGGCGGCGCAAAACGGCGGCATTTTGCAAGAGTCGGCACAATCCACCCAAGCGCATAACAGCTGGGGCGTGACTTTGGGCGCAGGTGGCAGCGGCGGCAAAACAGCCCTGGCCGACGCCGGTGAACACGACACAGCCAAAACCCAGTACGGCATCAATGCGCGGGTCAAGGTCGACGTCGATCACCTGCAAGGCACCACCCAGCACGACAGCCTGATCAAGGCGAACAAGGTGGTGATCAACAGTGCCGGTGATACCCATCTGGCCGGCGCGCGGATTGAAGCCGAGCAGGTCAGCGGCAACGTCGGCGGCAACCTCGTCGTCGAGAGCCGCAAGGACCACGTCAGCAGCACCCAGGTCAACGTCGACACCCGGCTCGACGTCGAGAAAAACCAACCGGGTGTGGTCAACAAACTGGCCAAGGCCAGCGGCCCGCTCAAGGACAAGGTGCAAGCCAAGGCCGAGGGCGCGTTTGAAAAACACCGCGAAAAGCTGGAGAACGCTGTCGACAAGGGCACCGAGCACCTGGCCTCGGCCAAAGAGAGCGTGATCAACGCCAAGGAGCGCCTGGGCGAAAAACTCACCCGCAGCGGTAGCTACGACGTGAACCCCGAGCCCCGTGGCGCCTTTGGCACACGCGTGGATCAAGCCAAGGCTTACCTGGCGGACAAGAAGGACGCCGTGGGCACTCGCCTGTCCAACCTCAAGGAAAAAGTCTGGCCAAAAACCACGGACAGCTACACCGTCAGCGGCAAGAACACCACCGGCAGCTCGGTGGCCAATACCGCCGAAAACGTGCTGTTCGGCGACAAAAGTGGCGATACGTCCTACACCCCAACGTTGAATCTGGACGTCAGCCACGTGGTGAAAGACAGCGTCACCCAGGCGTCGGGCCTGCGCGGTACTCAGGGCGTCACTCTGCAGGTGAGTGGCGAAACACGCCTCACGGGTGCGCAGATCAGCGCGGACAAAGGCAAAGTCGACCTCGGCGGTTCCACGGTCAAGGCGACGACACTGGCCGGCAGCGACTACCGGGCCGATGTCGGGCTGAACCTGTCGAAGTCACCGGTCAACCTGGCCTTGGGCGCCAAGGATGAACTGACCCGGAAACAGGACGACGCCACGCGTAAGGATCAGGCTTTCAACCTTGGGCCACTGCGGGTCGGCGGGCACAGTGACAGCCAGGTGTTGCAGGCCGGGATAGAGCAGAGCATCAACTAAGTCGCACGGCGGCTGTGGACGTGGGCAACCCACGTTCACCGGCGCAAACATTTCTAAATGTTTCTTCATAAAGCCAAACCGTCATTAAACAGACATATCTCAGGAATTAAATCGTCACGTCTTAGACAGGTGGACCTATCCACTTACCCCTTCCCTTGAGGTGTTGTCGTGATGTTGCCGACTAAAAAAAGTCTGTCTGTTCTGTTCGCTGCCCTGTGCTTGAGCGGCGTGGCCCACGCCACCGACGTTACCGGCGCCGGCTCCAGTTTCGTCTACCCGGTGCTGTCCAAGTGGTCGCAGGACTACAGCAAGAACTCCAGCAACCGCATCAACTATCAGTCAATCGGTTCCGGCGGCGGCATCGCCCAGATCAAGGCGGCCACCGTTGACTTCGGCGCCTCCGACGCCCCGCTGTCGGCCGATGAACTCAAAGCCGGCGGCCTGGGCCAGTTCCCCAGCGTGATTGGCGGCATCGTGCCGGTGATGAACGTCGAGGGCGTAGCGGCTGGCCAGTTGAAACTCGATGGCGACGTGCTCGCGAAGATTTTCCTCGGTGACATCAAGGCCTGGAACGACCCGGCCATCGCCGCCCTCAACCCCGGCTTGAACCTGCCGGTGGCGAATATCACCGTGGTGCACCGTTCCGACGGCTCGGGCACCTCGTACAACTTCACCAACTACCTGGCCAAAGTCAGTGACAGCTGGAAAACCAAGGTGGGGTTCGGCACCACCGTGCCGTGGCCGGTCGGTGTGGGCGGCAAGGGTAACGAAGGCGTTTCGGCCTACGTGAAGCAGATCAAGAACTCCATCGGCTTCGTGGAATACGCCTACGCCCTGCAGAACAAAATGACCTATGCCCAACTGAAAAACGCTTCGGGGAAATTCGTCAAACCTGATGCCAAGGCATTCCAGGCCGCCGCAGATACCGCCGACTGGGCGAATGCCAAAGACTTCAACCTGATCATGACCAACGCCCCAGGCGAAGGCGCGTGGCCGATCACGGCGACCACCTGGATCATCATGTACAAGCAGCCGAAGAATGCCGAGCAAAGCCAGGCGGCGTTCAGCTTCTTCAAGTGGTCACTGGAAAAAGGCCAGCAACAGGCCGCGGCGCTGGACTACGTAGCCCTGCCGGACTCCCTGGTGTCGCGAATCGAAGGTTACTGGAAGTCTGACTTCGCCAACTGATTCGTCCTACGGCCGCCTTGCGCATTGACTGCGCAAGGCGGTGAGCACATCTGATATGAACGACACCGTCCACCCGCTGGTCATGACTTCTCACGCAGGCGACACCGCGGGCGACCGCCGTGCCACCCGCGATCAACGCCACGATCTGTGGTTTAAACGCTCGATGTTCGGCGCCGCCATGCTGGTGTTGGCATTGCTGGGTGCCATTGCGGCCTCGACCCTGTGGGGCGGCGGTTTGGCGTTCAAGACCTTTGGTTTCAGCTTTATCACCAGTACCGAATGGGATGCGGTGAACAACCACTTCGGCGCCGTGGTGCCGATTTACGGCACCTTGGTCACCTCCTTCCTGGCCTTGCTGATTGCGGTGCCGGTGAGTTTCGGCATTGCGATTTTTCTCACCGAGGTCGCGCCGCCCTGGCTCAAGATGCCGGTCGCGTCGGCGATTGAATTGCTCGCCGGTATTCCTTCGATCATCTATGGCATGTGGGGCTTGTTCGTGTTCGGGCCGTTTATGGCTGAGCACCTGTCGCCCTTGATCAACGACTACCTCGGCGCCCTGCCCTTTATTGGCTCGCTGTTCCAGGGCCCGCCGCTGGGGATCGGCATGTTGACTGCCGGGATTGTGCTGGCGGTGATGATCATGCCGTTTATCACCTCGGTGATGCATGAGGTGTTTCGCAGTGTGCCGACACCATTGAAAGAATCGGCCTACGCGCTTGGCAGCACAACGTGGGAAGTGGTGTGGGACATCGTCTTGCCCTACACGCGCTCGGCCGTTGTCGGCGGGATCTTTCTCGGTTTGGGCCGTGCCCTTGGCGAGACCATGGCGGTGACCTTTGTATTGGGCAACGCCCAACAATTCTCCGCCTCGCTGCTGATGCCCAGCAGTTCGATTGCGTCCGTGATCGCCAACGAGTTCAGCGAGGCCTACACCGACCTGCACCGCTCCGCGCTGATCGCGCTGGGCTTCTTGCTGTTTATCGTGACCTTTGTGGTGCTGGCACTGGCGCGCCTGATGCTGATGCGCCTGTCGCGCAAGGAAGGGTTATGAACGCCAACGAACGCCTGTACCGAAAACGCGCGTTGAAAAACGCGGTGGCGATGTGCCTCAGTTGCGGCGCGACAGCCTTCGGCCTTTTGTGGCTGGCGTGGATTCTGCTGACCACCATCATCAATGGGTTCCAGGCCCTCAACCTGCGCCTGTTTACCCAGATGACGCCGCCGCCCGGCACCGAAGGCGGCCTGGCCAACGCGTTCTATGGCAGCGCATTGATGTCTGCCATCGCACTGTTGATCGGCACGCCCATTGGGTTGATGGCCGGTATCTGGCTGGCAGAGTTTGCACGCCACTCACGCCTGGGCACCACGGTGCGGTTTATCAACGACATCCTGCTGTCGGCGCCTTCGATTGTGCTGGGTTTGTTTATCTACACCGGCGTGATCTTGCCACTCAACCTGCTGACCAATCACCAGGTTGGTTTTTCCGCCATCGCCGGCGCCTTGGCCCTGGCCCTGCTGGTGATTCCAGTGGTGGTGCGCACCACCGATGAAATGCTCCAACTACAACCTTCCACCATGCGCGAGGCCGCGCTGGCACTGGGTGTGCCGCAATGGAAACTGACCTTGCAGATCGTGTTGAGAGCGGCCAAGGCCGGGGTAGTCACCGGCATCCTGCTGGCCCTGGCGCGAATCACCGGGGAAACCGCACCGCTGCTGTTCACCGCCTTTGGCAACCAGTTCTGGAGCAGCAACTTGCTCAAGCCGATTGCCAGTGTGCCGGTGGTTATCTTCCAGTACGCCATGAGCCCGTTCGACGACTGGCACTCACTCGCGTGGGCCGGCGCCCTGGTGCTCACACTGTTCGTGCTGGTGCTCAGCCTGGCATCTCGCCTGATCCTTTTACGCAATAGGTCTCACTGATGGACGCCACCGGCATTGTTCCCGAAAAAACCAAAATCCAAGTGCGCGGGTTGGAGTTTTTCTACAACCACCAACGCTCGCTGAAATCCATCGACATCGATATTCCGGAAAAGCGCATCACCGCCATCATCGGCCCCTCCGGCTGCGGCAAGTCCACCTTGCTGCGCGTGTTCAACCGCATCTACTCGATGTATCCAAAGCAGGAAGCACGTGGCGAAGTGCTGCTCAACGGCGAAAACATCCTCGCCCCTGGCTATTCAATGAACCGCCTGCGCAGCCACGTCGGCATGGTGTTCCAAAAGCCGGTGCCGTTCCCGATGTCGATCTACGACAACATCGCCTACGCCGTGCGCCACCACGAAAAACTCTCGCGCCGTGAGATGAACGACCGCGTCGAACAAGCCCTGCGCGGCGGCGCCCTGTGGGATGAAGTCAAAGACAAACTCAACCAGAGCGCCCAAAGCCTCTCCGGCGGCCAGCAACAACGACTGTGCATCGCGCGCACCATCGCGCTGCGCCCGCAGGTGTTGCTGCTGGACGAACCGACCTCAGCGCTCGACCCCATTTCCACCGGGCGCATCGAGCAATTGATCACTGAGCTGAAAGCGCAGTACACGGTGATTATCGTGACTCACAACATGCAGCAAGCCGCGCGGGTGTCGGACAACACCGCGTTCATGTTCATGGGGGAATTGATTGAGTATGGCAATACGGACGAGATCTTCACCAAGCCGAAGATGAAGCAGACGGAGGACTATATTACGGGGCGGTTTGGCTGAGCGACCCCGACAGAGGAGCCACGGGCCGCCTATTGCAGGCGGCTTTTTCACCAGGCAAAAAAAAACCCGGAAATCCTCACTTGCGTGGGCCTTCCGGATTTTCTAAACCGCCAAAAATGGTGGGTCGTGTGGGATTCGAACCTACGACCAATTGGTTAAAAGCCAACTGCTCTACCAACTGAGCTAACGACCCGCTGTGTGGTGGCGCGTATAATACTGATTTCTAAGGATTATTCAACACCTTATTTTAAATAAATCAGAAATAACGCGTTGGGTCAGCAATTCCGGCGGCTTGGAAGCCTTCTGCACGCAGTCGGCAGGCGTCACATTTCCCACAGGCATGGCCGGCATTGTCTGCTTGGTAGCAGGAAACTGTCAGCGTGTAGTCGACACCAAGTCCTACACCAGCCTTCACAATATCCGCCTTGGTCATGTTCTGCAGCGGCGCCTGGATACGAAAGCCCTGCCCCTCTACACCGGCCTTGGTGGCCAGGTTGGCCATGCGCTCGAATGCCTCGACATACTCAGGGCGACAGTCCGGATAGCCGTTGTAGTCCAGTGCATTGACGCCGATGAAGATGTCGCGGGCGTTCAATACTTCCGCCCAGCCGAGGGCCAGCGACAGGAAGACGGTGTTGCGCGCCGGCACGTAGGTCAGCGGGATGCCTTCGCTGGGCGCCTCGGGTACGTCGATGCTGCTGTCGGTGAGCGCCGAACCGCCGATGCCATTAAGGTTGAGGCCAATGACCTTGTGCTCGACCACACCCAGGTCACGGGCGACACGCGCGGCGGCGTCCAACTCGGCGCGGTGGCGCTGGCCATAGTCGAAGCTCAGGGTGTAACAGCTGTAGCCCTGGGCGCGTACCATGGCCACCAATGTGGCGGAGTCCAGGCCGCCGGAGAGCAGGATGACGGCGCGTTTTTCATCGGCCATGTCAGCGCCCCGGCTCGTCATTCCACAGGTATTTATGCAACTGCAATTGCAGGCGCACCGGCAGGTTGTCCGCGACGACCCAGTCGGCCAGGTCGCGGGCGTTCAGGTCGTGATGGCTGGGCGAGAACAGCACCTCACCGGCGCGGCGGTCGAGGCCGTACTGGATCAGCTTGGAGGCTGCCCAGTCATAGTCGTCACGAGAGCAGATCACGAACTTGACCTGATCGTTGGCCGTCAGCAAGTCCATGTTCTCGTAGAGGTTGCGGTGCGCCTCTTTGGAACCTGGGGTCTTGAGATCGACTACCCGGCTCACGCGCGAGTCAACAGCCGAGATGTCCAGGGCGCCGCTGGTTTCCAGCGAGACCTCGTAACCGGCGTCACACAGCCGCTTGAGCAATGGGATGGCGTTTGGTTGGGCCAGCGGCTCGCCACCTGTCACGCAGACGTAGCGCGGCTTGAAGCCGGCCACTTGCTCGAGGATGTCGTCGAGGCTGCGCACGGTGCCGCCACTGAAGGCGTAGGCGCTGTCACAGTACTGGCAACGCAAAGGGCAGCCGGTCAGCCGTACAAATACGGTGGGCAGGCCAGCGGTTCGCGTTTCACCCTGTAACGAGTAAAAAACTTCGGTAATACGTAATGTGTCTTGCATAGTCGCCACGGGCGTAACAGCTAAACAGGCTGTCCGCCTCCGTCAGGCACTTCAAGGAATTTCGCAAACGCGTAAACCCCAGGAAGCGTGTTTCATAAAAGGGCGTGGATTCTAACGAAAAAACCCGCGCCAGGCGCGGGTTTCTTCTAAACGGGAAAGCATCGCTTACAAGCGTTGCAGATCTCGTTGAGCCAACTGGGCAGCGGACGTACCCGGATATTGGGCAACGACCTGCTGCAGAATGCCTTTGACCTTGTCGGTGTGACCCAGGCGGCGTTCTACGTCAGCAAGTTTGTACAGCGAATCAGGCACCTTGGCGTGCTTTGGGTAGAGCTGGCTGACCTTGGCAAACGCCTGGCCTGCGCCCTGCAGATCACCCTTGGCCAAATTAACCTCGCCCAACCAGTACTGGGCATTGCCCGCGTATTGGCTGTTGGGGTATTTGCGCAGGAATGCGGTAAAAGCCTGGCTGGCCTTATCGAAATCCTTGGCTTTGATCAGGTCGAAGGCTGCATCGTAATACAGCTTTTCTTTGGCCGGATCACCCGGTTCGCTGCTGGCGGCAGGGGCTTGGCTTGCGGCCGCAGCCCCCGCTGCTGCACCACCGGCAGTGGCGCTTGGCGCGCTACCGGCAGAAGAATTATCAGGAGTGGCGGCAGGTGTTACGCCGGCTCCAATGCGTCGATCAAGATCCTGGTAACGCTCCAGGCCTTCTTGCTTCAGCTGGTTCACTTGATTCTGCAGAACTTCAATCGTGCCTTGTTGCTGCGACAATTGATCCTGCATGCGTTGCAGCTGGTTGAACAGTTCGCCCTGTGCCGAGGGAGCGGACGTAGCCGCTCCCCCAGCATAGGCGCCGTTCGTGCCATAACCCGCTGGCGGATAACTGCTCCCGCTATTGTTATAGCCAGAGTTGCTATCTTCCACAGGAACCGCAGCCCACACCGCAAGCGGTGCGAGGCTGAGAGCCAATACAGTTAGAGCACGACGGCACGTTCGCATGACGAATTACTTACGCAGTTCGACGCGACGGTTTTGAGCCCAGGACTGCTCGTCGTGGCCAGTAGCAACTGGACGCTCTTTACCGTAGGAAACCAGTTCCAGTTGGCCTGGAGCAACACCTTGCAGTACCAGGTAGCGCTGAACGGCTTTCGCACGACGCTCGCCCAGTGCCATGTTGTACTCACGAGTACCACGTTCGTCGGTGTTACCTTCCAGAACAACGCGAGCGCCGTTAGCTTTCAGGTCCTTCGCGTGAACGTCCAGAGCGCGCATGGCTTCTGGTTTCAGGTCCGAACTGTCGTATTCGAAGTAGAAAGTGGTGATAGCGCGCAGAGCAGCTTCTTCGCTCAGGGAGCCGTCAACTGCACCAGTGTTAGCGCCGTAACCAGCGTTTGGATCAACAGCTGCGCCTTCACCGGCATTGTCGCCGCCTTTAGACGAGCAACCAACGGCTACGGACAGAGCCAGAGCCAGAGCAGCAAACTTACCAAACTTCAGCATTTCCATCGTGAAACTCCTAATGAACCCCAGTGTGTTAAGTACTTCTTTTTGTAGCGCCGCGTCAGTTCAGGTAAGGGGACCAGGATGGTTCTCTGACTTCGCCTTGTGCGGTAGGAAGCGGGAGCCTTACGCGTCCATTAATGGACACGAGCATCAAGACTCCCCGGCCCTGCTGGCGGGTGGCGTAGATTACCATGGTGCCGTTGGGCGCAACAGTAGCTGACTCATCAAGGTTGGTATCTGTAAGGATTTTTACGGTTCCGCGCTGCAAATCCTGGGCCGCAACCCGGAAATTAGTGAAACCATCCTGACGGTGAATCATCACCAACGTCTTTTCATCAGCCGAAAGCTTAGGGTTGGCATTGTAGTTACCAATAAAGGTAACGCGTTCTGCACCACCGCCGCCTACGCTTGTTTTATAGATTTGTGGCTTGCCGCCCCGGTCGGAGGTGAAGTAGATGGTCGAACCATCCTTACCCCAGAACGGCTCGGTGTTGATGCCCGGGCCGCTGGTCACGCGGCTGATCTGGCGCGACGCCATGTTCATCACGTAGATATCCGGGTTGCCGTCTTTGGACAGCACGAACGCCAGGCGCGAACCATCCGGCGACCAGGCTGGCGCACCGTTGAGGCCTTCAAAGTTGGTGATCTGCTCACGACGGCCGGTATCGATGTGCTGCACGAAGATGCGCGGGCGGCGCTGTTCGAACGACACATAGGCAATACGCTTGCCGTCCGGCGCGAAACGTGGCGACAGGATTGGCTCGCGCGATTGCAGCAAGGTCACAGCCCGTGCACCGTCGTAGTCCGAGCGCTGCAAGGTGTAACGAGTGTTGTCTACAGAGAAACGCTCAGCCGTTACATACAGCAGACGCGTCGAGAAAGCACCCTTGATACCGGTGAGCTTTTCAAACGACTGGTCGGAGATGTAGTGCGCCATGTCCCGCAGTTGTTCGGCGGTGCCCGATACGCTGCCGGTCAAGACCTGCTGCTCGGTGGCCACGTTGAACAACGTGTACTGGATCTGCAGGCGACCGCCGGCCGGCGTGATGCTGCCGACCATCAGGTACTGGGCGCCTACGGCTTTCCAGTCACGGAAGATGACTTCGCTGGCCTGGGTCGGCTGGCTGATCATGTTGCCTTTTGGAATCGGCGCGTAGTAACCGGAGTTGCGCAGGTCGTCACTGACGATCTGGGCCATGTCGTCCGGCAGCACGCTGCCGCCTTGCCAGCCGAACGGTACTACGGCGATCGGGGTGGCCCGATCGCTACCGCTGGTAACCAGGATGTTCTTTTCATCCGCCGCCGCTATCCCTGCCATACAGCAAATAACGACAAGCATTCCTCGAAGAAGGTTTCTCACAAGGCTAGATCCTCAGGTGTGAATGTCATCTTGAATGAACGATAGGGAGCGAAGTCGCTTGGTTTCATTCCCTGCATCTCGGTCAACCGGCCAATATTCTTGACCGCGGCAACCGCCGAACTGTCGAACGAACCGTCGCCACTGGACTTGGCCACGCTGACCGAAGTCACCGTACCGTCCGGCAACATGCCGATCTGCAGCACTACTGTCATGCCTTTGCGTGCCGAAGGTGGACGTGTCCAACCTTCCGCTGCCCGTGCCCGAATCAGGTCGTCGAAACTGCCCGCGACTTCATCACCACGCTCATCGGCCAAGGCTTGCTGACGCTGAGGCGTGTCGGAAAGCAAATCTGCCAAGGCCTGGGCCTTTTTCTCTTCGGCGGATTTACGTGCTGCTTCCTGGGCCTTTTTCTTGCTGGCATCGGCGGCAGCTTTCTTCTTCGCGTCGTCGGCGACTTTCTTCTTCGCCTCGTCTGCTTCAGCTTTTTTCTTGGCGTCTTCGGCGGCTTTCTTCTTCGCGTCTTCGACTATCTTCTTCTTGGCCTCTTCAGCGGCCTTTTTCTTGGCCTCTTCTTCGGCAGCCTTCTTGGCTTCTTCTTCAGACTTCTTCTTGGCTATATCAGCCAATTGTTTCTCTTCGGCTTTTTTAGCTTCGGCAGCTTTTTCGGCTTTCTTGGCTTCATCAGCCTTTTTCGCCTCGTCAGCTTTCTTGGCTTCGTCAGCCTTTTTCGATTCCTCGGCCTTTTGAGCCGCCTCTTCTTTCTTTTGTTCCGCAGCAGCCTTCACCGCTTCCTGCTCGACCTTCTTCTGTTCCATCTGTTCGACTTCAGTCTGGCGCGCAGCCGACTTCTGGGCCTCACCCGCAATCTTCTGATTGGTCTGGGTGGTGGCCTGACTTTTCGATTTCAGCTGATACAGGGTCGCCTGCACGATCGGCTTGGCTGGCGGCAGGTCCGGGGTCATGGCAAAGCTGACGAACAGCATGCCAAACACCAGGACGTGCAGGGCGATTGCCCAGACGCTAGGCCAGAAGTAGCTTTCCGAGGCGGACGGCTCTCGCTGTTGCTGCATCAGGGCGCCTCGGTAATCAAGCCAACGTTACCCACGCCGGCCTTCTGCAGCCCGCCCATGGCGCCCATGACGGAGCCATAGTCGACCACTTTGTCGCCGCGAATGAACACCTGGGTGTGCTTGCCGCCTTCGTTGCCGGACCGAATGATCTTGGTCACGGCGTCGGTCATCTGCGGCAAGGTCATGGCCTTGTCCTGCTGTTTCTGGGTATCGACTTCGCTGCCAAGGTTCCAGTAATAGGTCTTGTCAGCCTTGATCGAAATGGTCAGGACCTGAGTGTTGTTGTCTTGCGGCAAGGCTTCGCTGGAAACCTTGGGCAGATCAACCTTCACGCCCTGATTGAGCATCGGCGCGGTCACCATGAAAATGACCAGCAGCACCAGCATCACGTCGATGTAAGGCACTACGTTCATCTCGGCGACCGGCTTGCGCTTTTTGCGAGCTCGAGCGATTAAAGCCATTGGGAATTACCTGCTTATTCTTCGCTGGTGTGCACTTTACGGTGCAGGATCGCCTGGAATTCGTCGGCGAAGGTGTAGTAACGGCTGATCAAGGTTTCGCCACGGGCGGCAAAACGGTTGTAGGCGATTACTGCGGGGATAGCAGCGAACAAGCCGATCGCGGTGGCGATCAGGGCTTCAGCGATACCCGGGGCCACGGTGGCCAGGGTCGCTTGCTGGGCCTGGGCCAGGCCGCGGAAGGAGTTCATGATCCCCCATACCGTACCGAACAGACCGATGTACGGGCTGACGGAACCGACGGTGGCGAGGAACGGCAGGCTCTGCTCCAGCTTCTCTTCTTCACGGGAAATGGCGACGCGCATGGCGCGGGCCACGCCTTCCATGACCGCTTCCGGGTCAACGCCCGGTTGCTGGCGCAGGCGGGAGAACTCCTTGAAGCCGGCGCGGAAGATCTGCTCGACGCCCGAATCCGGGTCCGGGTTGCTGCCGGCCTGACGGTACAGTTTGGACAGGTCGATACCCGACCAGAAGCGCTCTTCAAAGCTCTCCAGGGCACGTCGACCGGCACGCAGCAAGTTGCTGCGCTGAAAAATCATGACCCAAGAGGTAACCGAAGCGGCTACCAGGACCAGCATCACCAGTTGAACCACAACACTGGCATTGCTGACCAGGCTCCACATGGAGGAATGGTCGACGACGGTAGGTTCCACGCTAAATCTCCTGCTTTGATTGTTTACCCGCGCCGCTTACGCCGGCAAAGGCCGCACGTAGAGCTTCGGGAATGGCCCGGGGTTTCAAACTATTGGTGCGCACACAGGCCACCAGGAACTGCCCCTCACAGAGCAGCGTTGCATCCGTTGCCCGCCTGACTTGCTGTTTAAAGCGCAGGCTGACACGGTTCAATTCGATTACTTCAGCGCTGACCAGCAACTCGTCGTCCAATCGCGCCGGTGCGTGGTAACGCGCCTCGCTGGAATGCACGACGAATAACAGGTCCTCCCCTGCCAGCTGGGATTGGGCAAAGCCCAGCTCCCGTAGCCGCTCGGTTCGAGCCCGCTCCATGAACTTGAGGTAGTTGACGTAATAAACGATGCCGCCGGCATCGGTGTCCTCGTAATAAACGCGACAGCGATGTGCGAACGACTGATCCCCGTTTTGCGCGCGCATACTCTAGTGCTTACTCCTCAGGTTGCCAATCCGGCCGGGCAACTGTTTTTCATTCTATTCAACATTTCTAACGACTGAATGACGACGCCAGCCACTAGGACAGCACAAACCTTGAATAAATCGTCCTGCGTGACCTTTTTAATCGTCCACTGCATCGAGGAATTCGTCTACTACAGGTATCTCGCCCAATCGTGACGGAATGTTTAACCCGAAGTGCAAATAGGCATGGCGCGTCACGACGCGGCCCCTTGGCGTACGCATGATGTAACCCTGCTGGATCAGGTACGGCTCCAGTACATCCTCAATGGTGTGACGCTCCTCGCTGATTGCCGCCGCCAGGCTGTCCACACCTACCGGGCCGCCGTCGAATTTCTCGATCATGGTCAAGAGTAGACGTCGATCCTGGTGATCGAAGCCATGCTCGTCCACATCCAGCAGGTTCAAGGCCAGATCGGCCACGGCCTTGGTGATATGCCCCTTGGCCCGCACCTCGGCAAAGTCGCGCACGCGACGCAACAAACGGTTGGCGATTCGCGGCGTGCCACGTGCCCTGCGGGCGATTTCAAACGCGCCTTCCGGGTCCAGGGGCAAGCCGAGAATGCTCGCCGAACGGCTGACGATGGTGGCCAAATCCGCCGTGCTATAGAACTCTAGACGTTGAACAATGCCGAAACGGTCTCGCAACGGGTTGGTCAGCATGCCGGCACGGGTGGTCGCGCCCACCAGCGTAAAGGGCGGCAGGTCGAGTTTGATCGAGCGGGCCGCCGGGCCTTCGCCGATCATGATGTCGAGCTGGAAGTCTTCCATGGCCGGGTACAGCACTTCCTCGACGATAGGCGAAAGCCGGTGGATCTCGTCGATAAACAGCACGTCGTGCGGCTCAAGATTGGTCAGCAACGCCGCCAAGTCACCCGGACGCTCGAGCACCGGGCCGGAGGTGGACTTGATCGACACGCCCATTTCCTGGGCGATGATATTGGCCAGCGTGGTTTTACCCAGCCCCGGCGGGCCGAAGATCAACGTGTGGTCCAGAGACTCGCTGCGCCCGCGCGCGGCCTGGATGAACAACTCCATTTGCTCGCGCACGGTCGGCTGGCCGATGTACTCGGCCAGGCTCAGCGGGCGGATGGCCCGGTCCTGGACTTCTTCACGGTCGCGCGGGCCGGTGGCCGCGATCAGACGATCAGCTTCAATCACTTAAATCATTCCCTTCAGGGCTCGGCGGATCATGTCTTCGCTGCTCAGGTTCTTGTCCTTGATGGCCGATACGGCTTTGCTGGCCTCCTGCGGCTTGTAACCCAGGGAGATCAACGCGCTGACCGCATCGCTTTCGGCGCTGGCCACCTGGCCTGCCGGCATATCCGGCTGGTTCGGCACCAGGGCGAACATGCTCGGTACGACTTCCCAGGCTTTGAAGCGGTCCTTGAGCTCCACCAACAAGCGCTCGGCCGTTTTCTTGCCGACGCCCGGCACCTTGGTCAACGCCGAGGTGTCCTGGGCCGAAACCGCACGCACCAGTTCGTCCACCTCCAGGCTCGACATCAACGCCAGCGCAAGTTTGGGGCCTACGCCGTTCAGGCGAATCAGCTCGCGGAAGAAGTCGCGGTCGCGCTTGCCAATAAAACCATAAAGCAATTGCGCGTCTTCGCGCACCACCAAATGGGTGTGCAGGGTCAGCGGCTCGCCGACCGACGGTAGACGATACAGCGTGGTCATGGGCACTTCCAACTCATACCCCAACCCGTTTACATCCAGAATCAGGTGCGGCGGCTGTTTTTCAGCCAGGGTGCCGCGCAAGCGTCCAATCACGGTTCAAATCCTTAAAGCTTGGGGTCAGATAAGGCCTGACCGGAAATAACGATTGCGCTGATGCTATCAGAGACGCAGGCGACCGCCACGACTGCGTGCCGTGCCCAGACCATGCGGCAACAGGCTTGAGCGGGTATGCGCATGGCAAATGGCGATGGCCAGGGCATCGGAGGCGTCAATTTGTGGTTTTGAGGTGAGCTTGAGCATGTGCATGACCATCATCTGCACCTGTTCCTTATTCGCCGCGCCGGTGCCGACCACGGCCTGCTTGACCTGAGTGGCGGTGTATTCGGCGATCTCCATGCCTTCCTCAGCGCCGGCGACGATGGCGGCGCCTCGCGCCTGGCCAAGTTTTAACGCAGAGTCGGCGTTCTTGGCCATGAACACCTTTTCGATGCCCATGGTCACCGGCCCGTAGGTCTGGATCACTTCACGCACGCCGCGATAGACGATCTGCAGGCGCTCGGCCAACTCGCCCGCACCGGTGCGGATGCAGCCCGAGGCAACGTACACACAGCCGCGCGGGGTCTGTTGCACCACGCCAAAACCGGTGATGCGCGAACCGGGGTCGATACCTAGGATTAAAGTCATAACGCCTGCGAAGTGGGAAAAACACAATTCTTGCGACCAACATAGATCGAATGTGGGAGCTGGCTTGCCTGCGATGCAGACACCTCGGTGGTTCTGTCAAACCGAGGTGATGCTATCGCAGGCAAGCCAGCTCCCACCCAAGCCAGTCCCCACAGTGGAGGGGCGTGATGCTCAGGTGAGCTGTTCGGCTACAGATTCCGGGATGTCGGCGTTCGAGTACACATTCTGCACATCATCCAGGTCTTCAAGCATATCCAGCATCTTCAGCACTTTCTGCGCACCGTCCAGGTCCAGCTCGGCGCTGGTGGTCGGCAGCATCACGATTTCCGCGTCGGTGCCTTTGAAACCGGCGGCTTCCAGGGCGTTGCGCACCGCATAGAAGCCGGCGAACGAGGTGAATACGTCGATGGAGCCGTCTTCGTTGGTCACCACGTCGTCGGCATCGGCCTCCATGGCGGCTTCGATCAGCGCATCTTCATCCACGCCCGGCGCGAAGGAGATCTGGCCCTTGCGCTCGAACAGGTAGGCCACCGAGCCGTCGGTGCCCAGGTTGCCGCCGCATTTGCTGAATGCATGGCGCACGGCTGCCGCGGTGCGGTTGCGGTTGTCGGTCATGCACTCGACCATCACCGCCACGCCGCCCGGGCCGTAGCCTTCGTAGCTCAGCTCGACCATATCGTCAGTGTCGGCCGCGCCGGCACCACGGGTCACGGCGCGATCGATGATGTCGCGGCTCATGTTCGCGCCCAAGGCCTTGTCCAGCGCCAGGCGCAGGCGCGGGTTGGAGCCCGGGTCACCGCCACCCTGGCGGGCAGCGACGGTCAGTTCGCGAATCCACTTGGTGAAGATCTTGCCTTTCTTGGCATCCTGACGCTCTTTGCGGTGCTTGATGTTCGCCCACTTGGAATGGCCAGCCATAACACAACTCCGAAATTCTCTAGAAACCTTAACAATCCCACCCCAGGCAGGAACTCCCTCTTTTAAACGCAAAGGCGCATCCGAAGATGCGCCTTTTTGACTGCTTACAACCTTATCGCGCTTTCACGCAGCAGCCTTACTCAGCCTTCGGCGTCTCGCGCAGACGGATGTGCAGTTCGCGCAGCGCCTTGGCATCCACCACGCCCGGAGCCTGGGTCATGACGTCCGCAGCACTCTGGGTTTTCGGGAAGGCGATCACTTCACGGATCGACTGGGCGCCGGTCATCAGCATCACCAGACGGTCCAGGCCAAACGCCAGGCCACCGTGCGGCGGCGCGCCGTACTTCAGGGCGTCGAGCAGGAAGCCGAACTTCTCTTCCTGTTCCGCTTCGTTGATGCCCAACAGACGGAATACCGCTTGCTGCATCTCTTTGCGGTGGATACGGATCGAACCGCCACCCAGCTCGGTGCCGTTCAGGACCATGTCGTAGGCTCGCGACAGCGCGCCTGCCGGGTTGGCTTCCAGCTCTTCAGGCGAGCACTTCGGCGCGGTGAACGGGTGGTGCAAGGCGCTGAAGCTGCCGTCGTCGTTCTCTTCGAACATCGGGAAGTCGACCACCCACATTGGGGCCCACTTGCAGGTCAGCAGGTCCAGGTCGTGGCCCAGCTTGATGCGCAGCGCGCCCAGGGCTTCGCTGACGATCTTGGCCTTGTCGGCACCGAAGAACACGATGTCGCCGTCAACCGCGCCGACGCGGTCCAGGATCGCGTTCAGGTTGTCGAGCGGGATGTTTTTCACGATCGGCGATTGCAGGCCGTCAACGCCATTGGCGCGCTCGTTGACCTTGATGTACGCCAGGCCTTTGGCACCGTAGATGCCGACGAACTTGGTGTAGTCGTCGATCTGCTTGCGCGGCATGCTCGCGCCGCCAGGCACGCGCAGGGCGGCGATGCGGCATTTCGGGTCGTTGGCCGGGCCGCTGAACACCTTGAAGTCGACTTCTTTGAGCTGGTCGGCCACGTCCACCAGTTCCAGCGGGTTACGCAGGTCTGGCTTGTCGGAACCGTAGCGGCGCATGGCTTCTTCGAAGGTCATGTGCGGGAATTCGCCGAACTCCAGGTCCAGCACTTCCTTGAACAGGTTGCGGATCATTTGTTCGGTCAGGCCCATGATCTCTTTTTCATCGAGGAAGCTGGTCTCGATGTCGATCTGGGTGAATTCAGGCTGGCGGTCGGCACGCAGGTCTTCGTCACGGAAGCACTTGGCGATCTGGTAGTAACGGTCGAAGCCGGCCACCATCAGCAGTTGCTTGAACAATTGCGGCGATTGCGGCAAGGCGAAGAAGGAACCGGCGTGGGTACGGCTCGGCACCAGGTAGTCACGCGCGCCTTCCGGGGTGGCCCGGGTGAGGATCGGCGTTTCGACGTCAAGGAAGCCGTTTTCGTCGAGGAAGCGGCGGATGCTGGTGGTCATGCGCGAACGCAGACGCAGCTTCTCGGCCATTTCCGGGCGACGCAGGTCCAGGAAGCGGTAGCGCAGGCGAGTTTCTTCGCCCACGTCGGAGTATTCGTTGAGCGGGAACGGCGGGGTTTCCGACTCGTTCAGCACTTCCAGCTCGTAGCCCAGCACTTCAATGCCGCCGGACGCCATGTTCTTGTTCACGGCACCGGCCGGACGCAGGCGCACCTTGCCGGTGATTTTCACGACGTATTCGCTGCGCACGCGGTCGGCGGCGGCGAAGCTCTCGGCGCGGTCCGGGTCGAACACCACTTGGGCCAGACCATCACGATCACGGATATCGAGGAAGATCACCCCGCCGTGGTCGCGGCGACGGTGAACCCATCCGCAAAGGGTGATTTCCTGACCTTCCAGGGTCTCGTTCAGTTGGCCGCAATAGTGGCTGCGCATCATGGTAGTGGTTTCACTTCTCGTAATTCGAAATTCGGTGGAGGCTCGCCTCGTCACCGTACAGTTAAGCAGGGGACGGATAATGCAGGAGCCTGCGCGTAGAGTTCAACTCAGTCTGCTTTGTCGCCGCCTGCCAGGTTTTTCTTGGCGCCGGTCTTGAAGTCGGTCTCGTACCAGCCACCGCCGCTCAGGCGGAAGCCCGGCATGGACAACATCTTCTTCAGCTCAGGTGCCTGGCAGGCAGGGCAATCGACCAGCGGCGCGGCGCTGATTTTCTGAATGGCTTCCAACTGATGACCACAGGAAGCACATTGATAGTCGTACATGGGCATGGAGATGTCTCGGCGATCAGATCATTACTGCGCCACGCCCTGCCCTGTGGATAAACCCCAGGCATGCGCAGCAAAGCGCGGGATTATATCTGGTAAATCGAGGCAGCGCAGCCGGCTTTCTGCCCCAAGGCCGGCCCACCTCGACGGCGGGCCGGCTGTGCAACCGCCGGATTAATCGGCGCTCATCGGGGTAGTGCAAGCTTTTAATACGTGAACCACGCACACCACCCTGACCAATCCGCTGAAGTTCTTCACCCCTCCGTAACGCAAATGCACTTCCCGGTCGACATACGACAGCAACGCACTGACTGAGCAGGCATTGATCCTGGCGATCTCCGTGAGGATATTCCAGTAGATCTGTTCGAGCCGCAGGCAGGTGGAAAACCCGTTGAGCCTGACCGACCGGGACAGTGGCTTGGCCAGTCCCATATCGAACCCTTTTGCAAAGGGGTCGACCTTTATCTTATGAAAACCACAGGTTTCCATCACTCCATTACCCACTGCGCGTGACATACACCTGACACTCCATTGCCAAACAACAGCCCACGGGTTTCTCCCATGGAACAGTGGGTCTATAAAACAGCAGGTTGCGAGGGGCGACCAGAAGACAGGGAGTCGGTAGTCGTAGGACAACGCCAGGAAGCGCGGGGAAACCACTGAGCGGCGCCAGGGCGGCGCCACTCAGGTGCAGATTTACTGGTTTTCGAGCAGAGAACGCAGCATCCAGGCGGTCTTTTCATGAACCTGCATACGTTGGGTCAGCAAATCCGCCGTTGGCTCATCGCTGACTTTATCGAGCAGCGGGAAGATGCCGCGCGCGGTACGCGTCACTGCCTCCTGGCCCGCCACCAACTGCTTGATCATCTCTTCGGCGCTGGGCACACCCTCTTCTTCCTTGATCGAAGACAGACGGGCGTAGATCGAATAGGCACCCGGCGCCGGGAAACCCAGGGCACGGATACGTTCGGCAATGGAGTCCACTGCCAGCGCCAGTTCGTTGTACTGCTCTTCAAACATCAAGTGCAGCGTACGAAACATGGGGCCCGTGACGTTCCAATGGAAGTTGTGGGTTTTCAAATACAGTACATAGGTATCGGACAGCAGCCGTGAAAGTCCGTCGACGATGGATTTACGGTCTTCTTCACTGATACCAATATCGATTGCCATGTTTTTCCCCTTCAATTGACGAGCATTCATTGATCAGGTGCAGGACCACTCTAGCAAGAGTGCCGGCTGTGTGCAGCCCGACATACACCGCTGGCGTGCGGCAAATCGCCCCTTCTGCGCATGCACCTGCCGGTCACGTGACAGCGGCATGCAAGCCTTTGCGCAGAGTAGGAAAACGCTAAAAATGCTGCTCAAAAATCCCGCACCTCTCTAGGACAAGTGTTTGCCGCAGAAATGCCAACGCGCTCGCAACACCCCGAAATGCTTGATTTGAGTAGGCACAGCCTTTGCTGTTAAATAGACGTCGTGTGGTGCGCCGTTTATTTCTGCGGCACGCCACATAGGCTGATACCCGTGCACGTGCCCAACGCCTCCCATTGTTCAGAAGCGAACCGTGCCAGTCAGCTCTTCCTTGTGATCCTTCTTAACGTGAGTTAATCAAAATGTTGAAAATCGTCCACCTGCTAACGGGCGTTGCAGCGTTGCTGCTGTCCTTTATACCGAGCTTGCAACAGGGAAGCCCTCCCTATCTGGAACAACACGACGCTCTGTACCTGGCCTTGTTCGGCCTTCTTAACCTGACGCTGGCACCGGTGATCCCTTACTGGAACAAAGGCACGCGTCATCAACTGCAAAACCTGGTCAGCGCGCTGCTGGTACTGACCGTTGTCGTTCAAACCCTCACCCTCCTCGCACCGATGCCTGAAGTCGGCGGCCACCCGGCCATCCTGCTCAGCCTGGTGATTGCTGTGGTCGCCATCGTTCTTCACCTGGCCATCAGCTTCTACCGTTCGTCCCCAGCCGCTGCGTCGCAAAACTACGACATGACCAACCGGGATACCGGGACCGTCAAGTGGTTCAACACCTCCAAAGGCTTCGGCTTTATTTCCCGCGATTCGGGCGACGATATCTTCGTCCATTTCCGGGCCATCCGCGGCGAAGGTCATCGCGTTCTGGTCGAAGGCCAGCGCGTGGAGTTCTCCGTCATGAACCGCGACAAGGGCCTGCAAGCCGAAGACGTGATCGCGGCATTGCCGCGTCGCTGATTCCCACCCTCGGCGCAATAAAAAACCGCGATCCAGCCCTGCTGGATCGCGGTTTTTTTATGCGCGCCTTAATAATGCGGCGGCGGCGCTTCTTCTTCGGATGACTCGAACTGGCCACCCATTTCTTCCTGGCGCTTGAGCAGCGCCTTCATCTGCAGTTGCAGACGCTCAACCGCGCGCTGCTGGGTGACGAGGATGTCATTGAGGGTCTCGATGGTGTCGTCCTGGAACGCCAGGCGGCTTTCCAGGTCGTTGACGCGGTCTTGCAGGTCCATGGTTCAGTCCTGGGTAAAGATGAAGTCGGCAGGCAATAACGCGCGCAGTCGGGTGCGAAGCGCCGCCACTTGCTCTTCGGTATACGGCCGGGCCGGGTGCTTGCCCCAGACCGGTGCCGGCCAGGCGGCATCGTCGCGATTACGCACAATCACGTGCACATGCAACTGGCTGACAACGTTACCCAGCGCACCGATGTTCATTTTGTCGGCATGCAGGCCTTCGTTAAGCATTTGCGCCAGGGCTGTGGTTTCTTTCCACAGCGTCTGTTGATCGGCGACATCCAGCTGAAACACTTCACTGATACCGTTGATGCGCGGCACCAGGATGAACCAGGGGTAATTCGAGTCATTGGACAGCAGCAGGCGACAGAGCGGGAAGTCACCCATGACCAATGTGTCTTGTTGCAGGCGTTGATCTAAGGCGAACACGCGGGCACTCCGTTCGGCAGGTCAATATCAGGCACCCAGCATACCCTCGATGCAAGCAGATAAAAAATCTGCACCCTTTAGAGGCGGGCGAATATTTGAGCTACGCTAAATCGGGCCTCAGCGGGATGCACCAAAATGACCCACCTGTGCTTCAAAGGGATCCGCCAACTACCCACTCAGCGGGGTGAACCGGTAACGTTTTGCTCTGGCACAGGTTTTATGTACCTGCACACAGGTGAAATACCCGGGCGTCAAGCCCAAACCAAACGACGTAAAAAGCCCGTGCTTATGCGGTTTTTACACTGCCGTAACGTTTTTCACGAAAAAATGACATTCGGTTACCGCTTTGTGCACGCTTGTTGCATTCACACCCGTATCGTCGGCAACGGCACCCGTTTGGAAGCAGGTGTTTCGCGATAAAAGAACAGCAGCGTTTGAATGCGCACCAAGGAAGAGTTCAAACTTCGAAAGGGGTCTGAAAACAGCATTTAAGTTGTCAGCCCTGTCACATTAGGGCTGTGAATTTGCGACATGGAACTAGCAATTTACGACAGCCTCGTAAAGAAGCTGAAAGGATAGATGAGTCAGTATCGTCAATAGGGTCTGCGTGATATAACTTTGCGCCGACACAAAAAAGAAAGAGCCGCCCAGATAAAAATACAGGTGGGACGGCAGTACTCTTCCTAAAACCAAAGGAGCAAATCACGATGCGCGTGATGAAGTGGAGCATGATCGCCCTGGCTGTTTCAGCCGGCACCTCGCAGTTCGCAATGGCGTCCGCCCAAGATGATTCCAAGGGCTTTGTAGACGACAGTACTTTCAGCATCAATACACGTGCGCTGTATTTCAGCCGCGATATCCGTAACGAACCAGGTGGCGGCTATAAACCCGTCAAACCGGGTAGCACTGAACGCAAAAGCATCTACGAAGAATCAGGCCTTGGCTTCAATGCCCTGTACCAATCGGGCTTCACCCAAGGCACCATCGGTGTCGGTGTAGACGTTATTGGCTTGCTGGGCGTCAAGCTCGACAGTGGTCGGGGTCACGCCGGTACCGGCCTGTTCCCTAACGGTGCCGACGGCCGTGCCCAGGACGATTACTCCAAAGGCGGCGGCGCAATCAAGTTCCGTTTCTCTGACACCGTCCTGAAAATCGGTGATCAGTACACCACCGCACCGGTCTTCGCGTCCGATGACAGCCGTCTGCTGCCAGAGCTGCCACAAGGTATCTCGATCACCAGCAACGAAATCAAGGGCCTGAAACTGGAAGGCGGTCACTTCACGGCCTCCACTGCGCAAAACGCGACTTACCATGACAGCCTGGGCCTGAAGGAAACCAACTTCATCGGCGGCGTCTACGCGTTCACCCCAGAGTTGACCGGTAGCCTCTACTACGCAAAAACCGAAGACTACTGGAAGAAGACCTACGCCAACGTCAACTGGACCCATGCCCTCAGCAAGGAACAGTCGCTGGCCTTTGACTTCAACATCTACAGCACCAAAAGTGATGGCGAAGGTCTTGTTCGCGCAGAAAAAGACAACACCACCAAGCTCGACAACCGTGCCTACAGCTTGCAGGGCGCGTACACCATCGACGCTCACACCTTTACCCTGGCCTACCAGAAGGTTACCGGTGATGGCGACTACGGTTATGGCGTAGACGGCGGCGGCACGATCTTCCTGGCCAACTCCGTCGCTCGTTCTGACTTCAACGCCGAAGGCGAAAAATCCTGGCAAGCTCGTTACGACCTGAACATGGCCACTTTCGGCATTCCAGGCCTGAGCTTCATGACGCGTTATGTCACGGGTAGCGGCGCCGACAACGGTGTCACTAACAACGCGAAAGAGTGGGAACGCGACATCGAAGCCAAGTACGTGATCCAGAGCGGCCCGGCTAAAGACCTGAGCCTGCGTCTGCGTCAAGCGACTTATCGCTCCAGCGATGCGGTTTACTACGGTTCGGCCTCCTTGGACGAACTGCGTCTGATCGCGCAATACCCGCTGAACATCTTGTAATTAGCCGTTTAATTACAACGATGGCTTAAGGCTTCGGCCTTAAACAAAAAAGCCGCTCCCCTGTTTACAAGGGAGCGGCTTTTTTTGTTGCAACTTTATTACCTTCGAAAAATAACTAGCAAGCTAACTAACGAGATTAACCGTCAGCTTCGAACCTGACCTATTGGCCAAGTTCGATACACTTTAACGCTTAGTTATTTCGCCGCCGGTTCCTGCATCACGCGAATAACTCGCTGCGGAAACGGAATATCAATCCCCGCGCCTTTCAAGCGATCACGCGCCAGTTCATTAAGCATAAACACCACGTCCCAGTAATCTGACGTCTTGGTCCAGCAGCGCAAAGACACGGTGATCGAACTGTCACCCAAGGTCGACACCACAGCAACTGCCGCCGGATCTGCCAATACACGCGGGTCTTTCGCCAGCTCCAACAGCACTTCGCGAGCCTTCTGCAGGTCGGCTTCATAGTCGACACCCACGTCAAACACCACCTTGCGGGTCGGCTGACGGTTGGTGTTGGTGATGAGGCCGTTGGACAGGCTGCCGTTAGGGATAATCACGGTTTTGTTGTCGCCGGTGCGCAACACGGTGTGGAAGATCTGGATGCTGTCGACGGTACCGGACGTGCCTTGCGCTTCGATCCAGTCACCAATGCGGAACGGACGGAACAACAGGATCAGCACGCCACCGGCGAAATTTGCCAGGCTGCCTTGCAATGCCAGGCCGATTGCCAGCGTGGCGGCACCAATCGCGGCCACGAACGAGGTCGTTGCCACGCCGATCATCGAGGCCACGTTGACCACCAGCATCACTTTGAGCGCGATGTTGGCAAGGTTGGTGATGAAGTGTTGCAGGGCCAGGTCGGCGTTACGCAGTGCCAGCAAACGCCCGACGCGGTGGGTCAACACGTTGATCAGCCACCAACCGATGGCCAGCGTGACCACGGCCAGCAAAAAGCGGCTGCCATATTCCATGATCATCGGGAGCCAAGACTCAGAGGTCTTGATCAGGTGATCCACTTCAGCGTTTAAATCCATCTATCTTCTCCTGTTGCGCGGATGTGCGGCTTTATTGACTGCCTTAAAACGCAAATGAGCCCCGAAGGGCTCAAGTGTAGGCACTGTTTCCGGGGCGTGGGACGTCAAAAACGCCCACAGGTTCCCCAATGTGCCATCAGTCGCGGAAGTTATTGAACTGCAGCGGCATGTCGAAGGTCTTGGCGCGCAGAGCGGCGATGGCTTCCTGCAAGTCATCACGCTTCTTGCCGGTAACGCGTACCTGCTCACCCTGGATGGCGGCCTGCACTTTCAGCTTGGCATCCTTGATGTGGGCGACGATTTTCTTCGCCAGCTCTTTGTCGATGCCTTCCTTGAGTACCGCTTCCTGCTTCATCAGCTTGCCGGAGGCGTAAGCATCCTTGATTTCAAGGCACTGCGCGTCGATCTTGCGCTTGACCAGCGACAGCTTGAGGATCTCGATCATCGCTTCCAGCTGGAAATCGGCTTCAGCGGTCAGGTTGACGGTGAGTTCCTTTTCCTTGAATTCGAAGCTGCCCTTGCCTTTCAAGTCATAGCGACGGTCCAGTTCCTTGACGGCGTTCTCGACGGCGTTGGTGACTTCGTGTTTGTCCAGTTCGGATACCACGTCGAACGAAGGCATGTCATTTCTCCAATATAAGGGGCGGGCTCAGTAGAGATGGAGCGCGCCCGAGCTAAAATGCCGAGGCATTATAGCGGTTCTTTCGCCCCGTTCACTGTGAGCGACCCCACGGAGCACAAACTGATGTCGACCACCTGGCACATTCTCGGCGCAGGCAGCCTGGGCACACTCTGGGCCACGCGCCTGGCCCGCGCGGGCGTACCAGTGAAACTGATTCTGCGCGATGCTGCGCGCCTGGCCAGCTATCAGGCAGGCCCCGGGCTGACGCTGGTCGAACACGGCGTAGAACACACCTACCCGGTGATCGGCGAAACGTCCGACAGCCCCGAGCCAATTCAGCGCCTGCTGGTAGCGTGCAAAGCCTACGACGCCCAAAGCGCCATCGCACAGCTGCAACATCGCTTGGTGCCGGACGCCGAACTGATCCTGTTGCAAAATGGCCTCGGCAGCCAGGACGCGGTGGCCGCGCAGCTTCCCAAGGCCCGCTGCCTGTTTGCTTCCAGCACCGAAGGCGCGTTTCGCGACGGCGATTGGCGCGTCGTGTTTGCCGGCCATGGTTACACCTGGCTGGGGGACGTTGGCCACCCTACTCCACCGTTATGGCTGGACGACTTGCACGCCGCCGGCATTCCCCACGAATGGAGCACCGAGATTCTGACGCGCCTGTGGCGCAAGCTGGCCTTGAACTGCGCCATCAACCCACTGACCGTGCTGTACCAGTGCCGCAACGGCGGCCTGCAAGCGCATCAATGTGAAGTCGCGACCTTGTGCGCCGAGTTGACCGAGCTGCTTGAATGTTGCGGCCAACCGGCGGCCGCCGAAGATTTGCACAGTGAAGTGGAACGGGTGATCCAGGCCACTGCCGCCAACTACTCGTCCATGTATCAGGACGTGGCCAACGCCCGGCGCACCGAAATCAGCTACCTGCTGGGCTATGCCTGCGCGGCGGCGGCCCGCCATCAATTGGTACTGCCGCACCTGCAACAAGTGCAAGCGCGCCTGGTCGAGTACTTGCACGCACGCGGATTGGCCAGCGACTGAGGCACGCGCTACCCTGCCTACCTGTCTATCACCTGGGAAAACCCTGATGCCACTGCGCCAGCGTCTTGAAAATCTACCGGTAGGGCAGAAACTGCTGGCCGCCCTGCTGGTGTTGTTGACCACCGTGTTGCTGGTGGCCAACCTGACGTTTATCAGCGCCGCCTATTGGATCTCCCAGGAAAGCATGGCGCCCCAGGCCTTGCAGGCCATCGGGCGCCTGGTGTCGAACCCGTCCCTGGCCGGTGAAGCCCTGGAATCCCCGGCCAAGGCCGAAGCGCTGCTCAATGAGCTGACCAGCTACTCGCCCCTGCGCGCGGCGGCGTTGTACGACGGCGACGGCAACCGCCTGGCGCAGATGCAACACGGCAATCGCCTGCAACTGCCGGAAAACTACCGGCATATCGAAGCCTGGCGTGTTACCGAGTTTCGGAGTAACCAAGTCATCACCCTGCCCCGCACCGGCCAGCCGTCCGGGCATTTGCTGTTGGTGGCCAGCAGCGAGCTGCCGATGGCCTTCTACACCGGCACGCTGACCGCCAGCCTGGGCATCCTGATTTTCAGTGTGTTGCTCTGGCTGGTCATCGCCCGGCAGATCAAACGCCTGATCACCCGCCCGATCCACGAACTGGAAGAACTCTCGCGCCAGGTCACCCGCGAAGAAAACTACGCCCTGCGCGCCGGGCGCGGCAACCGTGATGAAATTGGCAGCCTGGCCGAAGCGTTCAACACCATGCTGTCGCGCATCGAGGCCCGCGAGCAGCAGCTCAAACGTGCGCGCGATGATTCCCAGGCAGCCTACGATCAGGCCCAAGGCCTGGCCGAAGAAACCCGACACACCAACCGCAAGCTGGAACTGGAAGTCCAGGTGCGCAGCAAGATCGAGAAGAAACTCACCGGTTTCCAGAACTACCTGAACAGCATTATCGACTCGATGCCCTCGGCGCTGATCGCCCTCGATGAGCAGCTCTACGTAACTCAGTGGAACCAGGAGGCCAGTGCACTTTCCGGCACGCGCCTGGATGAAGCGCTGAACCAGCCGATATTCCTCGCGTTCCAGCCCCTCAAGCCCTACCTGCCGCAAATCAAGGCCACGGTTGAGCAACACACGGTGGAGCGGATTGAGCGCGTCACCTGGATCAAGGATGACGAGGCCAAGCATTACGCCCTGACGTTCTACCCGCTGATGGGCGGCGCCGGGCGTGGCGTGGTGATTCGTATCGACGACATCACCCAGCGCCTGTCACTGGAAGAAATGATGGTGCAGTCGGAAAAAATGCTCTCCGTCGGCGGCCTCGCTGCGGGCATGGCCCATGAGATCAACAACCCGTTGGGCGCGATCCTGCACAACGTGCAAAACATTCGCCGGCGCTTGTCACCCGACCTGCCGAAGAACCTGGAACACGCCGAACAGGTGGGCGTCGAGCTGGACACCGTCAACCGTTACCTGCACAGCCGCGAAGTGCCGCAACTGCTCGATGGCATTCAGCAAGCCGGCGCGCGGGCGGCGAAGATCGTCACCCATATGCTCAGTTTCAGCCGCCTCAGCAATCGCCAGATGGCGCCCTGTGATTTGCCGGCCCTGATCGACCAAGCGGTAGAAATTGCCGGTAACGACTTCGACCTGACCATAGGTTTCGACTTCAAGGGCCAGGCGATCATCCGCCAGTTCGACCCGCAACTCGGCCCGGTGCCGGGCACCGCCAACGAGCTTGAGCAAGTGTTGCTCAACCTGCTGAAAAACGCCGCTCAAGCCATTCACCTGCGTGAAGACGAACGCGAACCAGGGCGCATTATCCTGCGCACCCGCCTCAATCCCCCTTGGGCGGAGATTCAGGTGGAAGACAACGGCATCGGCATGAGCGAAAACGTGCGCAAACGCACCTTCGAGCCGTTCTTCACCACCAAGGAAATCGGCCAAGGCACCGGGCTTGGGCTGTCGGTGTCGTATTTCATCATCACCAACAACCACAAGGGCCAGATGGAGGTGCACTCCACCCTCGGCCAAGGCACTTGCTTCACCCTGCGCCTGCCGTTGGCCGGCAGCCAGATTCCATCCTTTGACCTGACTCAACTGGAGCAATGACCATGGGCTTTCGCCTGTCGAAGATCTACACGCGTACCGGCGACAAAGGCGAGACCGGCCTCGGCGACGGCCGCCGCGTGCCCAAGGACCACCCGCGGGTGGAAGCCATTGGCGAGGTGGATACGCTGAACAGCCAGTTGGGCTTATTGCTGGCCAACCTTGAAGAGCAAAGCGGCAAGCACCCGCAACTGAACGAGGTGATCGAGGTGCTCACACCTTGCCAGCATCGGTTGTTCGACTTGGGCGGTGAACTGGCGATGCCGGTGTACAAGGCACTGAATGCAGCGGAAGTCGATCGGCTGGAAGCGGCGATTGATCGCTGGAACGAGGAAGTCGGGCCGTTGGAGAACTTCATCCTGCCCGGTGGCTCGGCGCTGATCGCCCAAGCCCACGTGTGCCGCAGCCTGGCGCGCAGCGCGGAGCGGCGGTGTCAGCAATTGAATACGCTGGAGCCGTTGGAAGGCGTGGGGTTGGCGTACATCAATCGGTTGTCGGACTTGTTGTTTGTGGCGGCACGGGTGATTGCCAAGCGCCAGGGTGTGGCTGAGGTGTTGTGGCAGGCCGCCGCAAAACCCCACTGATTATAAGATCGTTCCCACGCTCTGCGTGGGAATGCCTCTTGTGACGCTCCGCGTCACGCTTTGGGACGCGGAGCGTCCTGGGCTGCATTCCCACGCAGAGCGTGGGAACGATCATCAACGCAGAGCGTGGGAACGATCATCAAACCTGCGGCCAGAACGCCCGAATGCCGGCCACACCCTGAGCCCCAGCTTCCCAAGCCTGTTCCCGCTCAGCTGGCCCAACGCCGCCCAACAGAAACACCGGCTTGCTGAACCCACTGATCAGCTGCGCCGCCTGCTCCCAACCCAACGGCTGGGCATCCGGATGCGTCTGGGTCGGCTGCACCGGTGACAGCGTGACAAAATCCACGTCCATCATTTCTGCCAGCGCCAGCTCTTCGGCGTTATGACACGACGCCGCCAACCAACGATCCTTCGGCAGCGGGCGGCCCTTGCTCGCGTATTTGCGCAGTTGCGCTGCGGTCATGTGCCAGCCAGCGGCAGGGAAATCCCCCAGCCACTCGAACGGCCCTTTGAGCATCAGTTGCGCCTTACCGGCACACAGGCCAACAGCGTCCACCGCCAGGTCACGGTATTTGGGGTCGTAACCATTCGGTGCACGCAATTGGATCAGCTTGATGCCACCAGCAATGGCTTTCTGAATACCGCGCAGCAATGTCGGGGTTTCCAGCTCGCCCGGGGTGATCAGGTACTCAGCCGGTAGCCGCGCCGCCGCAACGATCGGAGCGTTGGCCGCCGGGAATTCATAGTTGCTCAAATCCCGTGGAGCCACCCATTCCAACGGCTGCCCTTCGGCACCATGGGGCTCGCCGCTAAAGGCCGAGACTTCCCAGACATCCAGCAACACCTGTTTATCCGGGTAGTCATGTTGCACCTTGATCAGCGGCCGCGCCGTGGTGACCTGAATGCCCAGCTCTTCCTGCAATTCACGGGACAGCGCGGTGGCGACCGACTCATCGGCCTCCACCTTGCCACCGGGAAATTCCCAGAGGCCGCCTTGGTGCTGGGTATCGGCGCGGCGCGCCAGCAGAATCCTGCCATCGACGCCACGGATCACCGCTGCTGCTACATGCACTCGTTTCACCGCGCTATCCTCTTGGCTGTCAGGTGCGGTATTCCGCATTGATCTTCACGTATTCGTGGGACAGGTCAGTGGTCCAGATGGTTTCGCTGCACTCGCCGCGACCCAACTCGATGCGGATGGTGATTTCTTCCTGCTGCATCACCGCCGAACCCTGGGCTTCGGTGTAGGTTTCGGCGCGGGCGCCACGGCTGGCAATGCACACGTCGCCCAGGAACACGTCGATCTTGCTCACGTCCAGGTCCGGCACGCCGGCACGGCCCACGGCAGCAAGGATGCGACCCCAGTTAGGGTCAGAGGCAAACAGCGCCGTCTTGATCAGCGGCGAGTGGGCCACGGTGTAGCCGACATCCAGGCATTCCTGGTGTTTGCCGCCGCCATTGACTTCAACGGTGACAAACTTGGTCGCGCCTTCGCCATCACGCACGATGGCCTGGGCCACGTCCATGCACACTTCAAACACCGCCTGCTTCAATGCAGCGAACAGCGGGCCTTCGGTGGAGGTGATTTCCGGCAGGTTGGCCTGGCCGGTGGCGATCAGCATGCAGCAGTCGTTGGTCGAGGTATCGCCATCGATGGTGATGCGGTTGAACGACTTGTTGGCGCCGTCCAGCATCAGGCGCTGCAACACGTCACGGGAAACTTTGGCGTCGGTGGCAATGTAGCCGAGCATGGTGGCCATGTTCGGGCGGATCATCCCCGCGCCTTTGCTGATACCGGTCACGGTGATGGTCACACCGTCGTGTACGAACTGACGGCTCGCGCCTTTGGGCAGCGTGTCGGTGGTCATGATGCCGGTGGCCGCGGCAGCCCAGTTATCCACCGACAAATCATCCAGCGCGGCTTGCAATGCGCCTTCGATTTTTTCCACGGGCAATGGCTCGCCGATCACACCGGTGGAGTACGGCAGCACTTGGCTGGCGTCCACGCCGGTCAACTGGGCCAACTTGGCGCAGGTGCGCGCAGCCGCCACCAGGCCTGGCTCGCCGGTGCCGGCGTTGGCATTGCCGGTGTTGGTCAACAGGTAGCGGATCGAACCGGCAACGCGTTGCTTGGCCAGGATCACCGGCGCCGCGCAGAACGCGTTGAGGGTGAACACACCCGCGACCGTCGAGCCTTCAGCACAGCGCATCACCACCACATCCTTGCGCCCCGGGCGCTTGATGCCGGCCGAAGCGATACCGAGTTCAAAACCGGCAACCGGGTGCAATGTGGGCAAAGGACCAAGACCAACAGCCATGAATGCGCTCCTTAAAAATTAGGTGATGTCTGTGCCGTCGTGTCGACGGTGAAATTAATGGCAAAACGCCGCGACGGCAGAAGCCGGTCGCGGCGCGGGGTATTGCAGCGTCAGGCAAAAACCTTAGTTGATTTCGCCGTGGCAGTGTTTGAACTTCTTGCCCGAACCGCACCAGCACAGTTCGTTGCGGCCCAGCTTCTGATCATTGCGAACCGGGGTTTGAGCCAAGGCCACATCGACCTCTTCACCCAATACTTCCGGCGCTTCCAGGCCCGGTGCTTCGTCGTGCTGGAACTGCATGCGCGCAGCCAGTGCTTCGGCTTCCTGGCGCAGGCGAGCTTCTTCCTCGATCGGGTCTTCGCGACGCACCTGAACGTGGGACAGCACGCGAATCGAATCGCGCTTGATCGAATCCAGCAGCTCGGAGAACAGCGTGAACGACTCGCGCTTGTACTCTTGCTTCGGGTTCTTCTGGGCGTAGCCACGCAAGTGGATACCGTGACGCAGGTGGTCCATGGTCGACAGGTGGTCTTTCCACAGGTCGTCCAACACACGCAGTACGATTTGTTTCTCGAAGGTGCGCAGTGCTTCGGCACTCGCCTGCTCTTCTTTTTCGTTGTACGCGGCCAGCAGCTCGGTCATCAGCTTCTCGCGCAGGGTTTCTTCGTACAGGTGGTCGTCTTCGTCCAGCCATTGCTGAACCGGCAAATCCACACCGAAGTCGCTCTTCAACGCCGCTTCCAGGCCGGCAACATCCCACTGCTCAGGCAGGGACTGTGGCGGAATGTGTGCGCTGACGGTGGCGTTGAGCACGTCCTGACGGAAATCGGCGATGGTTTCGCCAATGTTGTCGGCGGCCAGCAACGTGTTACGCATGTGATAGATCACTTTACGCTGTTCGTTGTTGACGTCATCGAACTCGAGCAGTTGCTTACGAATGTCGAAGTTGCGGCCTTCAACCTTGCGCTGGGCCTTCTCGATGGCGTTGGTCACCATGCGGTGCTCGATCGCTTCACCGGACTGCATGCCCAGGGCTTTCATGAAGTTCTTCACCCGGTCCGAGGCGAAGATGCGCATCAGGCTGTCTTCCAGCGACAGGTAGAAACGGCTGGAACCGGCGTCACCCTGACGACCGGCACGACCACGCAGTTGGTTGTCGATACGGCGCGATTCATGACGCTCGGAGGCGATCACCTGCAGGCCGCCGGATTCCAGCACGGCCTGGTGACGTTTCTGCCAGTCGGCCTTGATCTGGGCGATTTGCTCGGGGCTTGGGTTTTCCAGCGCCGCGACTTCCACTTCCCAGTTACCGCCCAACAGGATGTCGGTACCACGACCGGCCATGTTGGTGGCGATGGTCAGTGCGCCTGGGCGACCGGCCTGGGCGATGATCTCGGCTTCTTTTTCGTGGAACTTGGCGTTCAGTACCTTGTGCTCGATACCTTCCTTGTTGAGCAGGTTGGACACGTGCTCGGAGGTTTCGATAGTGGCGGTACCCACCAGGATCGGACGGCCCTGGGCCATGCCGTCCTTGATGTCGTTGATGATTGCCGCGTATTTCTCTTCGGCAGTCAGGAACACCAGGTCGTTGAAGTCTTTACGCGCCAGCGGCTTGTTCGGCGGGATCACCATCACGGCCAGGTTGTAGATCTGGTGGAATTCGAACGCTTCGGTGTCGGCCGTACCGGTCATGCCGGACAGCTTGTTGTACAGACGGAAGTAGTTCTGGAAGGTGGTGGACGCCAACGTCTGGCTTTCGGCCTGGATGTTGAGCCCTTCCTTCGCTTCGATGGCCTGGTGCAGGCCTTCGGACAAACGACGACCCGGCATGGTACGGCCGGTGTGTTCGTCAACCAGGACGACCTGGCCGTCTTGCACGATGTATTCGACGTTGCGATGGAACAGCTTGTGGGCGCGCAGGCCGGCATACACGTGGGTCAACAGGCCCAGGTTGTGCGCCGAGTAGAGGCTTTCGCCTTCTGCCAGCTCGCCGATCTGGGTCAGCATCTCTTCGACGAACTGGTGACCGGCTTCGTTGAGTTCGACCTGGCGGGTCTTCTCGTCGATGCTGAAGTGACCTTCTTTGGTCACCACGCCTTCCACTTCCTCGATGTGCTGCTCCAGACGCGGGATCAACTTGTTGATCTCGGTGTACAGGCGCGAGCTGTCTTCGGCCTGGCCGGAGATGATCAGCGGGGTACGGGCTTCGTCGATGAGGATGGAGTCGACTTCGTCGATCACGGCAAAGTTGAGTTCGCGCTGGAATTTTTCTTCCATGCTGAACGCCATGTTGTCGCGCAGGTAGTCGAAACCGAATTCGTTGTTGGTGCCGTAAGTGATGTCGGCGGCGTACGCAGCGCGCTTCTCTTCCGGCGGCTGGAACGGCGTTACCACGCCGACGGTCAGGCCGAGGAATTCATACAGCGGGCGCATCCAGTTGGCGTCCCGGCGAGCCAGGTAGTCGTTCACCGTCACAACGTGCACGCCCTTGCCGGACAGTGCGTTGAGGTAAACACCCAGGGTTGCCACCAGGGTCTTGCCTTCACCGGTACGCATTTCGGCAATCATGCCTTCATGCAAGGTCATGCCGCCGATCAACTGGACGTCGAAGTGGCGCATGCCCATGACACGCTTACCGGCTTCACGGGCGACCGCAAAGGCTTCGGGAAGCAGCTTGTCGAGGGTTTCACCTTTGGCTATGCGGGCCTTGAACTCTTCGGTCTTGGCGCGCAATTGCTCGTCCGAAAGGGCAACCATCTGCTCTTCGAAGGCATTGACCAGCTGCACCGTTTTGAGCATGCGTTTAACTTCGCGCTCATTCTTGCTTCCAAAAAGTTTCTTTAACAAAGGCGCAAACATATCGGCAGGTTCTTCCACACATAGGGATGGAGGGCGCACCGTCAGTGGCCCGAGCAGCCCTCACGGCCGCATGCGAACGCGCATTCTACCCGGAATCGTGGGTGAGGAAAGTGGCGTTATTCCCCGATGCTGGCATGGCGCTGTGAGAGGGCCTGTTTAAAATAAGGGCTTTTGCTGGAACTTCAACCCATGGAGCGCAGAAGTTACCTATTGATTTCACGGGCAAAGGCCTGTTATCGCATTGCCTGGGGGCGCACGGGCGCTTTCTGCTAAGATGGCGGCTCTGTTACTTAAGGTGTCTAGACATGGCATTTCGCCCTCTTACAGCCCGCGCGCCAAGCGTGTTGCTCCGCGAAGCCAAACCGTTGAAAGCCATCTTCGGCCACGCGCAACGCCTGGGCCATTTGCAACGCTTGGTCGAAAGCCAGCTGCAACCTGCCGCACGAGAACATTGCCATGTCGCGTCCTGGCGTGAAGGCAATTTGCTGTTAATTGTCACCGACGGCCATTGGGCGACCCGTTTGCGCTACCAGCAAAAACGCCTGCAGCGACAATTGATGGTATTTGATGAATTTGCCAGCTTGACCCGTATCCAGTTCAAGGTGCAGCCACCCACCGTGCAGCAAGGCGCAGTGGGGCACACGATCAACCTTTCGGTGACGGCCGCCGAAACCATCCAGGCGACGGCCGATGGGATCAGCGACCCGGGCTTGCGCGCAGCCCTGGAGCGGTTGGCCGCGCACGCCAAGCCTAAAGCCTGAGCCCCTATTTACGCTTGCTGCCGCCCAGCAACGAGCCCAACAACCCTCTTACCAGCTGCCGCCCCATCTGATTGGCGGCCTGTTGCATGGCTGACTTGAGTGCCTTGCCAGCCGCCGTGCCCAAAAACGCGCCGGCCTTGTCGGTAAAGCTCGGTTCTTCAGTGGAGGGTTTAGCCTCTTCGGTCGGCCCAAGATCCTTGCGCGCCATCAACACTTCATAGGCCGACTCGCGGTCAATGGGCTTGTCGTAACGCCCCAGCAGCGGCGAACTGGCGATCAGTGCCGCGCGTTCGGCCTCACTGAGTGGCCCGATTCGCGATTGCGGCGGCGCAACCAGCACGCGCTGGACGACCTCCGGCGTGCCCTTCTCCTGCAACGTGCCCACCAGCGCCTCACCCGTGCCCAGTTCAGTCAGCACCGACAACGTATCGAACGCCGGGTTGGGCCGGAAACCGTCGGCGACCGCACGCAGGGACTTCTGCTCTTTCGTGGTGAACGCACGCAAGCCGTGCTGGATACGCAGGCCGAGTTGCGCCAATACCGTGTCAGGCAAATCACCTGGGGACTGAGTGACAAAGTACACACCCACGCCTTTAGAGCGAATCAACCGCACCACTTGCTCAAGACGATCCTGCAGCGCCTTTGGCGTGTCGGCAAACAACAAATGCGCCTCGTCGAAAAACAGTGCCAGCAGCGGCTTGTCGGCATCGCCACGCTCCGGCAATTGCTCGAACAGCTCGGCCAGCAGCCATAACAGGAAGGTCGCGTAGACTTTCGGTGCCTCATGCACCAGGCGGCTGGCGTCGAGCAAATGGATGCGCCCACGGCCGTCACTGGCCGGTTGCAAAATATCCTCAAGTTGCAGCGCCGGCTCGCCAAACAAGGCTTCGGCACCTTGCTGTTCCAGCACTGCCAGGCGCCGCAACAGCGCCTGGCTGGAACCAGTGGTCATCAGCGCCGCGTCATCACCGAGCAGTTCCGGGTGATAGCGCAAGTGGTTGAGCAATGCCTTGAGGTCTTTAAGGTCGAGCAGCAACAGGCCTTCGCGGTCTGCCACTTTGAAGGTGGCATAGAGTGCCGATTGTTGGCTGTCAGTGAGCTCCAGCAGGCTGCCGAGCAATAACGGCCCCATTTCGCTGATGGTGGTGCGAAGTGGATGACCCGACTGCCCGTGAATATCCCACAGCGTTACCGGATAGGCCTTCGCCGTGTAGTTAAGGAAGGGCATACCCGCGATGCGCTCGGCGACTTTACCTTGAGGGTTGGCCGCAGCGCCCAACCCGCACAAGTCGCCCTTGATGTCAGCGGCGAACACCGCCACGCCCGCATCACTGAAGGCCTCCGCCAGGCGCTGCAACGTGACGGTCTTGCCTGTGCCGGTGGCACCGGCGATCAACCCATGGCGGTTGGCCAGGCGCATGGCCTGGGCGATTGGCTGGCCATCGAGGCCGGCGCCGATAAGCAGTTGCGAGGAGTCAGGCATTTCGTCACCTTTGATTAATCTTTAATGCCGCCAGGTCGATATAGAGCGATGTATGACCCACAAAGTCTAAAAATAGGTCAGATAGCTCCTACAGGGACCAACAGAGCTATCACAAGAAGTATCACACCTTTTTTGACGCTGTCATTTTGCGCGTCCCATAAGGACGCGCTTCGGATATTAAGACCTTAGCGGACCCTACAAGCCATGAATAAAAACCTGCGCTTCAGCCACAAAATCCTGCTTGCAGCCTCCCTTATCGTCATCGCCGCTTTCGCGCTGTTTACCCTCTATAACGACTACCTGCAACGCAACGCGATTCGCGACGACCTCAATAACTACCTGCATGAAATGGGCGACGTCACGGCCAGCAATATCCAAACCTGGCTCAACGGGCGCATTGCCCTGGTGGAAAACGCTGCACAAAACATCGCCATCAATCCCGAAACCAGTGTGGTTGCCGGCCTGCTTGAGCAGAAAGCCCTGACCTCCGCGTTCATGGCCACCTACGTCGGCGACAGCAAAGGCGCCTTCACCATCCGCCCCGACACCAAGATGCCGGACGGCTTCGACCCGCGCGTTCGCCCCTGGTACAAGGGCGCCCAAAGCAGCAACGGGTCAACCCTGACCGAACCCTACATTGACGCCGCTACCGGCCAGTTGATTATTTCCGTGGCCACCCCGAGCACCACCAAGGCCGGCCAGAGCGTCGGCGTGGTGGGCGGCGACCTGAGCCTGCAAACCCTGGTGGATAACATCGGCGCGTTGAATTTCGGCGGCATGGGCTATGCGTTCCTGGTCAGTGCTGACGGCAAAGTGCTGGTGCACCCGGACAAAAACCTGGTGATGAAGACCCTGGCTGACATGTACCCGAAAAACACGCCGAAGATCAGCGCGGACTTCAGCGAAGTCCAGGCCAACGGCAAGGACAACATCGTGACCTTCACACCGATCAAGGGCTTGCCTTCGGTGAACTGGTACCTGGGTATTTCAGTAGATAAAGACAAATCCTTCGCCATGCTCAGCGAATTCCGCACCTCGGCGGTGATCGCCACGCTCATTGCCGTGGTGATCATCATTGCGCTGCTGGGCATGTTGATCCGCGTGCTGCTGCAACCCTTGCACGTGATGACCCGCGCCATGCAAGACATCGCCGATGGCGAGGGCGACTTGACCCGCCGCCTGACCATCCAGAACAACGACGAGTTCGGCAGCTTGGGGAATGCCTTCAATCGCTTCGTGGAGCGAATTCATACGTCGATTCGGGAAGTGTCCTCGGCCACCGAGCAGGTCAACGAAGTCGCCTTGCGCGTGGTCAGCGCGTCCAATTCGTCGATGGTCAATTCCGACGAGCAGGCCAACCGTACTAACAGCGTCGCCGCCGCCATCAACGAGTTGGGTGCCGCTGCCCAGGAAATCGCACGCAATGCCGCACAAGCCTCCAACCAGGCCAGCGATGCGCGGCACCTGGCCGAGGACGGCCAACAGGTGGTGGATCGCAATATCAAGGCGATGACTCAACTGTCGGCGATGATCAGTGCTTCCAGCACCAATATAGAAGCGCTTAACAGCAAGACCGTGAACATCGGGCAAATTCTGGAAGTGATCACCAGCATCTCGCAACAAACCAACCTGCTGGCACTTAACGCCGCAATCGAAGCGGCGCGTGCCGGGGAAGCCGGGCGCGGGTTTGCGGTGGTGGCCGATGAGGTGCGCAACCTGGCCCATCGCACACAAGAATCGGCGCAACAAGTGCAGACGATGATCGAAGAACTGCAAGTCGGCGCCCGGGAGTCGGTCAGCACCATGAGTGAAAGCCAGCGTCACAGCCAGGACAGCGTGGAAATCGCCAACCTGGCCGGCGAGCGCTTGAACAGCGTGACCCAGCGCATTGGCGAGATCGACGGCATGAACCAGTCGGTCGCCACGGCCACCGAGGAACAAACCTCGGTGGTGGAGTCGATCAATATGGACATTACCGAAATCAACACCCTCAACCAGGAAGGCGTGGAAAACCTGCACTCGACCCTGCGCGCCTGCACCGACCTGGAACAGCAGGCGGCACGCTTGAAGCAACTGGTGGGCAGTTTCCGCATCTGACCTGCGTGCCCGCCGGCTGATACGACGGCGGGCAGACTAGTCTTGCGAGGGCTCGGGTTTACCGTGCTCACGCTCCCACAGCTCGGCGGCACCGGGAAACTCGGTGCCGTCCTCAGCGTCCAGGTCATCCGGGTCAAATCGGCTCAAACACCCCTCCCCCAGCGTCGCCGGGGCTTTGGAGGTGGCTTTGTCGAGTGGATCGCTCATCGATCAATCCTCAATGGCAGGCAAAGAAAAAGGGCCTGGGACGATTTAACGCCCAGGCCCTTTATTCTTCAATCGTTGAAAACGCGGTTATCAGAACACCACGGTTTTGTTGCCATGCACCAGCACGCGGTCTTCCAGGTGATAACGCAGCCCACGGGCCAGCACCATCTTCTCGACGTCACGGCCGAAACGCACCATGTCTTCGATGCTGTCGCTGTGGCTGACACGCACCACGTCCTGCTCAATGATCGGACCGGCGTCCAGTTCTTCGGTAACGTAGTGGCAAGTGGCGCCAATCAACTTCACGCCACGCAGCGAGGCTTGGTGGTAAGGCTTGGCCCCCACAAACGACGGCAGGAAGCTGTGGTGAATGTTGATCACCTTGCCGGCGTATTCGCGGCACAGTTCCGGCGGCAGAATCTGCATGTAGCGCGCCAGCACCACAACATCCGCCTCATGCTGCTTGACCAGGCGGGAGACTTCGGCAAATGCCGGCTCCTTGTCCTGCGGATTGACCGGCACGTGGTAGTACGGAATGCCGTGCCATTCGACCATGCTGCGCAGGTCGTCATGGTTGGAAATCACGCAGGCGATCTCGCAGTCCAGCTCATCGCTGTGCCAGCGGTGCAGCAGGTCGGCCAAACAGTGAGACTCACGGCTGGCCATCAGCACGACGCGCTTTTTCTGCTCGGTGTCGGTGATGTGCCAGGTCATCGAAAATTCTTCGGCGATCGGCGCAAACGCCTCACGGAAGGCTTCAAGACCAAAGGGCAGCGTGTCGGCACGAATTTCGTGACGCATGAAAAACCAACCGCCGAGATCATCCGAGTGATGGCTCGCCTCGGTGATCCAGCCGTTGTGGGAGGCCAGAAAGTTACTGACTTTGGCAACGATGCCAACCCGGTCCGGGCAAGCAATCACCAGCCGAAAAGTGCGCATTAGGGGGGAACTCCAGAACTTCGCAAAGGCCGCCATTCTAGCGATTACGCAGAAAAACTGCAGTATTCCTTGCGCCTTATTCTGCCCGCGCGCCCTGGCTACAGCCCTTAATAGCGTAAGGTTTTACTGCCGCTATATGTCTGTACAACGTCGAGCACGGGCAGTTATCCGAAAATAACCGAGATTATCTTTACGCCTTGCACCTACTAATTAACTCGATTGCGTAGCCTTGCTACAAACATTCAACGTAATTCACATAAATACGTCCTTAAATGTTTACTTGAGGTAATTGCCTGACTATTATTAGCCCACTTCCCCTGTCAATCAGCGCTCTACATAAGGTAGTCCACATGTCTCTGATCAACGAATACCGTGCCACCGAAGAAGCTATCAAAGAGCTGCAAGCCCGTTTGAAGAACCTGTCCCAAGACGACAAGCTGCAAACCGAGCTGGAATTCGAAGGTAAACTGCGCACCCTGATGGGTGAATACTCCAAATCCCTGCGTGACATCATCGCGCTGCTGGATCCAGAGTCGAAAGTTAAAGCACCGCGTGGCGCTGTAAAAACTACCGGCACCAAGCGTGCTCGCAAGGTCAAGCAATACAAGAACCCGCACAATGGCGAAGTGATTGAAACCAAAGGTGGCAACCACAAAACCCTGAAAGAGTGGAAAGCCAAGTGGGGCGGCGACGTCGTTGAAGGCTGGGCTACCCTGCTGGGCTAAGCCTGGTCGGGCACTTGCCTGATATGCAGCACATTAAAAACGCCAGCTTGCTGGCGTTTTTTTATTTCCGATAATTCTGCAATTGCCTGACTACAGCGCCAGGCGAGCCGCTAATGAATCGGCATACTCCTGCCATTGATCAAGCACCTGGCACTGAAACGATGTAGCACTAAGGGCCAACTCCTCACGCGCCTGTTTAAATGCCAAAAGGGTATTGGGTGCGCCCCACTCCGGATTCGACAAACGTTGCTGGCAAAAAAGTTTCCAGCGCTGTTGCTCCTCGCTGTTCAAGGTGTCAGGAAAGTTGCGTGCGCGGTAGCGAAATAACAGTTCAGGCAATCGATGATCATCAAAAGGCCACTGCTGATGCGCTAGATGTGCCGGTTCAGCCGACCGGACTTGTTCGCATAAACGACGGTCGCGGTCACCTATAAAACCGTCATAGAGCTGCTGCTCAGGATCTGCATTCGGCGCAAAATCTTCCTCAGCGTAAATGGCCGCCAACTTATCGCGCCAAACTTCCTGTGCGTCAGTTAGTCGCAGCGCCCGTGCCTGGCACGCCGCCATATCCAACTGCAGGCGCTCGGCATCCTGTGCCCGCAGCACATTCAAAGGGGCAACCACCGGGCAGCGGTTGATATGCACCAACTTGAGCGGAACCGGCAGTTCCCCCTCCGCCAGATCGTCGCGCCGCGTGTAGAGACGTGCGCGCAAGGTAGCGGCGTCCAGATCCAGCAACCCCTGCGGGTCGAGCCCCAGGTCACAGACAATCAGCACATTCCGGTTGCGCGGGTGCCAAGCCAGAGGCAGCACCACGCCCAGGTAATGACGCTCGGCGGAAAAACGCCCGGAAATATGCACCATGGGTTGCAGCAGGCGTATTTGATCCATCACCCGCTGCTTACTGCGCAACTGAAACAGCCAGTCGTATAGCTTCGGCTGTTTCTCCCGGACCAAACGGGCCAGTGCAATCGTGGCTCGCACGTCCGACAAGGCATTGTGAGCCTGGCCATGATCAATTCCATTGGCCTCGGTCAAGCGCTCAAGTTTAAGGGTGACGCGCCCGTCCTGCTCCGGCCAGACGATACCTTCGGGGCGCAGCGCATAGGCTGTGCGCACGACATCGATCAAATCCCAGCGACTGTTGCCGCCCTGCCATTCACGGGCGTAGGGGTCAAAAAAGTTGCGGTACAGGCTGTAGCGCGTCATTTCATCGTCAAAACGCAGGGTGTTGTAGCCGGCGCCACAGGTGCCTGGCGCGGCCAGCTCGGCGTGCACGCGGGTCATGAAGTCGGCTTCGGCCAACCCCTTTTCCGCCAGAACACTTGGGGTGATACCGGTGATCGCGCAAGCGGCCGGGTGAGGCAGGATGTCGTCGCTGGGCTGACAATAAAGATTGATCGGCGGGCCGACCTCGTTGAGTTCGAGATCGGTACGAATACCGGCGACCTGCAGCGGGCGATCGCTGCGCGGGTTAATGCCGGTGGTTTCATAGTCGTACCAGAAAATGGAGGTCACGGGCTGTTCCTGTACTGAAGACCGTCAAAGTCTAGGCGCTGCGAGGCGTCCGGGGCCAGCGATACATGACCTGTACAAACATCCAGTAAAAACTGGAAAGGTTGCTTCCAGCGTCGACACTGCTAGCATCCGTGTCTCTGAACCGCCTCGCACTGCCAAGGATCGCAATGCCATCACCCCCGTTGGATACCCGCTATCAGATCGAGACCCCAGAGGGTATTGATCTGCCCTTGCGCCCGGCAGGTCTTCTGCCACGCGTCCTGGCCTTTGCTTTCGACCTGGGCGTGCGTGGGCTGATCATGGGTATCCTGCTCGTGCCGTTGGCCCTGCTGGGCAATATCGGCATCGGCCTGGGCTCATTGCTGTTGTTCCTGGTCAGTTGGTGGTACATGGTCCTGTTCGAGGTGCTCAATCAGGGCTGCTCCCCTGGCAAACAAGTCATGGGCCTGCGGGTGGTACAGGACGACGGCACACCTGTCGGCTGGTCCGCATCACTGATCCGCAACCTGCTGCGCTTCGTCGATATGCTGCCCTTCGGTTACTTCCTCGGCGCCATCAGTTGCCTGCAACATCCTCATTTCAAGCGCCTCGGCGACTTGGCCGCCGGCACGCTGGTGGTCTACCGTGAACAGCCACTGCTGCGCCCTCAGATTCCTCAAGCTGGCGCCCTGCGACTGCCCTTTGCCCTGGACCTGAGCGAGCAACGCGCCATCCTCGGCTTCGCCGAGCGCCAGGCTGAGCTGTCGAGCGAACGGGTGCATGAACTGGCCTCAATCCTCGCCACGCCCCTGCAAGTGTCGCCGGCGCGGGCCGTGGAACAGCTCAATGGTGTGGCCCGTGGCTTGTTGGGGCCGACATGAAACAGAGCCAGTTCGAAAGCCGTCACCAGGCCCAATGGGAAGCCTTCACCGAGCAACTCAAGCAGTTGGAGCAGGGTAAAGCCAAGCCGAGTGACGTGGCTGATTTTCCCCGTCACTATCGACGTTTATGCCAGCACCTGGCCCTCGCCCAAGAGCGCGGCTACAGCAGTTACCTGGTAGATCCGCTGCAGCAACTTGCCCTGCGTGGCCATCAACAGTTGTACCGTCACCGCAGCCAGCTGGGCGCGAATGTATTGGCCTTCATTCTGGCCGGCTTCCCGCGGCTGGTGCGTGAACAGTGGCGCTTCGTCCTGATCGCCAGCCTGCTGTTCTTTGGCAGCCTGGCGGGCATAGCCCTGCTGGTCTACGTGTTTCCCGACCTGATCTACAGCATCGTCAGCCCCCAGCAGGTCGCCGAAATGCAAAGCATGTACGACCCGGACGCCAGCCGCCTGGGCCGCGGTGCCGAGCGTGCCTCCAGCGAAGACTGGATGATGTTTGGCTACTACGTGATGCACAACATCGGCATTGCCTTCCAGACCTTCGCCGCCGGCCTGCTGTTTGGCCTGGGCAGCGTGTTCTTTCTGATTTTCAACGGATTGATCATTGGGGCTGTCTCCGGCCACCTGACCGAAATTGGCTATGGCCAGACCTTCTGGTCATTTGTCATCGGCCACGGTGCATTCGAGCTGAGCGCCATCGCATTGGCCGGCGCGGCGGGCTTGCAACTGGGTTGGGCGCTGATCGCTCCGGGGCCGCTGGCTCGCAGCGAATCCCTGCGCCTGGCGGCACGCAAAAGCGTGCAGATGCTCTGTGGCGTCATGGTGTTCCTGCTGATCGCGGCCTTTATTGAAGCCTACTGGTCTTCCACCACATCGATCGCCCCCTGGGTCAAATACCTCGTCGGCGCTGCGCTTTGGCTCATGGTCGTCACTTACCTGACCCTTGCTGGACGGACCCGCCATGCGCCTGAGTGACGCCAGCGTGGTGATTCGCCCACGTACCGCCTGGGAAGCCATGGACCTTGGCGTATTAATGGCCCGGGAACATCGCCTGCTGTTGATGAGCAGCTGGGCGCTGGTGAGCCTGCCGGTGTTTGCCTTGCTCACCGTCTTGCTTTGGGAACACCCGTCCATGGCAATGTTCGTGTTCTGGTGGCTCAAGCCGGCTTTCGATCGCTTGCCGCTGTACATCCTGTCCAAGGCCCTGTTTGGAGAAACGCCGCGTCTCAAAGACGCCGTACGCCATTGGCCACGACTGCTGAAAAACCAGTTGCTGGTCAGCCTGACCTGGCGACGACTCAGCCTGAGTCGCAGTTTCGTGTTGCCGGTCAGCCAACTCGAAGGCCTCGGTGGCCAGGCACGCCAGCAACGTCTGGGGGTACTGCTGCAACGCAACGCCGGTGCCGCGCGCTGGCTGACCATCATCGGCGTACACCTGGAAATCGGCCTGTGGTTTGGCTGCATGGCGATGTTTTATCTGTTTATACCGGATCAGGTTGAGCTGGATTGGGACTGGCAACGCCTGGCGCTTGGCACGGGATCGAACTGGCTGTGGCTGGAACACCTGACCAATGCCTTCTACGCCCTGATACTGGTGTTCTGGGAGCCGATCTATGTTGCCTGCGGTTTCAGCCTGTACCTCAATCGTCGCACCGTGCTGGAAGCCTGGGACCTGGAGCTGGTATTCCGTCGACTGCGCCAACGCCTGAGCAGTGTCGCGCCGCTGCTACTGCTGGTTGTCGGGCTGTTGCTGCTACCGTCGAGCCCGCCGGCCATGGCTGGCGACTCAAACGCACGCACGCCACTCAGTACTCAGGCCGCCGCCCAATCGATCAAGACTGTGCTGGAGCAGCCCCCGTTCAAAAACCCGGAAACCGTCACGCGTTATCGTTTTGGGGATGACAAGCCTGCGACTAAAAACAAAGCGCACGGTGACGGCAAATTACCAGCCTGGCTTGAGTCGCTGCTGGACAGCCTCAACAGCAACACCTTCAAACATGTCGGCCAGGGCTTGGAAGTTATCCTTTGGAGCCTGGTGATCGGTCTCTTGGCCCTGCTGGTCTGGCGCTACCGTGACTGGCTGCGCGCCTTTGTCGGCTGGCGCCCGCAGCCCAGCCCTAAACACACCAAGCCAGCCCCGGCGCAGTTGTTCGGCCTTGAACTGGGTGTCGAGACGTTGCCGGAAGACATCGCCAGTACCGCCGAGCAACTGTGGCTCACTCAGCCACGGGAAGCACTTGGCCTTCTATATCGAGGCCTGCTCAGTCGATTGCTGCATGACTACAGCCTGCCACTGAAAAGCGCCGATACCGAAGGCCAGGTGCTGGAGCGCATTCACCAGCTGCATCAACCGCAGCTGCTGGCGTTCAGTGCAGAATTGACCCGTCACTGGCAGAACCTCGCCTACGGTCACCACCTGCCTCCAGCCTCAGTCCAGCAGAAACTCTGCACCGATTGGCGCGCGTTGTTCAGTTCGGGGGCCGCCCAATGAACCGCCCATTAGTCTGGATCGGTGTACTGCTGGCCTGCCTGCTGGGAGCCGGAGCCCTTTATGCCTGGCACAAGGCAATCCCTTTTGACGAAGTGGTGGATCGCGGCCCTTCGCCCCAGGCCCGGCAGAACCCCTATCTGGCCGCCGAGCATTTTCTACGCGAGCAAGGTTTGGCCGTTGAGCATGCCAATAACCTTGAACGACTCACCCAACTCCCGGCCACAGGCAATAGCCTGCTGATCCTGGGCGAACGCAGCAACATGACCCCGCGCCAAGTGGATCAACTGTTGGGCTGGACCAAGTCGGGAGGGCACTTGCTGGTGGTTGCCGAAGCGTTATGGGATGAAGAAACAGGCAAGAGCGGCGACCTGCTGCTTGACCGTTTGAACATCCACCAACTGATGAGTGACGTCCCTGACGAGCCGGCCTCCCCGCGCAAAAAGAAAGCGGCTCCGGATCTGACCAAGCTCTACGTCGACAATGAAACGGCCCCGGCCTATTTCAGCTTCGATACCGCCTTCAACCTTACCGACCCCAAACACGTTGCACAGTTTTCCGCGAATAGCGCCAAGGCCAGCCACCTGATGCAACTCGACTTCGGCAACGGCACCGTGACGGTTGTGACCGACAGCGACCTGTGGAAAACCCCGGCCATCGGCAAACACGACAACGCCTGGCTGCTGTGGTATCTCAACCAAGGCACTGACGTGACCTTGCTGTTCAACAGTGACGTAGACAATTTACTGACCCTGTTGCTGCGCTATTTCCCCCAGGCCCTGGTGGCATTTGTTGCGCTGATTACCCTGGCGCTGTGGCAGGCCGGTATGCGCCAAGGCCCTATCCAGGCGCCGGCGCCCAAGGCTCGCCGGCAGTTGCAGGAACACTTGAAGGCCAGCGCCGACTTCCTGCTGCGCCGCAGTGGCCAGGGCCCACTCCTGCAAGCCTTGCAGCGTGACGTCCAACGCGCTGCAAGACGGCGTCACCCTGGCTTTGAACACCTCGAAACCGCTGAACAGTGGCAGGTGCTCGAACGCCTGACGCGCCAACCCTCCCACGTCATCAGTCAGGCCCTCGGCCCACTCCCGGCAAAACGGCTCAGCAGCGCCGATTTCTGCCGTCAGGTGGCGTGCCTGCAAACTCTCAGGAATGCCCTATGAGCGATTTTCCAGCAGCCACGGCTCCGACCAGCGAAACCCTTCAACACGCCAGTGGGCAGGCGCAAGCCCTGCGCGTTGAACTGCGTAAGGCAGTGATCGGCCAGGACCAGGTGATTGACGACGTACTCACCGCACTGATCGCCGGCGGCCACGTGCTGCTCGAAGGCGTACCGGGCCTGGGCAAGACGCTGCTGGTACGCGCCTTGGCCCGGTGTTTCGGGGGCGATTTCGCGCGTATCCAGTTCACGCCGGACCTGATGCCCAGCGATGTCACCGGCCATGCCGTCTACGACCTGCATACCGAACAGTTCAAACTGCGCAAGGGGCCGCTGTTCACGCATTTGTTGCTGGCCGACGAAATCAACCGCGCCCCGGCCAAGACTCAGGCCGCCCTGCTCGAAGCCATGCAGGAACGCCAGGTCACCCTCGAGGGCGAGGCGCTGCCTATCGGCCAGCCGTTCATGGTGCTGGCGACGCAAAACCCCATCGAGCAGGAAGGCACTTACCCTCTGCCCGAGGCCGAGCTGGACCGGTTCATGCTCAAAGTACGCATGGACTACCCCGATGCACAGCAGGAGCTGGAGATGGTGCGCGAGGTGACCCGCTCATCCAGGGCGGACATGCTCGATGTGCAACCGCTGCGCACCGTGCTGCAAGCCGAGGACGTACTGCGACTGCAGCAGATTGCCAGTGAACTGCCGTTGGATGAACAGGTACTCGACTACGCCGTGCGCCTGGCGCGGGCCACACGCACCTGGCCTGGGCTGGCTATCGGCGCCGGCCCTCGGGCGTCCATCGCACTGGTTCGCGGTGCTCGCGCCAGAGCCTTGTTGCGCGGGGGTGAATTTGTCACCCCGGACGACATCAAGGGCTGTGCGCTGGCGGTATTGCGTCACCGGGTGCGCATTGCACCGGAGTTGGACATCGACGGCCTTGAGGTCGACCAGGTGCTCCAGCAGTTGCTGGACCAGATTGCGGCGCCGCGGCAGTGACGTGCCCATGAAGCCGACCCGACTGCTGCTGGCCTGGCTGGGTGCGCTACTGGGCCTGAACACCTTGCTCGGCGTTGCCGCAGCATTGCAGTTCAAGGTGCCCGACACCTTGCATTCGGTCGCCTGGGGCCTGCTGCTGGCGCTGTTGCTGCTGACCCTGCTGGATGCTGCACGCTTGCGTCGGCGCCCTTCTGTGCAAGTGCAACGGCAAATGCCCGGCAGCATGGCGCTCGGGCGCTGGGGTGACGTTCGCCTGACGCTCACCCACAACTACCCGCAGCCACTGACGGTGCAGGTGTTCGATCACGTCCCGGACGGCCTGAGCATGGAAAACCTGCCTCAGTCCATCGAACTGCGCCCCGGTGAACGCAGTGAGCTGGGTTATCGGCTACGCCCTCTGCGGCGTGGGCACTTCCGTTTCAGCCGTTGTGAAATTCACCTGCCCAGCCCCTTCGGGCTCTGGTCAGCACGACGTTTTATTGAAGTTAACGATACAACCCGCGTCTACCCGGACTTCGCCCGGCTGTACGGCGCGCAGCTGCTGGGTGTGGATAACTGGCTGAGCCAACTTGGTGTGCAACAACGTCAGCGCCGGGGGTTAGGGCTGGAATTCCATCAACTGCGTGAATTTCGCGAAGGCGACAGCCTGCGCCAGATAGATTGGAAGGCCACCGCCCGCCAACGCACGCCCATCGCCCGGGAATACCAGGATGAGCGCGACCAGCAAATTGTGTTCATGCTTGATTGCGGCCGACGCATGCGCAGCCAGGATGACGAGTTATCGCACTTCGACCACGCGCTTAACGCATGCCTGCTGCTCAGCTATGTCGCACTGCGCCAGGGCGATGCCGTGGGTCTGTGCACCTTTGCCGGTGACCAGCCACGCTACCTGGCGCCGGTCAAGGGCAGCGGCCAGTTGAACCTGCTGCTGAATGCGGTGTACGACCTGGATACCACCCGGCGCAGCGCGGACTACCAGGCCGCCGCCAGCCAACTGCTGGCTCGGCAGAAACGCCGGGCGCTGGTGATCGTGGTCACGAACCTGCGCGATGAGGACGATGAAGCACTGCTGACAGCGGTGAAGCGCATCAGCCGACAGCATCGTGTATTGGTGGCCAGCCTGCGCGAGGAGGTGCTTGATCAACTGCGCCAGGCCCCCGTGCAGACCTTGCCCGAGGCACTGGCTTATAGCGGCACGGTGGACTACCTCAACACGCGTAACGAACTCCACGACCGGCTGAGCGCGCATGGGTTGTCCGTAGTGGACACCTCACCTTCGGCGCTGGGTGCCGCCCTGGTGACGCGTTATCTGGGTTGGAAAAAAGCCGGCGTATTTTGAGCGCGAGTGTACGACCAGGTTCGGGCAACAAACCGAACCCGGCCGACAACACACAGTGCCTAGGCGGATGCCTGCAAGGGATCAAAACTGAAGTAATTCAACAAGGCGGTGATCAGTTGCCCGTACTCTTCGCACGCATCAATCACACTGAACCCGGAGTCATAATACTGAGGATTGATGTCCTCATGGCTCCACAGGCAGGTCGCGGTAAGGTCAATGGCCTGGAGTTCGCCGTCCGGCCCAGGGACTTTCAGGCGCAACTCGAAGTCCACATCGACCATCATGGGCAATTGGCTGATCAACATCAGCCCGTTTTCGGAAACATTGCCCAGAAAACCGATAGGCTTGTCGGTAAGACGATTGAACACCTGCAGGAAGCAATGTAACTGGTGCCGCTCGATCCGTCGGTGGGTAACCATGTGAGATCGCCATCCAATGGCCATGTTTTGGCCGTGCCAGTGATTCGGAACGAGCCGATGGCTCGCTCTCCCTGGATCTCGGTGTGACAACGTACAGCGTTATGGTCACTAAACAGCTGCCGAATCCGGGCCTCGCATTCGTTTGAGTAGAAACTTGTACAAACGAACACTCAAAGAATAGTCCAAGACTGGCGTCGGGCCAGCTACAGCATGACAAATATAATTACAAAGACGCTGGCCGTGGCTGCGCAACGCTGGCGCCGGGGTAATGCCCCAATTGCTGCAGGGTGTCGAGCCTGGCGCGAGCGCGGAAAGCGTACTCACTCGTCGGGTACTGACTGATGATGAATTGGTAGGTTTGTACGGCGTCCACGAACAACTTCTGCCGTTCCAGGCATTGTCCGCGCAACATCGAGACCTCCGGTTGTACGTAACGACGGGTACGGCTCTCACGGTCGACCTGGGACAATTCCAGGGTGACGCGCTCGCAATCACCCACCCCATAGGCGCGGTAAGCATTGTTCAAATGGTGGTCCATCGACCAGCGGGTACAGCCGACAACACTGACGGCCAGGGCAGCAACGAGCAAAATTCGCATGGGGGTTCTCCTGTCTTGAGCAGTGTATCGACCCCTCGTCGAAAATCTTCAAGGATGTTCGTCGATTCAACCGCTGCAAAAACAAGCCAATCGTCGATAAGTAGTGCAAACGAACAATGACTACAACGAAAGAGCATAGTAGCCTTCTCCAGCGCTTGAACTCAGGAGTCTGTGCATGTCCGTCCGTCGCACCAAAATCGTCGCCACCCTTGGCCCGGCCAGCAACTCGCCGGAAGTCCTCGAACAGCTGATTCTGGCTGGTTTGGACGTTGCCCGTCTGAACTTCTCCCACGGCACCCCGGACGAGCACAAGGCTCGCGCCAAGCTGGTGCGTGACCTGGCCGCCAAGCACGGCCGTTTCGTGGCACTGCTGGGTGACCTGCAAGGCCCGAAAATCCGTATCGCCAAATTCGCCAACAAGCGGATCGAACTGAAGATCGGTGACAAGTTCACCTTCTCCACCAGCCACCCGCTGACCGACGGCAACCAGGAAGTCGTGGGTATTGACTACCCGGACCTGGTGAAAGACTGCGGCGTCGGTGACGAACTTCTGCTGGACGACGGCCGCGTGGTAATGCGCGTCGACACTGCGACCCCGACCGAGCTGCACTGCACCGTGATCATCGGCGGCCCGCTGTCCGACCACAAAGGCATCAACCGCCGCGGTGGTGGCCTGACGGCGCCGGCCCTGACTGAAAAAGACAAGGCCGACATCATTCTCGCCGCCGAAATGGAAGTGGACTACCTCGCCGTGTCCTTCCCGCGCGACGCTGCCGACATGGAATACGCGCGTAAACTGCGCGACGAAGCTGGCGGCACCGCCTGGCTGGTAGCCAAGATCGAACGCGCCGAAGCCGTGGCCGATGACGAAACCCTCGACGGCCTGATCAAGGCTTCCGACGCTGTGATGGTTGCCCGTGGCGACCTGGGCGTGGAAATCGGTGACGCCGAGCTGATCGGCATCCAGAAGAAAATCATCCTGCACGCACGCCGCCACAACAAAGCGGTGATCGTGGCAACCCAGATGATGGAGTCGATGATCCAGAACCCAATGCCGACCCGTGCTGAAGTGTCTGACGTGGCTAACGCCGTGCTCGACTACACCGACGCCGTGATGCTCTCGGCTGAAAGTGCTGCCGGCCCGTACCCATTGGAAGCGGTGCAAGCCATGGCGCGTATCTGCCTCGGCGCTGAAAAGCACCCGACCAGCAAGACCTCCAGCCACCGCATTGGCAAAGAGTTCGAAAGCTGCGACCAGAGCATCGCCCTGGCTGCGATGTACACCGCGAACCACTTCCCGGGCGTTAAAGCGATCATCGCCTTGACCGAAAGTGGCTACACGCCGTTGATCATGTCGCGTATCCGTTCCTCGGTGCCGATCTACGCGTTCTCCCCACACCGCGAAACCCAGGCCCGCGCCGCCATGTTCCGTGGCGTGTACACCGTACCGTTCGACCCGGCTTCGTTGCCGCCCCATGAAGTCAGCCAAGCTGCCATCGACGAGCTGATCAAGCGCGGCGTGGTGGAGAAAGGCGACTGGGTCATCCTGACCAAGGGTGACAGCTACCACACCATCGGCGGCACCAACGGCATGAAGATCCTGCACGTTGGCGACCCAATGGTCTGAGTGACAGGCTGAAAAACAAAAGCCCCGCCATGTGAATGGCGGGGCTTTTTGCATTTCAAGGCCGAGGATGTATGAGTTTGGGGGCCTCATCGCAGGCAAGCCAGCTCCCACAGGGGATTGCGGTCGACTGTGGGAGCCGGGCTTGCCCGCGATGGCGTCATCAGCGCCGGGTGATAAACCCCGACAACGCCGCAATCGCCTCCGGCGACTTCAACCGCTGGGTAAACAACGCCCCCTCTTCCTCAATCACCTGCCGCAACTGGTCGCGATCAACACTTTTCATCAGTTGCTTGCTCACCTGCACCGCCCCCGGCGCCAGCGTTTCAAAGCGTTCAGCCACTTCCCGCGCCTTGGCCAATGCCGCCTCACCACTGGCCAACGCCTCGGTGGCAATGCCCCACGCCGCCGCTTGCTCACCGGTAAACCCTTCGCCCAGCAGCAATAACTCAGCCGCTTTGGCATGCCCCAGCAGCCGCGGCAGGATCAAGCTGGAGCCAAACTCGGGGCACAGCCCCAAGTTGACAAACGGCATGCGCAAACGCGCGTCACGGCTGATATACACCAGGTCGCAATGCAGCAGCAGGGTCGTGCCAATGCCCACCGCCGCACCGGCGACGGCGGCGATCACCGGCTTGCGGCAGTTGAGCAGGCTTTTCATAAAGTGAAACGGTGGGCTGTCGAGGTCGCTGGGCGGCTGTTCGAGAAAGTCGCCGATGTCATTACCGGCGGTAAAACACTCACTGCTGCCTTGAATCAGCACGGCGCGGACAGTGGCATCCGCATCGGCCTGCTCCAACGCTTCGGCCAATTGGGTGTACATGGTGCGGGTCAGGGCGTTTTTCTTGTCGGGCCGATTGAGCTGCAGAATCAGCAGCCCGCGTTCGCGTTGTTGAAGAATGGCGTCGGTCATGGCGGATCTCGCGGCTGTCGAATTCAGCGCTCAACCACGGGGCAGGAACACATCGGCCAGCAGTTGATTACGCGGCAGTCCCGCCAGGAACAAGCGCTTGGAAAACACCTCGACGCTGGCAGGGTGCCCGCAGAGTAAGGCCAGAGTTTGCCGCGAAACAAGCCGCAGTTGCGCCAATGCCTGGGTCAACTCCGCCGCCGTCCACAGCTCCACGCTCAAGTTGAGATGCTGCGCAGTCAGCTGCGCCAGGGGCTCGGCCAAATAGTGCGCGTGCGCATCATGGGCCAGGTGAATCACACGAATGGCGCCTTGATGATCCTGACGCAGGGCCTCACGCAGCACGCCCCACAAAGGCCCAAGGCCAGTGCCCGAGGCCAGCAGCCAGAGTGGCCGCGATTGCCAGTCGGGGTCGTATTGCAGCGCGCCGCCTCTCAATTCGCCCAATCGCAGGCTGTCTCCTGCCTGCAACTGGCGGGCAATATCGCTGAACTCACCGGGCAGACGGCAATCGAGGTGGAACTCCAGGAACGGATCTTCCTGGGGCAAGCTGGCCAACGAATAGGGGCGCGCCACCTGCCCCGCCCACAGCACCAGATGCTGCCCGGCCCGATAGCGCAGGCCACGCTCCGGTTGCAGCCGCAAGCGCAGCACGTTCGCCGCCAGCCAATCGGCGCCGACCACTTTGGCGGCCAAACCGTCACGCAGCGGGTCAAACGTCTCGACCTGCAGATCCCCGCTGACCTGGCACTGGCAGGCCAGACGCCAACCGTCCTGGCGCTGCGCCGGGGTCAGGGCGTCGGGTTGCTTGTCCTCGACCTCACCCTGACAACGCACCAGGCACGCATGGCAACTGCCCGCCCGGCAACTGTAAGGCACGGCCACACCCGCCAGATTCAGGGCGTCCAGCAGGTTGCTGCCGGTGGCTACCGACCAATGGCGTTCGCCGACGTGCAGTTCAGGCATATAAGGTCTCTATCAGAAGGGTCGCGTACAGGGAATCATGCCCCACAGAGTTTGACCATAGTCGGGTGTATCGGCCACCGCGCCGGGTTATACTGCCGCGCCTTTTTAGCGTCGCGTCAACAATACTTGCTCTTCTTCGCGACGCGCCTTGGAAAGGTGGATTCAGCCGACCGATGCAACACTGAAGCCACCTTTATTGAATGTTCCCGTCTTATAGAGGAGCGCGACTCATGACCGTGATCAAGCAAGACGACCTGATTCAGAGCGTTGCCGACGCCCTGCAATTCATTTCCTACTACCACCCCGTTGACTTCATCCAGGCGATGCACGAAGCGTACCTGCGCGAAGAATCGCCAGCAGCGCGTGACTCCATTGCGCAGATCCTGATCAACTCGCGCATGTGCGCCACCGGCCATCGCCCGATCTGCCAGGACACCGGTATCGTTACCGTGTTTGTGCGCGTGGGCATGGACGTACGTTGGGACGGCGCCACCATGGGCCTGGACGACATGATCAACGAAGGCGTGCGTCGCGCCTACAACCTGCCGGAAAACGTCCTGCGCGCATCGATCCTCGCCGACCCGGCAGGCGCGCGCAAAAACACCAAGGACAACACCCCGGCCGTGATCCACTACTCCATCGTCCCGGGTAACACCGTGGAAGTGGACGTGGCGGCAAAGGGCGGCGGTTCCGAGAACAAGTCGAAAATGGCCATGCTCAACCCGTCCGACTCGATCGTCGACTGGGTGCTCAAGACCGTTCCGACCATGGGCGCCGGCTGGTGCCCACCGGGCATGCTCGGCATCGGCATCGGCGGCACCGCCGAGAAGGCCGCAGTCATGGCCAAGGAAGTGTTGATGGAATCCATCGACATCCACGAGCTGAAAAAGCGCGGCCCGCAGAACCGTATCGAAGAGATGCGCCTGGAGCTGTTCGAGAAGGTCAACCAACTGGGCATCGGCGCTCAGGGCCTGGGTGGCCTGACCACCGTGCTCGACGTGAAAATCATGGACTACCCGACCCACGCAGCCTCGCTGCCGGTGTGCATGATCCCCAACTGCGCGGCCACCCGTCACGCGCACTTCGTGCTCGACGGTTCCGGCCCGGCGTCGCTGGAAGCGCCACCGCTGGACGCCTACCCGGAAATCGTCTGGGAAGCCGGCCCATCGGCCCGTCGCGTCAGCCTCGACACCCTCACCCCGGAAGAAGTGCAGAGCTGGAAGCCGGGCGAAACCGTGTTGCTCAACGGCAAGATGCTCACCGGCCGCGACGCTGCGCACAAGCGCATGGTCGAGATGCTGAACAAGGGTGAAACCCTGCCGGTGGACCTCAAGGGTCGCTTCATCTACTACGTCGGCCCGGTTGATCCGGTGCGCGAAGAAGTGGTTGGCCCAGCCGGCCCGACTACCGCGACGCGGATGGACAAGTTCACCCGTCAGATCCTCGAGCAAACCGGCCTGCTGGGCATGATCGGCAAATCCGAGCGCGGCCCGACCGCGATCGAAGCGATCAAGGACCACAAGGCTGTGTACCTGATGGCCGTCGGCGGCGCAGCTTACCTGGTGGCGCAAGCCATCAAGAAGTCGCGCGTTGTCGCCTTCGCCGAGCTGGGTATGGAAGCG